>NZ_PJBW01000019.1:0-2993 GCF_002836085.1 Olleya sp. 1-3
CTTTACAGCTTGCAGGTAACGGTCTTGTGTATGAAACGTAGCGTATAAATAAACGCTAACTTTTCGGATTTAGCACGAGCCGAATTTTTTATTTTTATGTTTAATTTTCTTTTATAAATATAACCAAATAAAAAATTTGGCGTACTTTGTAAATATACAAAAACCTCTCGGAAAGCCTATAATAGCTATGTTTTATACACGTTGTTAGGCAACGTTTTATTTTCGTTTTTATATTCCAATCATTATATGTTTAATAGTCTCATCACTATTAAAAAAGATTTCTAAATTCGGTTCGCGATACCAAAACCTCTCTTGTTTTCCACCTCCACTTTTTCGCTCATCAGGTTTTGGCAATTTCCGCTCAATCTTTCTTTTTTTGTATTTAAAATTTATGTCGCTCCATAATGTTCCTTTGTAATCTTTGGTAATAAAAATTCTCATTAGGGAATCATTAGAGGCAAATTTAAATTCTATACCATCTGGACCATTTTCAATGAAATAACTATCATCATAATAACTATTTATAGTGTCATTGCCTAAGCTACTCATTAATTGTACTAATTCTTTGTCAGTTGATTTGAGACCAATGACTTTCTTTAAATTCTCAAACTTAATATTAGATGAATTGTTCTCATAGTTTTTATTATCAATACAAGGATATTTTGCATTATCTTCGAGTGTAAGTCTTTTGATAATTTCGTCAAAACTTGGCATTTTAGCTTTAGTTTTTAAAATCAATTTTTTATTCCAATAATTTGAAGCTAAATCCATTTGGCTTTGAGTTATACTTAAACCATCTCCAGAAATCCATTCCCAATTAATTCCATTGTAAATATGATGCCATCCAACAGATTCTTTACAATTTTTGCGAATATATTTAGTTCCAATTCCTTCAATTCTTTTTTCAGTGTCTTTGTATATTCGAGTTAGAATTATGTGAGAAGCTACTGATTTTTCAGGGATTCTTAAAGCACTCAACATCTGATTTGTTATGGGTTTTCCAATTTCTACTAACTTATTAGAAATCGAATCAGTTTGAGTTAAAACTAAATCATAGTTACAATCAATTGTCACAGATTCCCAATTCAATTTATCGATAAGTTCAGAAATCCGTTTTTCAGATTCAGTTTGACCAAATGATAAGCCAGTTATCAAATAAAATACTAAAAGTAAAATGGTTTTCTCAATGTTCATTTCAAATGTTGCCTAACGGTTTTGTATAAAAATAGTTGCGTTTTTGCGTGCGAGGATTTTCCGAAGGAAAATCAGATGTAGTAAAATAGCAACGACTTTTAAAATTAGTTCTAAATATAGCAATTTTTTTTATGCGTTGTTAGCTACTTTTACAAGACATTCGAGTAAGTACGCTTTTTTTATTCCGCTAAATTGCTCAATTCTGAGTGAAGTCCGAAAAGTGATCTTCTTTTTTTAATTCCGTTAGAGTGGCTATTCCGCAACTTGCTAAATTCCGCAAGAGTAAATTCAGGAGATGAGTAAATTATTCCGCAATATTTGATTCCGATTTTGAGTGGTTCTTTCAGCGTAAAGTTTGGCAGATTTCTGGTTGGTAATTTTTCCGAGTAATTGTAGCTAACGTTGTTGTGTATGATTAGTTGCATTGTTTAAGCATTGAATTTACTAAATAAAGCACGAACGGCGAAATTCCGAAGGAATTTCCCAAGTGAGCTAAAACCAGCAATTAATTATACACGGTGTTGTACATAGTACTTTATTCAATTTTAGGAACTCCAAATACTCCTCCTAAAAAACTACCTATCAATCTTGATATGTCATTTCCACTTGCTTTGTCAATATTCATAAAACTTGTAAATTTCTTTTTAGACCATTTAATAATAGTGCCAAAAGAAAGACTCCATTTGTATTTCACTTCAGACACAGTCATTCGGGACATATTTTCCTTTAATTCTTCTAAGTTTTCCTTTGCCTTATTTAAATCTTGATATTTTTCGGAAGTTTTATCCTCTATTTCTTTTAATTCTATTTCTAAAAATTTTTCTTGTTTTTCAATTAATATTATTGCTAATTCTTGTTTTTCGGATGCGAGAGGTAATTCGTCTTCAAATTCGTTAAAAGTCATTTTTTGTTGAATTTCATTTGAGTAAAATTCTATTATTCTGTCTTTAATAAAGAAATCTAAAGGATTGTCTAGTTTGTCAGTTAAAATAATATTCTCTTCCCATTTTGTCAAGTCTGTTGCTAGTTGACTTGATGATTTTTTGTCAAATAAAATTCTCTTTTGAGTGGTTTTTTTACTTGAATCTTTTGTTTCAGGATAATAGTTCCAACCTATATAATCTCCGTCTATTACGAAATTTATTTCAAAAAAGAAATTACTGTCTTTGATTGTGTATTTTGTTTTTATGCTTTCATAATTTATACTATTAAAGCTAACTTTAGAAGAAGTAGCATTTAATTCTGTTTTTTTACGAAAAGGAATTAATTTTTCATTAAAATTATTCAAAAGAGTAATTAATGAAATTGGTAATTTTTTAGTAATATCTATCATTCTTTTTCGCAGTTTGTGGTATTATGTACAACGTGCTTGTGCATGACTTAGTATGCGTTGTTAAGTCAACTAAATTAATAAATAAAAACTAACCATTAGTGAAATTCGGCAGAATTTCACGATACGCATAAAACAAGCATATTAATTATGCACGTTGTTGCCACGCGTGGAATTTCGCTAATTATTTCACATAATCAATGTAATTCCGTTTGAGTGAAATTCAACACAACAGTTGGAATTCGGCAATAGATTCATCCGCTTTCAATTCGGATTTGAGTGAGGTTCAATAGTCTGAATTTCACACAAGGCTGCTTAAATTCCGTAAACTATATAAATTCCGTTTGATCAGAATTCCGCAAGAGTGAAATTCAGTTTACGGTAAGTTTTTCGGAGTTTGAGTCGGCAGAAATTCGGTTATTTTAAAGTCCTATTTTTTCAGTTTGAGTGGAATTCCGCTATGCTTGGC
>NZ_PJBW01000020.1:0-2231 GCF_002836085.1 Olleya sp. 1-3
CCAAGCATAGCGGAATTCCACTCAAACTGAAAAAACAGAACTTTAAAATCACCGAAATTCTGCCGACTCAAACTCCGAAAAACTTACTGTAAACTGAATTTCACTCTGGCGAAATTCTACTTAAATGGAATTTATATGGTTTGCGGAATTTTAGCAAGTTTGTGTGAAAATCAAACTGTTGAACCTCACTCAAAACCGAATTAAAAGCGGACGAAACTATTGCCGAACTCCAACTGTTGTGTTGAATCTCACTCAAACGGAATGACATTGATTATGTGAAATAATTAGCAAAATTCCACGCCTGGCAACAACGTGCATAATTAATATGCTTGTTTTATGCGTATCGTGAAATTCTGCCGAATTTCACTAATGGGTAGTTTTTATTTATTAATTTAGTTGACTTAATAACGCATACTAAGTCATGCACAAGCACGTTACCTGCAAGCTGAAAAAACTTACGAACTAATGAAATACATTTTTTGGACATTATTAATTCTACCACTTTTCAGTTCATACGGACAAAATGCAATTCGGATTTATAAAGTTGAAAGCAAAACTTTTGAAATCGAAAAAAAATATGCAATCCAAGAAATAATAATATATTCAGATTCTACATATTGTCATCGGAATTTTAGACTCGACGATAAATCACAAAAAGACGATTATCGATATTTTAAATCTATTGAGACAAATGGTACTTTCAGAAAAGACGGAGAGTTTTATTTTTTTAAGCCAAACAACGAGAGTTTCGAAGTTGGACGTTATAAAATAAGTGATGAAGATATTATTTATTACTACGATTGGAAAGAGGAAAAAATTAGAAAAGGAGCAAAATATAAAAGAGTAAAAAGCCAAGATTTACCAGATATAACTATTATTCGAGAGATTACCGAATATACTTACCATAGAAGTATTGATAATGAATTGGAATCATCAATTACGGAAGGAATAATTGAATACGGTAAAAACTTTGATAAAACTGGTGGTTTTGAATATTACCAATATTATTACCCTGAAAACAAGGACTTAATACGAATTGAATATTCAGCCTCTACAGACAATTATCTGACCGAAAACTATTATTACAAAAATGGTTTATTAATCTATGCGGAAAGGGTAAACAAGCAATCAAATGGAGAAAATGAAAAAAAACGGGTTTACCTAAATAATGGATTTATAATTCACGAATCCAAAACTGATTTTATAAATGCAAAATACTTAATTGAACAAGGAAATAAATATTTAAACGAATATAAAGCCAGCAGGTAACACCGTATATAATTTATTGCTAGTTCTAGCCTACTTACGAAAATCCTCGCGGATTTTCTATTCGGTTTTTATTTGCTAAATTAGGTGTTTAAACCACGCAACAAACCATATACAACAACGTTAGCAAACATATGACCAACCAATGAAATTCATCAAAATATTCATAATTCTTCTTTTAATTTTTAATTGTTCAGACAAAAAAACGGAACTTAAACCAACTGAATTTGATGAAGTTTTAGGAACTGAAAACACGAATACTTTAAACTTATTAGTTTCTGAATTTGAGAATGGTTTTCTAAAAACTCAATATCCGAATTTGGACATAGAAAATGCCTATAAAAAGTTCCTAACCGAAATAAGTGATGGAAAAATTAAGCATTCTCTAGCGATAACCGAAAAAAGTAAAAATATCTTTAATAAGAGCCAATTACGCCTAGAAATATTTTGTGTTGCCGACTCTACTTGGATTGAAAAAAATCCTTGGAATGATAAAACTTTATTGGTTAAAGCTAGAACTCAATGCAAAAAATCAGATGGAACATTTGAAAAAGGCGCTATGACAATGCCTTTTGACGAAAAAGAGATTTCTAAAGATTCCATCTTAAAAAAGTATATGAATTTTGTTAGGACAAATCATAACGGAAAATACATTAAGGCACTTAACTCAATTGCAAGCAAATCTGAATTTTTAAGTTCATTTGTAACAGACAGAAACGACTTTGGAATAATTCCGTTTTATTTCACAGCTAAAAGAATATTAGCGAATAAAGTCGACTTGAACGATTATTATATTAAAAGAATAATTATAGCGGAAATGAGTAATTGAAAAAAATACGTTTGCTAACACCGCGTATAATTAATTGCTTGCTTCTAGCCTACTTACGAACATTCCTGCGGAATATTCTATCTGTGATTTATTTGCTAACTTAGTTCCTTAAATCACGCAACTAACCATACACAAT
>NZ_PJBW01000021.1:0-2089 GCF_002836085.1 Olleya sp. 1-3
TGAACATTCGTAAAAACATCATATTATCGATTCTAACTTTAGTTTGTGGATTGTCTTTTGGGCAAACCGCAACTGAATTGAGAATATCTGAACTAATTGAAAAACTGAATTGGGAAACGATTCCAATTGATTGCAATTATACTTTAGTTCTTAAAGAGTATGATTCTAATGCAAATGAACTTGTTGAAATTGGAAAACAAGCTAACGAACAACTTTTAAATCAATTATCAAATCCAGAAAAATCAATCGGAATTCATATAATTCTTACTCGTATAAATGATTCAAGTAGATATGAAAAAGTTGGACTTGGAACAAAATACATTTATCAAAATTGTGATGAATTAATTGGTTGGCACCACGTTTATAATGGAATAGTTTGGGAATGGTTTGAAGAAAAAGGACAAATCATATCTGAATCTGAATTGAAAAAACTAACTGACTACTGGAAAAGCAAACTGAATGGAAATGGAGAATTAACTCTCGTAGACAGCGAAGCAATTTTCAATTCACTAACGGAATCTGACAATGAAAAACATCCTTGCATTGATAATAGAAATTATGAGAATAATTCAGCAAATGTAAAATTCCAAGAATTAAAATCTCTATTAGGTAAATCATCCCAAAGTAAAGAGGTCGTTGCATTTATGAATAGAATAGGCAACGATTCAATTCATAGCTATCATAAAGATAGTTACTTCATCAATTATGATACTGATGGAATATCTCTTAAATTTAAAAAGGATAGTACTTTAAATCACATTTTCCTCGAAAAAGAATATCTCGGAACTTTATGGAAGAATCTCAAAATGGATTATTCTAAAAAGAAAATAATTAAAACTCTCGGAGAACCTACAAAGATTTATAAATATGGAGCTAACAACGAAAATTTTTGGTACGAGGAAATTAATTTGAGCATTTATTTTGATTCAAAGAAAAGAATAAAAGACGTTAGGTTCGGAATATAAAAACGTTGCCTAACAGTGTATAAAAAACATAGGGCATTTGTGGCTTAACCGAAAGGTCTGTGTTTGTTTACAAAGTCCGCTAAATATAAAATTTGGCATTTAGAGCAAAAAGATAAAAGCAAAATATTTATATTTAGCTAAGTAATAAACCGAAACGATAGTGCTTATCACCTGCCCTACGATTTCTTATACTAAACGTTGGGCATAATTATGAAAATCGCTACAATAATCATATTTTTAGTTTCATTCAATTCTTTTTCTCAAGAAATTGAATACCAACTATATTTGAAAAATTCCTGCAATGATTCTATTGAAAAGGCAATTTTCTATTCTTTAAAAAAAGGAAACATTGAATATGACGTTGAAAACCTTGACAATCCAATTATTAAGATACCCAAAAGCGGAATTTATGAATTGATTTCCGAAGAAACGAATGAAAGAATAACTATAAAAATATCAAAGGAAAATAAAAAGGACACTTTACTTTTTCCTTCAATTTATGAATACATAAAAGCACTACCATTCTCTTTTAAAAAAGATATTAATAATTCTGAATTAAGAAAATTGAGAAAGGAATCTCGCTCAACATTTATGAAATGTGACTCACCTCTAAACGGAGAAGAAAAAGACTATTTTACAAATGGAAAAATAAGATTTTACGGGAATTTCAAAAATGGTTTTGCTTTTGGAGCAGTAAAAGAATATTACCAAAACGGAAAGGTTAAAACACTTTTCAATTACGACAATGAGGGATTTCTGAAAAATAAAATTCAATATAATAAAAAAGGAATTGAAATTGAAAATTAACTATGCCCAACACCGTATAAACTTTATTGCTGGTTTTAGCTCACTTGGGAAATTCCTTCGGAATTTCGCCGTTCGTGTTTTATTTAGTAAATTCATTGCTTAAACAACGCAACAAAGCTTATACAAACACGTTGCCAACAATTATGAAAAACATCTTTGCCTTAATAATTTCACTACTAATTGGACAGTCTGTATTTGGACAGAAAACACCAATTTCTTATGTGAATAATGAAAAAGTTAAAGACAGTTCTAATAATCCATTGATTATTGATAATCGAATAAGTCAAATTTCATTGACATCAAAAACCGAATTTGAA
>NZ_PJBW01000022.1:0-1792 GCF_002836085.1 Olleya sp. 1-3
ATTTGTTACTACGAATGTGTAGTTAATAGCATCGCCTGGACTTACAAATCCGTCTCCATTGGTATCACTATAAGCACTAGTTTTTACTAATTCGAAAGAAGGATTGCAAACTATAATTTCAGCTGTTGCTGAATTTACACAACCTGTCGTTGCATCTTCAAAAGTATATTCAATAGTATATGTACCTGCTGCTAAAACTGCTGGATCAAAAGATGTGTTAGACACACCATTGATAGTAATATCTGTTGTTGGTCCTCCTGTTGTGAAATCTGGAGTTACTATTGTAGTTAAATCTAAAGCTCCTTCTCCAACACAAACATAAGTTGGAGCAGTTATTACCGGCATTGGTAAAGCATCAATTGTTAAATTCATAACATCTGAAACTGATGTTGTACAACTTCCAATACCTGTTACTGTTTTTGTTAATTGAACTACTGAAGCTGATTCATCTGCTGTTCCTAAAGTATAAACTGGTGCTTCAGCTGAGGCATCATCAAAAGTTCCATCGCCACTCGTTGTCCATACTATAGTGCCTGAAGTTGATGTTGCAACTGTACTTGTTGTACTTAAATCGAAACTGCCACCATCTGCACAAATAGATTCATCTGAACCTGCATTTACTTCTGGTGTTGGATCTACTGTTACTGTAATCGTTACTGAGTCACCTTCACAACTTGCTAATCCGGTTGGTGTAACTACATAAGCTACTGTTAATGATCCGCCTGTGGCATTTGTATACGTATCGTTTGCTATTGCATTACTTGGTAAGCCGGTACTTGCTGTAGCATTACTTGCTCCTGCTACTAAACCTGCACTTGGTGTTACACTTACTAGTTCCCAATTAACTGCTGCTGCACTTGTTGGTAAAACTTCTAAGCTTACGCCTATTGCTTCGTCACTACAAACTGTTGTATCTAAAGCTGTAGAAACTACTGGCTCTGGATTTACTGTGACTACAACATTAAATGGTGTACCAACACAACTCTCTGGTGCAGTTCCTTCTGGTGTTACAGTATAGGTTATAGTTACTGCATTTGCTGTAGTATTGTTGTAAGTATCTGTAATGTTTGCTGCACTTCCTACTGTTCTATTTGCGCCTGCTGGTACATTCGCGGCATCTGATGATGCTACTGTATAAGTAAATGTACTTCCTGGTGATAGGACTGATAAATCATAATCTAAAGCTTCATCTGAACAAACTGTTTCTGTTTGATTTGAGATGTTATTTGGTGCTGCATCTATAGTTAAGACAACTGCTGTTCGTGTTAAACTTGAACAATTATCTGCATTTTTAATTGATTCTGCATAATAAGTGATTGTTCCAACTGTATTTAATGTTGGAGAACTAACTAAGTTTCCTGCAGTAGCTGCATCATACCAAACTGTTGCTGTTCCTAAAGCCGTAGTTATGGCATCATTTGCATCTAAAGTTTGTACTGGTGATGCTTCACATTCTGTGATATCTCCTGAACTTGTTGGTGCTATTGGTGCTTCTATTATAGTTAAAACTACTGCTGTTCTTGATTCTGAAATACAACCAGTAACACTATTACTTGCTTCTGCATAATAAGTGATTGTTCCAACTGTATTTAATGTTGGTGTTGTGATTACTGTTCCTGCTGTTGCTGCATCGTACCATGTTAAGGTATCTCCATCTACTAATGTAGCTGTTGCTGTTAACGTTTGGATTGGACTTGATTCACATTCTGTAATATCACCTCCGGATGTTGGTGCTGTTGGTAGACTATTTACAGTAACATCTCGTGTTGCTGTGTCATCTGGACATCCTCCA
>NZ_PJBW01000023.1:0-1206 GCF_002836085.1 Olleya sp. 1-3
GTTGGTTACTACAAATGTGTAGTTAATAGCATCGCCTGGACTTACAAATCCGTCTCCATTGGCATCTACATATGAACTTGTTTTTACTAAGCTTAATACTGGTGTAGATAAGATTGGTAAGTTTGTTGGATCATTAGTATCATCGGCATCAGCATCACTGTTTCCTGGTTGACCTTCGTCATCATTTGGATTCGTACTATCTGATGTATCTGTTACTGCTGTTCCGTTTGGATCTGTTCCATTTGCTGTTGCTGTGTTTTCTACAGTTCCTGCATTAACATCGGCTTGTGTAATAGTGTATACTGATGTGATTGTTGCTGTTTCGGTTGGTTGTAATGTTGATGGACTAACCACTGCATTACTTAATCCGATAGTAGCATCTGTTACACTTACATTCTCTATAGTAGTACTTCCTGTGTTTTCTACTGTGAAGGTATACGTTACATCGTCTCCTGCTCCTAATAAACCATCGCCATTAGTATCTGCTAAAGCACTTACGCCTTTAGTTAATGCGATACTGCTTGCTGTTGGTAATGGACTGTTTGTTGGATCGTTATCAGCTCCTGTATCATCGGCTGCATTTCCAGAATCCGAAGCATCGGTTACTGGTGTTCCGCTAGCGTCTGTTCCACTTGCTAAAGCTTCATTACTAATAGTTCCCGCGTTGATATCATCTTGTGTGATAACATAACTTGCTGTGAACGTAATGATGTCTCCTGGTAAAGCATCAAATGCATCGCCATCTAAATCTAAATCGGCGCCTCCAATACTATATAGTGGTGTTGGTGTAGCTCCGGTTCCTGTAAAAGTTGTTTCACCAACTGTTACATCGTTTACCGTTACGTTTCCTGTGTTTTCTACTGTATATACATAATCGATTTGATCATTTACATCTAATCCAACTGGTGCATTATCAACATAAGTACTTGTTTTTACTAATGTTAATGCTGGTGTTGCTAAGATTGGTGTTGCTGTAGCATCATTATCAGCTCCTGTATCATCTGCTGCATTTCCAGAATCTGAAGCATCGGTTACTGCTGCTCCACTTGGATCGGTTCCGTTGGTTGCTGCTTCGTTAGTTACTATTCCTGCATCAATATCTGCTTGTGTTAAGCTATACGTTGCACTGAATTGTAATATATCTCCTGGATTAGCATCGAAGTCATCCGCGTCACCGTCTAAATCAAAACCACCTCCTGTATATAC
>NZ_PJBW01000024.1:0-927 GCF_002836085.1 Olleya sp. 1-3
AATAACTCTCTGAACGTGTCCTAATCACTAAATAACCGGTTATAGTTACGTCGTTTTCGGGGTGCAAATATACAAGCCTTTTTGGTTCCCACAACCCTTTTAGTAATCTTTTTTTAATTTAAAGATAACATCTGCCTTTAATCCTTTGTGCTTAGCGTGTTACAGTAAATAAAAAAAGAGTAAATAATAATACTTAGCATGAAAAGAGAATTTATATAGTCGATTACTCTATCATTTTATCAGGATTATTTAAAAAGCAACAATAAAATGGCTAAGATATCGGCCTATAAATGACTAGTGTTTTATGGGTGTGGTAACTAAGAATCATTGGTCTTGTAAGAATATAATACTGAAAAAGATGTGCTTGCCTAAATAAAACTTAGATACATGAATATTGTAATTAGGGATTAGTTGTTTTTAATAGCGTTATTAACTTACACTAAGATCTAAGACAATCAACTTTTATAACAAAACATAATCCAGGTAGTCCAAATTTGGTGAAAACCACACCCAAAATATACAATTACATTGTTATGTTATGTTATGTTATGTTATGTTATGTTATGTTATGTTATGTTATGTTATTAAATAATATATACTCACCACTAATAGTATCTTATCCTTTAAAATAAATGTTCCAGTTCGAATATTTATAATTTGAATATAATATTCCTAGCTAAGATCAACATTAAAGATTAAGATCTAGTTTAAACGTTAAGTAATTTGAATATTATATTCCAACCTAATTGGAATATAATATTCCGACCTAAAGATTAATCCCTTTATTGAACCATAATTTATAAATTATAACTGTGATATAGTCATTTATTCCTTTTGCCTTTTCCCTCTTTACTTATACCTATTTACTTTACCCTATTTACTTTAGACTTTTAGCTTCTGCCTTTTGCCTTATTCTTTTAGCATTTA
>NZ_PJBW01000025.1:0-912 GCF_002836085.1 Olleya sp. 1-3
GTCAAAGCTGGTAAAGTATACGTGTCACAAGCTTCTACATCCATAGGTGAGTCAGCTACTGGTGCTGCATCTATTGTAACTGTAAAACTAGTTTCGTCAAAACAAATATTAGGCGCTGTTCCTGTTTCAGTGTAAATGTACAACGTACTTGTTGCTGTAATATCTGTTCCAGCTGTAACTATAGTCCCTGTTCCATTTGGTCCTCCTGTTGCTGAATAATAGTCATTATTAGTCGATAATACTGGTAATATATACGAAGAACAAGATTGCTCATCAGCAATAACATCTGCTGTTGGAGATGCATTAATAGTTACCACAAAACTACTTTCGTCTGTACAAATATTTGGTGCTGTACCAATTGATTTATAAACGAATAATGTTGTTGTCGTCGTAATATCTGTTCCTGCAGAAACCTCTGTTGCAGAAGCTCCTCCGGTTGCTGTGTGATAAGTATTATTAGCAGTCAAAGCTGGTAAAGTATACGTGTCACAAGCTTCTACATCCATAGGTGAATCGGCTACTGGTGCTACATCTATTGTAACTGTAAAACTGGTTTCGTCAGAACAAATGTTTGGAGTTATTCCTGTTTCAGTGTAAACATACAACGTTGATGTTGCTGTGATATCTGTTCCCGAAGCAATTAAAGTTCCCGTTCCATTAGGTCCTCCTGTTGCTGAATAATAGTCATTATTAGCACTTAATGTTGGTAATGTAAAAGGTCCGCAAGATTGGACGTCACTTATAACATCTGCTGTAGGTGATGTATTAATGGTTACCACAAAACTATCCTCGTCTGTACAATTATTTGGCGCTGTTCCAATTGATTTATAAACGAATAATGTTGTTGTACTTGTAATTATTTCGCCAACAGGCAACTCTGTTGTAGAAGCGCCTCCGGTTGCTGTATGATAG
>NZ_PJBW01000026.1:0-865 GCF_002836085.1 Olleya sp. 1-3
CACGTTACCTGCAAGCTGAAATGACGAACGCACAACAAAAAACCGAAACACCATTTAATGAAGAATTCTGCACTCAACTGGAATACCGAATTTGTCACGAATTGGAAAAATCGACTGACCCAGAATTAAAAGGGTTTTGGTGTGATGGAGTTTCGTGGTTTCCGACAGAAAATCAGTTGACTAAAAAAAACGTGAATGATATACGGAGAATAGAAACTAAAGCGTGGATTGGAAAAACTGGACAAACGGAATTTAAAGCTACTGTTCATTTCGGAAAAAAAGCATTGAGTAAATATGCTAAAGGAACGGAATTGACCGAATGTATTCCTGATTTGGAATCTAAGGCTGAATGGATTGAGATTGATTTAGAAAATAAAAGCATCATAATAAAAATAGATTAAGAAAATGCTCATAGGATATTTTGACTATTTTATTATTGCAATTTTAATCTTCTTAAATATTAAGTATTGGAAGACAAATTTTGAAAAAAAAATAGGATGTTTATTGGTTATACTTTTATTTGGGTTCGTAATACCATTTATTTCAATGATTATCGAATTACAAATTGTTGGAGAATGGATGGACAGTTTTGAAGTTGTTTATACTTTTTTACGATTTCCTACTTATTGGGTAATTGGTATTATTCAAATGATTATTATCGGAATTAGATTGAGCAGAAAACCAGATGAAGAAAACGAAACTGAAAAGATTGAATAAAGTGAGAAAAGCCAGCAGGTAACACCGTGTATAATTAATTGCTTTGGCAAGTGCTTATCTGGAAAATTCCGCTGGAATTTTCTCTGGTTCGTTTTTGTTTACTAAATTAGTTGCTTAACCACGCAACTAACCATACACAATCACGTTG
>NZ_PJBW01000027.1:0-787 GCF_002836085.1 Olleya sp. 1-3
TGTATTATACTGATATAGGTTGACTTTTTTTTGTTAATATTTTCTAGTTCAAAAGATTTTTTTTAGACGTTTAGAAGGTGAAAAAAATAGTTTGAACTAGGTTTGTTCTTAAATCGTAAGCTCAGGTAAATTTACATTATTTTTTCGATAGGATTTGTATTTGATGTTTGGATTTAGATGTACTTCAGCAGGTTTTCTGAGATCCAGGCTAAAATGGGTTCTCAAATTGTTATAAATATAAACTGCTTGCTCCGTCATTTTTTGAGCTAGTTCTGTGTTTTTAATGTTTTGTTTTAGCCCGTATTCATATTTAAGAGTTCTGTTAATGCGTTCTGCTACTGCATTTTCGTAAGGGTCGTATTGCTCAGTCATACTCATTGCAATTCCATTATCTTCAGCAAACTTTGTGTATTTGGGGTTGCAGTATTGGAAACCTCTATCTGAATGGTGAATAAGTTTTTGATTAGGATATTTTCTGTTTTTAATAGCCATAGCTAGAGCATCTGAGCAAAGTGATGTTCTCATATGATTATCAAGTTTGTAACCCATAATTTGCTTAGAATAGGTGTCTGTGACTAATGCTAGGTAGTTGTGTCCGTTTTCTGTTTTAATATAAGTGATATCACTAACCCAGAGTTGTTCCGGTCGATTAGGAACGTGGCCTTTTACCAGGTTCTTATATTTTTTGTACATATGGTTTGAGTTTGTAGTTGTGATGTAATTTTTAGTTTTAGGAATCAAAAGATTATTTAGTCTTAGGAAGCGATAGAACTTGTCTCTACCTATA
>NZ_PJBW01000028.1:0-736 GCF_002836085.1 Olleya sp. 1-3
GCAAACATACCCAAACGAACGAACACGAATGAACAAAATTGAAAAAATACTAGGTTTTGGAGCAATATTCCTGATGATATTAAGACTTATTATCGACTACCCTTATTCCGCTCTTTTAATTACACTTTCTATATTTATCTTGTCATTAATTTATTTGTTTTTTAGTTTTAAACTATTGAACAGTAACAAAAAGGACTCAACAGAAAAAACAAGTTCACTTAGACAAACTGGAATAATTTTAACTGGAATTACTCTATCGCTCGTACTTATCGGAATATTATTCAAATTTCTACAATGGCCATACGGAAGTTTTAATTTAATGGTTGGTCTTTTATGTTTAATTCCGATAATTGTTATTTCAATTTTTAAGTTTACTAAATCAAATTCTGAATTTTATAAAAATTTACTGTTTAGAATATTGATTATTGGAGTAATCGGAACTTTGTTGCTGTTTACGAAAAATGAAACCCTTTTGGAACTTAAATACCGAGATTTCCCAAATTATGTTGAAGCTGAAAAAAAACTAATGCAAGACCCAACGAATAAAGAATTAGAAATAATAGCAAACAAAGAACGAGAAAAAATGCATCAATCGAAATAAAAGTACGATTTGCCAACACCGTGTATAATTAATTGCTTGGTTCTAGCCTACTTGCGAAAATTCCTGCGGAATTTTCACGGGTTCGTGAAAGTTTACTAATTTAGTTGCTTAACCACGCAACTAACCATACACAAA
>NZ_PJBW01000002.1:0-453169 GCF_002836085.1 Olleya sp. 1-3
TTTGTGTATGATTAGTTGCGTGTTTTAGCAACTAATTTAGTAAACAAAAACGAACGCGAGAAAATTCCGAAGGAATTTTCCAAATAAGCACTTGCCAAAGCAATTAATTATACACGTTGTTGTAGCACGTTTTTATTTTAAATCAGATAATAAAAATTATTAATTAATATTCCAATTACTATAGAAGTTCCCATTAATATGTAACTCTTTTTTATAGTAACCTTATTCATTGTCAGTTTTATTCCATAATACAGGTTTACTAAAGAAAGAAAAATGTTTGCAAATAACACCCAATCAGGATACATAAAAGCAAAGAGTATATCTGTATAATGATATTTGTAATAAAGTAAAGTCATTTGGTATATCCAATAAGCAGATAATACCATTTGAATTAAGCCTAAAACGATGTTTAAATTTTTTTTCAATTGATTCAGCTTAAATTCTGATTTTCTAATTCCGCAAACTTTTGTTTGTCAGTTGGCAAAATATCAACTAATTTAAAGTTGTTTTCGTCAAGAATATCAAAGTCCACCATTTTTAAATAATCATTCACAATTTTTCGGTCAATCATTATTTTTCCACCACCAGCCCAATGTCTGTCTTGTCCATTCTTTTTTATTCCTGAAATCCAATAAGCTTCTCTGTTTTCTAAATCATAATAATTTGAGAATTCGGAATAAGCATAAGCAGTTCCAGTCATTTTTTTCAATGCAAGTCCATTGAAGTAAATCGTTTTTCCTGATTTCGAAAATTCAACATCACCAATCCAAGCTTTTCCTCTGTCATTTTGGTCAGTTTTATGTTCGATATACATTATTCGGTTTTTCATTTCTCAAATGTGCTACAACGGAATTGTATAAGAATAGTAGGGCTGAAAATAGACAGTTACTATTCGGTTAAACACAAGCTGAATTTTTAAATTTTTCTTATTATCTTTTTTTCTCAATAAGCCAAATTTAAAAATTTGGCGACTTCACAAAAATGCCCAAGCCATTGAATTAAGCACTAATTGCCCTATTATTTTTATACGGTGTTGTGCTTTCGTTATTTCAGCGCTACACTTTCAAAAATAGCTTTTAATTCATCTTTATCAAATTCCATATTCGATTTAATTCCGATTGACAATTCGTTGCTATTTAGTTCCTTATTAATTGGCTCAAAATTCACGCTCGATATATTTGGATTCTCTTTGTCCGTCCATAAGGCGATTGTCCTCTTATAATCTCCAATAGTATCAGTCTTTATTTCGTAATTTTTAAATTGGTTTTCTTTTTCTTTTGGAATGCAAAATGATACGTAATATTCTTTTTCATCAAATTCGAGCGAATAGTAAAATTCACATTTACTTTCAGGTCCTTTGTCAAAAATCAAATTATCAGACATTTTATGTAATGTCAAATTCTTTATTTTTTTTGTTATCTCTCTTGGATTTACTCCGCCATTTTGGTTTTCGTAAGGTTTTAAGTCAATCTGATTTAGAAACTTTTGCAATGTTTCAAAATCCATACTTTTTCGGCTTTCCTGAATGTAGGATTCTTTGTCCATTGGTGGACTTGGTGAATACCAACCATAATCAAAAAACAAAGTAGTTTTTCCGTTTTTAATTTCTCCGACAAAAGAGTCAGTTCCGTCAACCTTTTTGTATTTAAAATCAGTTGGCAGAATAATACTGAACAAATCAAAATCAATCAAGTGACTTTTTCCGTCATTCTGAGAAACGTAATTCACTCCGTTATTACAGCTAATTAATAGAAGAAATAAAAATAATATGAGAATGTTTTTTTTCAGTTCGAATGTTTTTTGATAATGAAGCACAACTAGTTATATGATTACTTTTGTTCCTCATATCCCGTAAATATTACGGGATATGAGGAAGTTTTATTCTCCTTTATCAACTTTTATTCTTTCATCACGATTGGCTAATTCCCATGCAGTGTAAAAGACTAAACGTGCTCTGTTTTCTAATAAATCGTACTCAATTTTGTCTGGTGTATCACTTGGTCTGTGATAGTCGTCATGTGTACCATTAAAATAGAATATTACTGGGATATTGTTTTTAGCAAAGTTATAGTGGTCTGATCTGTAGTAAAAACGATTAGGATCGTTATCGTCGTTATAAGTATAGTCTAACTCAACGTTAGTATACTTTGTGTTTACCTTTTCAGATATCTCGTGCAGTTCTGTACTTAATTTATCACTACCTATTAAATAGATGTAGTTACGGTCACCTTCTTTACGTTTAGGATCAATACGTCCAATCATATCTATGTTAAGGTTAGCAACGGTATTAGCTAACGGAAAAATAGGATCGTTGTCCGTATAATGTCTACTTCCTAATAATCCTTTTTCTTCTCCAGTTACATTTAAAAATACCATTGATCTTTTTGGACCATGACCATCCTTTTTAGCTTTTGCAAATGCTTCAGCAATTTCTAAAACAGCAACTGTACCAGATCCATCATCGTCAGCACCATTATATACTTCGCCATTTTTAACACCTTCATGATCTAAATGTGCAGAAACAATGACGTATTCGTCTGGTTTTTCGCTTCCTCTAATAATTGCAGCAACGTTTTCTGACGCTAATGCTTTAGAATTGTTAGTGTAATCTAAATCTAGAGTAGTGGTAATAGTTTCGTTTTTAAAAGACGTATCATAACTAGTAATGTCTTTGTTAAACAATGCTTTTACGGTCTGTGTGTTTACTAAAAAGTAAAACATGTTTTTATCAGTACTTACCAAACTCATTCTACCGCTAGAAGTACCATAACGTAAGGCAGCCATAGCAAAAACATCAGGATTGTAGTATAATACAGCTTTAGCGCCTTTTTCTAGTGCTAAATCTCTTTTTAAAGCAAATTCTTCTCTAAAATTTGACCATTTAGAAGCCGCTTTAGTTCCAGAGATAACATAAGTACCGTCCGCGTTTTTAGGTTCGCCATTAATAAAAAACACGACTTTGTCTTTAATATCAATAGTACCGTAGTTAGAAAAAGCATCATCTTGGATTCCGTAACCAAGATTTACAATCTCCCCAGCCTGAAGTTGGCTAGTTTCCATTGGGTTTATAGATACAAAATCTTCAAGATTTTTTAATGCTTTACCGTTTATAGTTAAAGCAACATCAGGTTTAGATTGTAATTGTAAAGGGACATTTTGAAAGTAATTCCCATCTTTTTTAGCAGCAGGAACACCATATTGGATATAATGTTCTTTTAAAAAGTTGATAGCTTTTTTTTGCCCTTCGGCACCAGTTTCTCTACCTTCAAATGCATCAGAAGCAAAGGTGTACAAAGCCGTTTTTAAATCGTCTTGTGTAATAGTCGCAGCGTACACACTTGGGTCGGCCACTTTTGTATTGGTTGTTTTGCTTTTTTGTGAGCTTCCACAAGCAATAAATAATAGACTTAAAGAGGCTATTGAAAGTAAGGATTTCATTTAAAAGTATTTATAAAGTTATACTTTCAAAAATACAAGAAAAAATAAGTTGTTTCCAACTTATTTTTTCATTTTAACATAGGCTTAAAAAGCCCTATAAATCTAATAATAAAACGGTAAGCGTTTCTTAGTCAATAATTATAAGATCTTCTAATTCTTCTTTAGCTTCTTCGTTTAATTTATCTTCTGTTTGTTGCAAGTCTTTAGTGTCGCCAACTTCAGATACAGTAAAGATTGTTTTGTAAGTTGCTAATCCTAAACTAATAATAGTTAGCAAAAATATAACCTGAATAACATGTGTTGGTTTTGCTTCCTTTTTTGATTTTAAAAAGGCTATAATTCCAAAAATAAAAGCCAAAACAGCAGGGATAAATGCTAATTTATATAACGGTAATACGGCTAAAACTACAGCAAGAACAGCAAAAATCAATCCTAAAATAATACTTGTTTTTCTCATAATATATTAGTTTTTTAAACCAGTTGCAGATTTAATTTTTAATTCACCACTACCAACAGCTACTTTAAACTTAGCATATACAGGTATTTTGTTTTCGTCTGCAGTTAACCATAAAATATTAGAGTTATTACCTTTTAGTACGTTAGTACCTGCAGCACCAATAGCTAGTTTGTAACATTCTTTTTTACCCAAAGCAGTATTTATAGTTTCTTTAGCTAATAATTTAAAACTGAATGTAGTCAATTTGTTATCAAACAATACAGTAAACGTGTCCGAAGCACCAATTGGGGCTTTTTTAATATCCAAAGTTCTAATTTTATAAATAGTAGCTACAATATCTCTAGTACCATTATTTATTTTTACTTTTTCATTTCTATCCCAAAATCCAGAAGCAAAGTTTTTCGACTTTTTTCTAATTAAGCTCTCCACTAAATTAGCCTTATGGTTGTACTTATACTTTACGTATTTGTAATAACCACCTTCATTAATCTCTCTGTTATATAAATATGGTGTTACCGTTCTTGGGCTAACATAACTTTCATATAAATCTCTAATTTTAAAAAAGCTATCAAAGTTACTATATGTTGTTGCGGTACATTTTAAATGCAATAGAGTGGAAGCACTTGTTTTCATCTCATTAGCTTCCATTTTAACTTCTGCAATATCAGTTAAAATACCAGACATGTTGTAAGAAGCAGAAAACACTAGCTTTTCGCCACTTTTAAAGGCATTGTTGTCTTGCCCAAAACTAAATGTTAAGGCTATAAGCGTTACTAATATGGTTAATTTAAATTTCATAAAATTGGTATTTAATTGTCAAAGATATAACTTAACACTAATTGTGCCGAAATTATTGTACGAATTTAAAATACATGTTAAACCTTTTTTTAAATACCAGTAGTAATTAAACTATTTTGTACTTTTGTACCGTGATAAAAACAGTAATAAATAAAGGCGTATCTTTTGTTATGGCATTAGTGGTGTTGTTTTCAACATTATCTTTTACTATAGAGAGTCATTACTGTGGCGATCATTTAGTGGATACCGCTGTTTTTACTAAAGCTAAAAAATGTGGCGTAGATGTGGATACTACCATTACTACTGCAAAAACTAAATCGTGTTGTAGTGATACCGTACAAGTTATTAAAGGACAGGATCAATTAAAACTTAACACGTTTAGTGATCTAGATTTTAGCACACAATACATAATTACAACCTTTGTTTATAGTTACTTACATTTATTTAAAAGTTTACCAAAGCAAAGCATTCCGCATAAAAATTATGCACCACCCAATCTGATATTAGATTACCAGGTCCTTCACGATGTTTATATTATTTGATATTGTGCTTTTATTAGTTTCGCTTACGCGGAACCTTTATAATGGTACTATTTATTAAATTATATATAATGACACACACATATAATGTTACAGGTATGACCTGTAATGGATGTAAGGCTTCTGTTGAAAAAGCGTTACAATCCATAGAACATGTTACAGCTGTTTCGGTAAATTTAGAACAAGCCGAAGCACAGATTGACTTGTCAAAACCTATTACAATACAGCAACTTCAGGATGGGTTGCCATCAAAATTTACAATTAGTAAAACGGAAGTAGCGCCAAACGTATTAGCTTCGGTTGAAGTAAAAAGCCAATGGAAGCAACTGTTTCCTTTGTTTTTAATCTTCGGCTATATTTCGGCAGCAGCCGTATTATTAAATTATAAACCCTGGAATACCGCTAGTTTTATGCTAGATTTTATGGGCCTATTTTATATTGTTTTTAGCTTTTTTAAATTCTTAGATTTAAAAGGTTTTTCTACAAGCTTTAAAATGTACGATCCGTTAGCTAAAGCAATTCCGCAGTACGGACTTATTTATCCTTTTTTGGAGCTAGCTTTAGGATTACTATTTTTAACACGCATGCAATTACCTTTTGCATTAGGCGCAACAATTTTAATTTTAGGAATCACCACAATAGGCGTTACCAAAGCACTTTTAGATAAAAAAGCAATACAATGTGCCTGTTTGGGTACAGCTTTAAAACTACCAATGACCAAAGCCACATTTATAGAAAATACCATCATGTTAATCATGGCAGTTTGGATGCTAATTAAAATGTATAATTAATTATGAAAAAACTATTCATTTTATTTAGCTTTTTACCATTTGTAATGGTAAGTCAAACCCAATTGACAGGTGTAATACACGAGGCTAATCCAGATACCAAACAGCAACCGTTGTTTGGCGCTAACCTAATTTGGTTAGGCACAAGTGTGGGGACAGCTACGGATATTAATGGGCAATTTACGTTACCATACACTCCAGAATATAAGCAACTAGTAATTAGTTATGTTGGTTTTAAATCGGATACGCTTACTATAACTTCTGCAAAAGCAATTACACATTATTTAAATCCCACAAGCGATTTAGATGAAGTCGTTGTACAGTCAAGAAAAAAAGCAACATCAAGGTCTTATTTAAGAGCCCAAAATACATTGTTGGTAAGTAGTGACGAGTTATTAAAAGCGGCGTGCTGTAACTTGTCAGAAAGCTTTGAAACTAATCCGTCCATAGACGTTAATTTTAGCGATGCGGTAACAGGAACCAAACAAATAAAAATGTTAGGTTTATCTAGTCCTTATATTTTAATTGCTACAGAAAATATACCGTCTATCAGAGGTGCTTCTCAGGCATTTGGATTAAGTTTTATTCCAGGGACTTGGGTGGAAAGTATTCAGATTACAAAAGGCGCGGGTAGTGTTGTTAATGGTTTTGAGAGTATTGCTGGTCAGATTAATGCAGAGCTAGTTAAACCCACAATGGATAATACCTTTTTTGTAAATCTTTATGGTGCTAGCAGTACGCGTTTAGAGTTAAACACACATTTTAATACAAACGTTAGTGATAAGTGGAGTACAGGAGTGTATTTACATGGTAATACGCACCAAGAAAAGCATGATGTAAATAACGATGGTTTTATGGATATGCCTTTATATAATCAGGTTAATGTCATGAACCGTTGGCAATATACAAATCCAGAAAAAGGGTTTGTTAGTTTTATTAACTTACGCTATTTAAATGACCAAAAACAATCGGGACAATTAGATTTTGATCCTAACACAGACAAGCTTACTACAAATGCTTGGGGAAGTGAGATTGATACGGAGCGTTACGAGTTATCTGCTAAGTTAGGCTATGTAAACCCAGAAATACCTTGGCAAAGTGTGGGTGTCCAATTTGCGTTTAGTAACCATAAACAAGACTCTTATTTTGGTTTAAACCAATATAATATTGATCATACCAGTATTTATTCTAATGTTATTTATAACTCTATTATTGACGATTCTAGACACAAAATTAAAACGGGTGTAAATTATACCTATGATGATTATGACGAGTTTGCTATCGGTCAAGGTTTTGCAAGAACGGAACGTAGTTTTGGAGGTTTTTTTGAGTATTCTTTTGATAATTTAGAAATGTTTACGCTAACCGCTGGATTACGTGTGGATTCTCATAATTTATTAGGCGAATTTATTACACCAAGGCTGCACATGCGTTACTCCCCTTGGAGTAAATCAGCTTTTAGAGCTTCCGTAGGTCGTGGTAAGCGTAGTGCCAATATTTTTGCTGAAAACCAGAACTTGTTTGCATCATCGCGTAATATTTCAATTTTAAATACTACTGGAAATATTTATGGTTTAGATCCTGAAATTGCATGGAATTATGGTGTGTCTTACTTACAAGGATTTAATCTGTTTGGAAGAGCTGCCGATGTAACGTTTGATTTTTACCGTACAGATTTTCAGAATCAAGTTGTGGTAGATTTAGAAAACCCACAAGAGGTTAGTTTTTATAATTTAGAAGGTAGTAGCTATGCTAATAGTTTTCAGGTAGAGTTAAATTATAATCTGTTGGAACATTTAAATATTAGAACGGCTTACAAGTATTACGATGTTAAAACGCAATACCAAACAGGTAAACTTACCAAACCATTGACACCAAAACACCGTGTGTTTGCAAATGCGTCTTATGAGACTGAAATTAAAAATAATAGTAATTGGAAATTTGATGTAACCTATAATTGGTTAAGTCAGCAACGTTTCCCGTCAACACTTAATAACCCAGTTCAATATCAATTAGATGAGTATTCAGGGACAATAGGAACCTTAAATGCACAAATGACAAGAGTGTTTTCTCCAAAATTTGAAGTATATTTAGGTGGCGAAAACATTACAAATGTTAGACAAAGTAATCCAATTGTAAGCGCAGACAATCCGTTTGGCTCAAGTTTTGATACTAACTTTGTATATGGCCCAATTTTTGGAAGTATGTATTACGCAGGATTAAGATATAAAATTAAATAAAGACAATAAAACCCAATAAGATGAAAAAACTAATATTAGTATTATTAATGATTGCAACCACAGTAACTTTTGCACAAGACAAAAATAAAAGAGCTAGCTTAGAGGTTGATGGAGTTTGCATGATGTGTAAATCAAGAATCGAAAAAGCATGTTTTAAAACTAAAGGTGTAAAAAGTGCTATTTGGAGTGTAGATACACATGAGTTAAAATTGATTTTTGACGAGAACAAAACGGACCTGGCTTCCATAGAGCAAAACGTTGCTAATGTTGGACATGACACAAAAGCATTAAAGGCTACAGACGAAGCTTATGGATCTGTACATGACTGTTGTAAATACAGAGATGAAGAGGTGCAAGATGATCATAAAAAGGACTAAAGTAAAACACTTTATAACATAAAAAAAGGACTGCAATTTGCAGTCCTTTTTTTTATGTTTTATCTGGTAATATTAGCTTACTTATTAATTAAAGATAACATTTCGTTTTCAATAGTAATGTCAAACATATTCGCTTTTGGATTAATAATCTTAGCGTCTTTATCTACAATAAACACTTTATTGATTGGTCTTATAGACAATTGCTCAATAGCTTTTGGCGCATCTTCAAAATGATACTCGTTAGTAAAGCCTAAATGGTTGCGTTTTAATACTTCTGTTTGCTCTTTACCACTAATACGGTTTATGCTAATGGCTAAAAAGTCAAACTCAGGATACTTTTTCTCTAAATCTTTAGCACGCTCATGGCAAACCTTTAAATGGTAACGGTCCGTAACATCCCAAAAATAAATTAACGTTGGCTTTTTAATGATAGCTCTTAAATGCTGTACTTGCTCATTATTATCTAAAACCATTAAATCAGGAATTACATGTCCAGGTTTTAATAGTTTGTAAGAGTTTACTAAACGTGTTGCATTATTTTTTTGTTCCTTATTAGTGCTCTTTTTTTCAAAAGAAGCTAAAAGTGTATCATAATCGTCTACACTTTTAGACACATTAATAAACTTAATCATGTTATAATATAACAGTCTGTTTTTAATAAACGTGTCATTTATTTTAGCGTCTATTAACGTTAGCTTATCTAAATTGTAATCTAGTGACTGATTGTTATAAGTATCGTCTTCGGAATGCTTAAAATGCTCTTGTAATGCTATATTGTTAAAATGAAACCTTAAAAAAGACACGTATGGTCTGTAGTCCTTTAAAGTGCTGTTGTTGTAGTTTATTTCTTTTCTAAAATCAAAAAAGTTATCCGGTAAGGTTTTAAAAATATCACTTTCATTTTTACCGTAGTTTATAAAAGGATAGGCTTCTTTACTGTAAAAATAGTTGTAGTCTATGTTCGCTTTAGCAAACGTGTTAAATAACTCAGACGTATTGTATTTTATAGAAAACGTTTTTAGTTTATCCAATTTATCACGTCGGATATCGCATAGTTTTTTGTCAAAGACTTTAGGTTCTAATTGGCTAATCTCTAAAACTTCTTGTTCTTGCTTTTCAGTTTCTAAAAACAAATCCATTAAGTAGTTGTTTTCTTTGGCACCAATTCCGCTAAAAACTAAGGACTCATCAAATTCCATAGTATTTACACGTACCATAATACTATCACCTGGTTGTACTAATAAAGATTGAGATTCTTTACCATCATAAAAACTAAATAAACCAGGTTCAAAATTATCGAAGCTATATTTAAATCTGTTTTTTTTGTCTAAATAAACCGTGTCAATAATGGTGGACGATTTATAAAGTACAATATACTTGCTGCTAGGGTTAATGATTTCGCCTCCAAAAAAAGCAGTGTTATCGTCTGACATGTCCTTATCCTTCTTACAAGAAAAGAAAACGCTAAAGCAAAGTATTGTATAAATTATGGGTCTAAAAGACATATATTAGTTTATAAGGGCAAATCATATTAAAACAAAAATATGCCTTGCATCAGAGTTCTCGTGTTAAGGCGTTGTTAAAACTTATTAAAGAGTAAACTATAGCTTCTATTTCGTGTTAATTTTCTACTTTTGCACAAAATTAAAACAAAGAATATGTTATCAGTATCAAATTTATCAGTTCAATTCGGTAAGCGCGTGCTTTTTGATGAAGTAAGTACCACTTTTAATAATGGAAACTGCTACGGAATTATTGGAGCTAATGGAGCTGGGAAGTCAACATTTTTAAAAATTATTTCTGGACAACAAGATCCAACTTCTGGTCAAGTACACTTAGAAGCAGGAAAACGTATGTCTGTTTTAACTCAGGATCACAATAAGCATGATGCGGATACTGTTTTAGAAACGATTTTAAAAGGAAATAAAGCACTGTATAAAATTAAGACAGAAATAGATGCCTTATATGCAGACTATACAGACGAAAACGCAGAAAGAATAGGAGAACTTCAAGTAAGATTTGAAGAAATGAACGGTTGGAATGCAGATAGTGATGCTGCAGCAATGTTATCTAACTTAGGGATCAAAGAAGAGTACCATTACACATTAATGGGCGATTTAGATGGTAAGCAAAAAGTACGTGTGTTATTAGCACAAGCGCTTTTTGGGAATCCTGATGTCCTTATTATGGATGAGCCTACCAATGATTTGGATTACGAAACAATTGCATGGTTAGAAAACTTTTTAGCTAATTATGACAACTGTGTTATTGTAGTCTCTCACGATAGACACTTTTTAGATGCCGTTTGTACGCATATTAGTGATATCGATTTTGGAAAAATAAACCACTTTTCTGGTAACTATACATTTTGGTATGAGTCATCTCAATTAGCAGCTAGACAACATGCACAACAAAATAAGAAAGCAGAAGAGAAGAAAAAGGAATTAGAAGATTTTATCCGTCGTTTTTCTGCCAACGTAGCAAAAAGTAAACAAGCTACCAGTAGAAAAAAGATGATTGATAAGCTTAATATCGAAGATATTAGACGTACAAGTCGTCGTTACCCTGCTATTATTTTTGATCGTGATAGAGAAGCTGGAGATCAAATTTTAAATGTTGAAGGATTATCTTATACATTAGAAGGCGAACACTTGTTTAAAGACATTGATTTAAATTTACAAAAAGGAGATAAGGTTGTTTTATTTTCTAGAGACTCTAGAGCAACAACTGCTTTTTACGAAATTTTAAATAATAATTTAAAAGCTGACGCAGGAAAGTTTGATTGGGGTGTTACAACAACGCAGTCTTACTTGCCATTAGATAACAGTACCTTTTTTGAAAACTCAGATTTAACCTTAGTAGATTGGTTACGTCAATGGGCACAAACGGAAGAAGAAAGAGAAGAAGTACATATTAGAGGCTTTTTAGGTAAAATGATTTTTAGTGGTGAAGAAGCCCTTAAAAAATGTAACGTATTATCTGGAGGAGAAAAAGTACGTTGTATGTTATCTAGAATGATGATGACTAGAGCTAACGTTTTACAATTAGACGAGCCTACCAATCACTTAGATTTAGAAAGTATTACAGCGTTTAACAACTCTTTAAAAAACTTTAAAGGGACCATGTTATTTACAACACATGATCACGAGTTTGCACAAACTGTTGCAAATAGAGTAGTAGAGTTAACACCAAACGGAGTTATTGATAGATATTCTACTTTTGACGATTATATGCAAGACAAAAAAATCAAAGAGTTACGTGATAAAATGTATACGGTATAGTTTACAAGTTATTATAAGTACAACACGCATAAAAAAAGCCTTCCATGAAAATGGAAGGCTTTTTTATATCAAAACAGTATGTTTTAAGCTTCTGTTTCGTTATTTATAGATTCAATAATAGGTAAAGCTTTGTCTACTTCACTTTCGTGAACAAAAACCTCCGGTAATCTAGCACCTGCAAATCCGCTTAATCTACCAGATTCGTTTTCATCTTTAATTACGGGATTGATACCTATGTCTTCTAATCGGGTTTTTATTAATTGTACAATAATAAAATTGCCTTCAAATATTTTTACGTAGTCTGTCATAGCTTATGATTTAAGTGGTTACTTAAATATACAACTATTTCAAATACTATTAGAATAAATAAAAGCTATGATTTTGTTAAAAAGTAACGTTTGCTAATAAATGTTTGTAAAACAAAAAAGCCTTCCATGTAAGTAGAAGGCTTTTTAAAAGTGTTGTATTATTGTCTTACTCTTGTTTTTTTAATTGTGTAAAATTATAGAGCGCATAAATACCATAACCAATAGACGCAAATGCGATTACTAATCTAAACGTGTTTAAAGTTGGATTAGCGGTATAATGTTGATACAGTCTAAAACCTCCAAAACCTAGTAGTAAAAGACCTGTAAATAAATTGTAGTATTTATTATTTCTTAATGATTCCATAATTTAGAGTATTTACGCTTGTTCTTCTTTTAATTTTTTAAAATACGTATAAATAGCATAAATACCATATCCAAAAAACACTAAAGCTATTACAAGCCTTATTGGACTGGACGCCGCATCAGTACCTAATGTTAGATATTGATACAGTCTATAAAAGCCAAAGGCTAAAAATATAATACCAGATATTAAATTAGTGATATTCTTTTTAAAAATAGATGCCATAATTATCTTAATTCTGCTCCAAGCTGACGCTCAAAATTATTCTGTAATTTATTCATTATTTTGTCAACTACTTTATCTGTTAATGTTTGACGCTCGTCCATAAACGTAAAGCTTAAGGCATAACTTTTCTTACCGTTTGGTAAGTTTTGACCTTGATACACATCAAATAAATTAACACTTTTAAGTAATTGCTTTTCTGTTTTTTTAGCAATAGCTTGTAAACTTTCAAACGTAACGTTATCATCTAAAAGTAGCGCAAAATCACGTCTTACTTCTGGATATTTTGGAATAGTTGTAAACTTAATTTTATTACGTTTAGCAACTTCAATAATAGTGTCCCATTTAAAATCTGCATAAAACACCTCTTGTGTAATGTCAAAATGCTTCGCTATTTTAGATTTTAATACACCAAAATTAACTAGCGTATCTCTACCAATACTTAATTGTAAGCCTTCAGAAAACACATCGCTTTTTGTAGCACTTTCTTGGTATCGTGTAATACCTAAACGTTCTAGCAAACTAGCAATGCTTCCTTTTAATAAAAAGAAATTTGTTTTTGCCTGTGGTACATTAGACCAGCTTTCTTCGGTTTTAAAACCAGTAATAAATAAGGATAAATGTTTGTATTCTTCACGCGTACCATTGTAATCGTGATACGTTTTTCCAAATTCGAAAAACTTTAAATTAGACTGACGTCTATTAATATTATGACTTAAAGCTTCTAATCCAGAAAACAATAAACTTTGACGCATAACACCTAAATCCTGACTTAACGGGTTTAGCATTTCTACGTTATGCTCCGTTTTTAACTCATCAGATAACGCTAAGTAATTAGCACTTGTTAAAGAGTTTGCCATGATTTCAAACCAACCTTGAGCAGCTAATTGATTACCAACTACGTTTTGTAATTTATAATCTTCAAATCTAGATGCGTTAGAGATTGAAGCATTTAATTTAGAGCTTGTTTCGATATTATTATATCCAAAAACTCTTAATATTTCTTCAATAACATCTGCTTCTCTTGTTACATCGTTTCTAAACGCAGGAATAGTTAATCCTAAACCTGTTTCTGTAACGCTGTTTATTTTTATATCTAAAGAGGTTAGAATAGATTTAATAGTTTCGGTAGGGATTTCTTGACCAATTAGTTTAGTCACCTTATCAAAACTTAATCTAACCTGAAAATCTTCAATTTTATTCGGGTATACATCTACAATATCGCTAGTAATTTCTCCTCCAGCAATTTCTTGTATTAATAAAGCCGCACGTTTTAAAGCGTATTCTGTAATTTTTGGATCAATACCACGTTCAAATCTAAAAGAAGCATCTGTATTTAAACCATGACGTTTCGCAGTTTTACGCACGCTAACAGGATTAAAATAAGCACTTTCTAAAAATATATTTGTAGTATGTTCTGTTACACCAGAATCAATTCCTCCAAAAACACCTGCAATACACATTGGTTTTTCAGCATTACAAATCATTAAATCGTCTTCGTGTAACTCACGCTCCACACCATCTAATGTTGTAAATTTTGTACCTGTAGATACTGTTTTTACCTCAATTTTATTTCCGGTAACTTTATTAGCATCAAAAGCATGTAACGGTTGCCCTAAATCATGCAATACATAATTAGTAGCATCTACCACGTTATTTATTGGAGATAATCCAATCGCTTTAATTCTATTTTTTAACCACTCTGGAGATTCGTCTACTTTTAAACCAGAAATTGTGACACCGCAATATCTTGGGGCTAACTCTTTATTAAGGACGTCAACATCAATTTTTAAGGTTCTACTATCTACATGAAATGCACTAACGCTAGGCGTAATCAATTCTACATTAATTCCTTTTTGTTGTAAACCGGCTTTTAGATCTCTGGCAGTACCAAAATGACTCATTGCATCGGCACGGTTTGGAGTTAAACCAATTTCAAAAACCTGATCATTTTCTACATCAAATAAATCTGCACAAGGAGTACCAATAATAGTATCTTCTGGTAATACAAGGATACCGTCATGAGATTTACCAAGACCTAACTCGTCCTCAGCACAAATCATTCCGTGACTTTCTTCACCTCTAATCTTACCTTTTTTAATGGTCCAAGCTTCACCTTCTTCAGTATATAAAGTCGTTCCGATAGTAGCAACAGGTACTTTTTGTCCAGCAGCAACATTTGGTGCACCACATACAATTTGTATTGGTTGCTCTTGTCCAATGTTTACAGTGGTAACTTTAAGCTTGTCCGCATTGCTATGTTGCACGCAAGTTAATACCTCGCCAACAACAACACCTTCTAAGCCACCTTTTACACTTTGGTATAGGTCTAAACCTTCTACTTCAAGTCCTAAATCTGTAAGTAATTCGCTAGTTTGTTCTGGAGACCAATCGGTTTTAATAAATTGTTTAATCCAGTTGTAAGAAATCTTCATTTATCTACTAATTAAGACCACAAATATAACAATACTTAGTAGTTTTTACATTTTAAAAACGGGCTTTTATTTCATTTTTTAAATAGGGATTTATTGCGATGTTTCACATTAAAAGTATAAGTAACCATGTATTACAGCTTGTAAATATGCATTTTATCTATTATTAGACTGTTGGTGATAGGTAATCTAATCTATAAGTGACGGTTTATACGTATTATTATATAGTAGTAAATAGATAAATTAATAAATCAAAACGTATTATGAAGATTATTTTTAAAATAGCATTAGTGGTTTTGCTGTTCTCAGTTAGTTCTTGCAGAGACACAAAAAAGGATGAAGCGACTATTAAAGCAACTGAGCAAATAGAAACTATTGAAGTAGAAACGGATAGCATTGTAGATAAATTAGATCAAGATGCTGAGGATTTAGAACACGAATTAGACCAACTTGAAAACGAAAACTAAAATGAAACATTTAAAAGTAATAGTAGTATGTGCCGGATTATTTGTATTTGGTAACCAACAGACAGTATTTGCGCAAGGTAAATCTAAAGATAAACTAGAGAAAAAAGCTGGCGATAAAAAAGCAGAAATGTTAGCTAAAAAAGAGGCGCGTAAAGCAGAAATGCAAGACAAAAAAGCAGAGGCGCTTGCCAATAAAGAGGACCGAAAAGCAGAAATGCAGGAGAAAAAAGCAGAATTGAAAGATCAGAAGGCCAACTTAAAAGATAGGCATGATGATTTAAAGGACGAGAAATCAGAGCGTGATGAAGAAATGAAAGAGGCGCGCAATGAAATGAAAGAGAAAATGAAAAACGCTACTGCTGAAGAAAAAGCAGAACTTAAAGGTAACATGAAGGAGCAAGCCATGGCTAAACGTGCTAGTGTTATGGAAAAGAAAAAAGCTTTAAAAGCAGAGCGAGAAGCTTTTAAAGGTGACAAAGAAGCTTATAAAAACGAACGTTTAGAGCAGGTTAAAGCTAAGATGTCTAAAAGTAATGCTAAATTAGATAGAAGCGATAAATTAGTTGTTGAAGGAAAAGCAAGATTAGCACAAGCAAAAGCTAAATTAGAGCAACAAAAGGCAGAAGGTAAAGTGTCTGAAGAGCAAATTGCAAAACGAGAAGCCCTATTTAAAAGAATAGAAGCTAAATTAACAAAGCATGATGCAGCTGTTAAAAGTACTAAAGAGCAGATTGAAAAAAGAAAAGCAACAATCTCTAAGTTAGAAACAGTAAAAGAGTAATTTTTACACCAAATAGTATTTAAAAAGACATTGTTAACGCAATGTCTTTTTTTTTGTAAGTATTTTGGCGATATTACGATTATTATAAAAAAAACATAAAGATTACCATGCGTTATATTTCTCTTTTATTGATTGCTATTTCTCTTTTTTCTTGCGATAAAAATGATACCGAATTCCTGACTTTTGGAACCTACAGAGCAGAGTTAACCGTTAGTGATACAGAAAAGTTACCTTTTACCTTTAAAGTAAAAGATGCTAATACTTTGGAGATTTATAATGCGGAAGAAGTTATTGAAGTGGATGAGATCCAGTATAAAAACGATTCAGTTTATATCAAACTACCTGTTTTTGAAGGACAGTTAATAGCAAAAATTAAAGATCAAACTTTAAACGGACGTTTTGTTGTAGCAGAAAAAGGGCGTCAACAAGCCTTTACAGCTTCTAAAAATAAAACCAGGTTTGATAGTAACGCTAAAGCGGAAACTAATATTACTGGAAACTGGCAAACCGTATTTAGTCCAGATACTGAAGCAGATACATACGTCGCAAAAGGCGTTTTTAAACAAGAGAATAATATAGTAACAGGTACTTTTTTGACTGAAACTGGCGATTACCGTTACCTAGAAGGTGTTGTAAATGGTAACCAATTGCAACTGTCTACCTTTGATGGTGCACATGCCTTTTTATTTACCGGAACCGTTACAGATAGTACTATAAATGGACATTTTTATTCTGGAAACCATTGGAAAGAACCTTTTACAGCCAAACGTAATGCTAATTACCAGTTGCAAAGCGCCGAAGCTTTAACCTATTTAAAAGACGGTTATGATACGCTAGCCTTTAGTTTTCCTGATGCAGATGGAAACACCATCTCATTAACAGATAATCAGTTTAAAAATAAAGTAACCGTTGTACAAATAATGGGGACGTGGTGTCCTAATTGTTTAGACGAAAGTAAGTACTACACACAGTATTATAACGCTAATAAATCAAAGGACATACAATTTGTAGCTTTGGCGTTTGAGTACGCTAAAACCGAAGATAAAGCCTTTAGTTTTATTAAACGTTTACAAGACCGATTAAATATTACCTATCCAATACTATTAGCACAAACAGGGACAACAAGTAAAACTAAAGCTAATGAGAAACTACCAATGTTAAACCATGTATTAAGTTACCCAACCTCAATATTTATTGACAAAAAAGGAAAAGTACGTAAAATACATACTGGTTTTAATGGGCCTGCAACAGGTGAAAAATTTACACAGTTTAAAACGGAGTTTACTGCGTTTATGGATCTGTTATTAGCAGAGTAGGGTTGATAGTTTGTTTTTGGTTTAATGTTACATAGCTTGTTAAATAGTGCGGTAGTCGCAATTAATTTGTAATGTGTTAGCTATAGTTTTCTTTTTTCAGAACAGCAAAAGCAAGAATAACATAATATAAAACTGAAACTATTGATAAATAGCCTCTCAGTAAATATTTGCCTTTCCAAAAAGTATTATAAGCGTTATAATTATCTGAGAATTTAGACACCAAATAATCCGAAATAAATTGATTGTAACAAATTATTAGACACCAAGTTGCAAATAAGCAAACTATTGCTGTTATCAATAATTTCCGAGAGTTGTTTCTAAAAGACGTTTTAATTTTTTTTACCAATAAAAGCAACATTATGGTAAACGTTACAAGCGAAGTTAAAACTGATAATATGTAGGTTGCTTTTGGGTTTGGGACAAGAATAATCAATGTGTCTTTTAATATGTCGCCAAGAAATCCACAAAGTTCAAATAGTGTTAAAATAGAAAAAGCACCAATACCAAAATAATGTAAGATATTCGATTCTTGTTTTTCAGTAAGAGTATTATTCATAGGTTATTTTAGTTTTTGCAGCCATTTTTATTGATAGGTATTGCGGTTTTGTGTAATAGGGTTTTTGGGAAGGAGAGTGAGCGTATTAAACACATAGCCGCAATTTTTTTAAAGATTTAGGATAATGTATTTCTTATACATAATGGAAAGTTACTTTAACTTTTACTCCATTTGCTTTAAATTCTTGAATGGTCTTTTTACTATCATAATGTTCTTTAAAATTTTTCAAAGTTACATATCCTAATAAATCGTGATTAGTTACGCTATCGTGATCGTAAAAGCTGATTGTTATTCCTTCTTTATATCTGTTTTCTTCAATTTTCAACTCAGACTTAAATTTGAAATCTAAAGGTAAATTCTTATTAGTTTGATTATTAAAATAATTTTGTTGCTTATAAATCGAATTTTCATTGAAATCTGTAATTGATAAATAAATATCAGGTTTGTAACTTGCTAAAGCATTATCCCAAGCCTTCCCACTTTTTTTAGTTGCAGGGAATGCTAATAGTTGTACTTTGTCAATCACCAATGTCTTTAAAACTTTATTTTCTCTCTCAGTTTTACAATTTTCTAATGCAGTATCGAAAGATTCTTGAGTTTCTATAAAGTAAAATGGGAATTGTTTCGAATTTTCATTTTGGGACCAATTTCCTTCGAACTTTTGTTCATTTACCATTTTCCCATTAAACAAACCTGTCAGTTTGTTACCATTTCCAAATTCTTTAAGCTTTATATTTCCTAAAGAGTCTAATTCACCTTGAAGATCAATTTTTTCACATTTGTTTTTGTAAAAGTAAGAACCAGTAATTGTTCCACTGTTTGATTTTAGTTTTGCATAATAATCATATTTATTGTCAATTCTACCCTCAAATACTTTAATGAAATCCATACGTACAGCAGGTTGCGTATTTGTAGGTTTTTTATCTTTAGTGTTACAGCTAATTGTTAATGTAAATAGTGAAATGATAAGTAAAGTTTTTTTCATTTGTTTGTTTTCTGTTAGGTTGTTTTTATGTGTTTTTGAGCCTGCTTGAAGATGGCTTTTTCAAATTTAAAGCAACTAATTTAATAAATAAATAGCAGGTATATCGTCCTATTTTAAATGTTATTAAGTAGTCTAGAATAGTTAAGAAGTTAACTGTTTTTATGCCAGTCATTTATTCTTTTAAAATAATTGTTTTTTCTTTATTAGGTTCAAAATACTTGTTTGAAAGTTCCTCTTTACTGATACTTTCTGCCTCTTGAACAGCTCTTAATAAAGGACGTAACTCTATTTCGTTTCTTAAACTTACAGCTTCAGTTTCTTCTACATACAGATTCCAAAATCCATCAGTATAATTTTTATAGAGTTTAGAATTTAGTTTGTATTTAGGGTTGAAATAGTAAGTTCCGTATGTTTCAGTAAAATATGATTCAGGATCTTGAGACTTATAACTTAATGAGATGGATTGGCAAGATTCATTTAAAATAATTTTTTCATCATTTTTATTGCGTTTAAAATCAATCAAAGTATCTTTTATATTGCCAAACTTCTCTTTAATAATAGTATCATTTTTCTCATATTCAGTATATGTATAACCTTCATCAAGTCTAACAATTGTTTTACTCCAGCCAAGCTCACCTTTTCCGTCAAAAACCATAGCGTATCTGTCTTCTTTAATATAGGCTGTCATTTTAATTCCTATCTGTGTTTCAAATAAGCTTTCAGGAATATTTTCGTTTAATGATTCATAAGAAATAGTATAATTAACAACACCTTCAAAATATTCTTGAGCATTAGAGTGAGTTATGCATAAGAAAATAAATATAAACGATAGTTTTATGGTTTTGGTCATAGGTGTAGATTTTGGTATGGTTTTGTGTATAAAAAATAATTAATTATATAAAGCGTTACTATGCGTTTTTATTCGATTGCTAATTCAATTGTTTCATTTGAAAAACTTGAAAACCCTCGTTTTTCGCCTTTTGTTAAATCAACTTTTAGGTTTAGCTTCAAGTCTTTAATTTTCTGCTTTACAATTAATTTTTTTGAAATAACAATTCTAATTTTAGTTTCTTGGTCTGGTTTAATAGTTTCTTTGCTATAACTTAAATAAGCAATGTCTTTATCGATTTCAATATCAGAAATATGAAAGTCTTTTTTACCTGTGTTCTTTAAAATAAAGATATATGGTTTTGATAAGCCTTGTTTAAGTTTATTAAACTTTAATTTATTATCTGAAACCTCAAAACTTATTTCTTTTGCAGGTGCATCATATTTAATTCCTATTGGTATTCTATTGTTATTACTTGAATTGATAACAATTGATGAGTAACTTTGGTTTTCTGCTTGTTCCGCTACTAGTATTATTTTTAAATCTCTAGTTTCTCCAACTTTAACTGGTTCATTTCCCCATTCAAACTTTATGTCGTCTCTTACAAGGAAAGTTGGTTTGTCAAATGTTATTTCTTTATTTGAATTGTTTTTAATTCTAATTACTTTGGTGACATTTTTTGTACCATCTATTTTTCCAAAATCAATTAACAAATCCCCAATGTTGTTTTCTTGATCGATTGCAAGATCATTAAGATTCAGTATTTGCAAACCATATTTGGATTTAATATCCGTTTTAAATTTTTCTATTTCGTTAGGATTTGATTCGTTTTTACCTTTATTCTCAATTTCCTCAATTACATAAGCGCCTAAATTTTGTGACCATTGCAGCATTGGTAAATTCAATTCCTCTAATACAATGGGTTGCTTTTCTGTAATTAATTTTCCTGTGTTTGAATTGAAGAAAGTTATCAGGTTGTCAATTTCCGATTCTGTGTAGTTTTTAGAATATATAGGTGTAACTATTGACTTAAGTTCATCAAGAGATTTTTTAATTACCTTTTTTTCTAAGACTTCCCAATAATTATCTGAAATTCCAGAATTACTTTGTTTCTGGTATTTGATAGTTTGAATAATGAGTTTTTCTACATTACTAATAGTTCCATCTAATTTTAATAAGTTTTCGATTTTTTCCTCTGGAGATTGAGCGTTTATTTGAATTGAAAAAAAGGTTATTAATACAATTAATATTGTCTTGGTCATAGGTTGTGGTTATATGTGAGGTAACGGATGTGTGCAAAAATATAGCGAATAAATAGATGTGGTTTTTAACTCAGTTTTTTGTTACCACACGGTTTTTATTTTAGGTTGATATTTATATGGGTTTTCAAATTCAGTTTTTCCATCGTGATAAATTAAAAATTGCACGTTATTTTCTTTAAATTTTATAGTGTCTATTTTGTAGATTCCTGTCACGCAAAAATTGTTTCCGACGTATTGTTGCTTATCTAAAATTCCGAAATGTGTTTTTGTAATTACTAAACTCTCTCCACAAGCGAAAAATCCGCCAACGCGAACTTCCACATTATGATTTTTATTAATTTCAGATTTTGCCATAGGTGATTGAAAAGGAAGCGTTATTAAATAAAAAAAGAGGATTCCTATTTCGGCAAACAGGCTTAAAATTCCAAAAATGAACAGTGGTATTGTCAATATTCCGCTTAATATTTTGGCTAGACTTTTTTTAGTCAATCCAAAAAGTAAAATTGTAGACAGCAAGAAAGTCAATCCTATTATTGATGTTGTGTGTTTTCCTTTTAGTCGGAAGTCAAAAACCAGAAGTACAATACAGATTAAAATTCCGATTAATGAGTAAAATGAGATTTTTCTAATAACTTTTGCCAATTTTGAAAAGTCGTATTTTTTCAAAATCAGCACAAAACTAATTCCTGAAAATAGTGTTATTAAAACTATAAATGTCGTCATTTCTCAAATGTTTACCAACGGTCGTGTATATGAAACGTAGTGCAGAAAATAAGCAGTTTCGTTTCGGATTAACACAAGCCGAATTTTTAAATTTTTCTAATTATCTTTCTTTTCTCAATTAGCTAAATTTAAAAATTTGGCGACCTCGAAAAAATGCCCGAACCTTCGTGTTAGCAACGACTCGCACTATGTTTTATATACGTTGTTGCCACACGTATTTCTCACAAGTTATATTTGATGATGTCATTATATTCAGCTTTTGTTGATTTTTCCCAGTCAAAATATGTCACGACAACATTCAAAATAGATTTTGGTGGAATATCACTTTTTCGAAATTTAAAAACGTTCGATTTTTCTCTTTCTTCGTAATCTGGAAAAATTGATTCGTTCTTAACATTAGCGGATGTATAGGTTAATTTAGTCAACCAATTATTGCTTGCGTTTTTGGGAAATTCGATATAATAATATTGATTATCAAATGTTAGTTTAGGTAACTCTCCAAAACCAGTATCAAAATAAAATGAATGCACATAAGGTTGTTTATTAAAATCCTCTATTGAGATTTGTTCCTCAAGCAGTTGCCATTTAGTTTCCTCGGGATAATGCGATAAAATTAACCTCTGCGGTTTAGTGTCAAAATAGTAATCGGAAATATTTTCTTCAAATTGTTTGGCCCAAGTTGTGTCAACCAATTTCCAAGAACCATCTAATTTTATCACGTTCCACGCGTGTCTGAATTCGCCATCTTGTTCAATTTCTAAAGTTAGATTTTCGAGTGTTTTGGCATATCCTGTAATTATTTTGCAATCGATTTCAAAGTTGTCCATAAATAAGTTGTACAAATTAGAATAACCTATACAAACTGCTTTTCTGTTGTTAAATGCAATGACTGGATTCTCGGATTCTATAATTTCTTCTTGTGTCGTTTCAGATTCTTTTTTATCAGCAGTTTCGTGGTCGTATTCAATATTTAAACTAATCCAATAGTAGAAGAATTTCGCTATCTCTTTTTTGTCAGATATTTTTTGTTCTACGAAATCATTTAAATCGGAAATTTCAATTGTCGAACTACTCATTGATTTCGCCAATTCAAGAGTTGAATTCGATTGTGCATTACTAATGTTGAAAAATAGCAGTAATATTATTGTAAGCAGGATTTTCTTCATATGTGTGGCAACGTGTTGCATATGGAAAGTTGTGTTTACGAGCAATGAAATTCCGAAGGAATTTCAGCAGTAAGTAAATAAGCAACTTCCATAACTTAAGCACTAAAGTAAACAATTTTTTATATGCTGTGTTGCCTACAGTTTTTAATTTTTATTTTATTGGGTAACAGGCTAATTCGGTTTGCGTCGTTGTTACGTCTGAGTGAATATCGGAATAACGTATTTTTTTTACATTATCAGGCTAAAACTCTGAATTGGTTAACTATGTACTTTACGTTAGCTAAAGACTATTAAAGCTAGCTTAAAATCAGTGGTTTTTATATTCGGCATTGCACGTTTTGAATTGAGTTTTGCAATTGTAGGCAACTAGTGATATAATTACTTTTATTCCACATATCCCGTGTATTTAAATGGATATAAGGCCTTTTGTTACTGTTTATAATCATGCACTAAAAAGCCTATTTACTTTTATGATGCTTGTAGTAAACAAATACTAACCTTAAATAAAAAGTGTAATTAATTGGTTTGGTTGTTTGACACGAAGTTAATTTTTTATATTCAAAAACCGAATGATATTAAATTTAAATTTGGGTTACTTATTAACAAATAATACCCGTTTTATAAACAAAAGGCGTTAGGGGTGTCTTGGAGCTTGGATTAACTTGTAATTGTAAAATGGGAGTATAGTTTTTTTATTGATAGTCTAGCTTGTTCTATAGGCTTATGCACTATTTTTGTTTTTTATTAAACCAATAAAGACATAAGTGAAAAATAGAAAAAACAACCAATCATTTATGCCATAAATGGAATAAAATATTCCTGCCATGACATCTTTTTCAAAAACATCCGAAATACTATTGTTAAGGATCCAATTAATCCAAACAGAGCCATAAATAAATTTTTCAATAGAAAATATGGCAATTAGGTATTTTACATTTTTATACTTTTTTGAAACAGAAATATAGGCTAATCCCCATATAAAAATCATTAACAATCCAAAATTAGACATTACTTGAGCGTCAAATTCAGGTATTGTCATGTTTGTAAAGAATCTTGAAAATATTAACACAGAACTATTCATTAATCCAGCAATAATAAATCCGGTTGTGATCGTTTTGTTTTGTAAATTCATTTTTGTTTTTTTTAACAATAATAAACTTAAGATAATCAATATTAAGTAGATGTCTATTTTAATACTATTTTGTAAAGTAATTGCTGAGCTGTAATTTATCTGACACTATTTTTTTTAGCTTTTATTGTTTATTAATGTTCCCTTTTGACAAGAAAACACATTAAAAATAATTAGTAAAATTATTATTTGTCTCATTAGTCAGATTGTTATTATTGGTTTTATGTTTTGCCAGTATGACGTTTAAATAGTTGTTTTGATATGTTAGTTTTTAGAATAATGAATACCCAAATACTATTGATAATGGATTATATTTAGATTCCCATATTAAAGAGTCTTTCAAAAAATCACGGTTGGCTTGATATCTTATCTCTAAGCTATATTTATCATTTTGTTTGTAACCTACCCCTATAGCTGCATTACCCCTTGTTTTAATATCTATAGAACTTTCGTTTGTACCATTGTCTCTAACAAAGTCAATTGTTGATTTAGAACTTAAATCAATAGTATAGGACGCATTTACGAATAATTTTGAATTATTGTTTAAAAAGAAATAATGTCTAATAGTAAAAGGGACTTCAATTGAACTGTATTTTACATTTGCTATTAATGTGCCCGCTAAAAACTCATTTTGTTTGGTTCTTTTTTCTGATTTGTAACTTTGGTAGGTTGGCTCAATTGCTATTGCCCATTTGTTTTTATTAAATGGTAAAATGTATTCTGCTTCTATTCCAAAACCTAGACTTATTTTGTTTCCAAAATCAGTGTTGTAGGTATCGGATGTGGAATTTTGAATTGATAAAGACGAACTATTTAAACGAGGCCTGATTGTTAAATTAAAGAAATCTCTTTTTTGTTTTTGTTCAAAATTGATAAACTCTTGATTATTACAGCTATTATATTTTACAAATAAGCGGACCAATTCATTTTTTTTGTATTCTACATTTTCAATTTTACTTAGTGTAATCAGAGGGCACTTCAGATCAACTACTAACTGTTGTTTATATCTATTATTTGTGCCTATATTATTATTGTCAGTGATTTTATACCTTTTGTAGATTAATTGTTCAATATTAGAACCATCTTTACTATAAAAGTATCTGTTTAAGTTGCTGTCAACATACTGATATAAAATAGCTTTACCTTCAACTAAAACTTTTAAAAAAAGTACTTCTTCTTCAAATATAGGATTTTTGTCCTCACTTAAATTATGGACAACCTGGCTAGATCTGTCAATATTTACAGTACTTCGTACATATTTTGAAATATTATCAATACCAAACGCTTTAATTGAAGCAATGGTTAGCTTTTTGGGTTGGCTATTTTCTGATAGTTTATATTCAATTTCAGTTGGATTGTTTTTCCACGCAATATTCTTGATAAGACAATTAGTCTTTTGATTGGTGCTATCGATATAATATCCTTTTTCAAAAGCAATTTGCGAGTAGCAATTAAAGGTTATAAATGTTATTAATAGAAGTAAAAATTGTTTTTTCATTATTGTTTTTATTTGTAAATAGTTTTTTTGTTTTAATTTTTTTTTATTAAAATGTTATTAGGGCAAGGTTTATCTAAATTACATGGCTCCAATAACAAACGGGACTTTAGCATTTTCTGAATAGTCTCTTGAAAACCCTGAGTTTTTACTTTTTAAAATGGCGCCAGTACTAATGGCATTTCCTTTAAAACTAGCGTTGCAATCCACTTCTAAATTTAGTTTTTTAATTTTTCCGTTTTCCGAAAATTCCGTTTTTGAAAAATCGACTTTTATGTTTTTTACTGTTTTAAACTCTGAAGCTATTTTTATCAATTCACTTTCTGTTGTATTTTCAGTGATTACTAAAAATACTTTATCAGCATCTGTAACATATTTTGTGTTTGATTCTTTAGAACAACTTAGTATTAAAATTCCGATTAGGACTAAGATTATCTTTTTCATTGTTTATCTTTTTCTGTTAGTGTCGAATTTCTTCTTTTTGTTACCCTTTTTGTCAAAATACTTAGAACTTGATAGGTTGTAACTTAGTTCTGTTTTTTCTCGGTTAAGGTTAGATATCTGTTTTTTCCTAATGTTATGTAATACAGTGGGTATAAAAAAGCAATTGCTGGTAGTCCCATAAAAAAGGGAGCGTTTATATTAAGCACGTAGGTCAAAATATAATAAAGAAGTAGTAGCCCAAGCAATATTGGCATAATCCAAGTGCCGTATTTAAATCCACTTAAGGTTAGTATCTTAGTTTCGTCTTGGTTTAGATTTATTTCTATTTTTTGACTTCGACACCAGTCTATTTTTGCGAAAACCTCGTGTGTTCCGGTTTCTGTTGGGTATTCTTGTGTGTCACCATCGTTTATAACTCCAACCTTTTTGTTGTCTATATAAATTCCGATTTCACGTGCTTTATTATTCCATTCAGAGTGTCTTTCTATAATAATTTTGGTCATTGATTATTTGTTTAAGAGTTATTCTGTTGGCGCTCTTCTACCATATCCATATACAAGTCCTCTACATGCTCTCTAGCCCAAGCGGTTCTTCGTAGAAAGCCTAAACTTGATTTCATGGTAGGGTTGTAGATAAAACAATTAATATTGGTGCGATCGCCTAGATATGCCCAGCCATAATGCGCTACTAGACGCTCTAAAACCTGAGCTAGCTTTACGCCATGTAATGGATGGTTTAATTGTGCCTCCGTAGCTTGTCGTCTTATACGTTTAGCCGGTTTTTCTTGATTTGACTCCTTGCTATTAGCAGGATTTAAACTTGTGTTGTTGGGTTGCTCAGAAGGCTTATTTATGTCTGTTAGCTTGTTTTGTTGATCGTTTTTTATATCCATTACGGTCTATGCTTTTTTGCGTCAAGTTTTTGACTACGGATTTTTTATTTTGGGTTTGGTAAGGTGTGTTAGTAGTAGTATGTGCTTTTTTTTATTTAATAAGCTGTGAAGGGTTTGAATCTTTAATATAAATAAGTAGATCAAAAAAAGTATTAGGATCATTATTTAAAGATATAAATTGATAATTTGTTTCTAATGCTCCAATCGATCTTTTGACTAGTAGTTTATTAAATAAATTATTTTTCAAATAAGGATCAGTTAGCGCAGACTTACTATTTAATAAAATTGTTGGATAATTATACTTACCCATCAAATTTTCTAATGAGGTACATTTAACAAGTTTCAAATCATTATCTGAGTCAAGTTTTTTAGTGTCTTTGTCAACTGCGGAATACTTTCCGTTTTCCAAAAGGAATCCTACATTTACATAGCGATCCTTATATTTTTCATTTAAAAAACCACCTGCGCTATTAGGTTTTTTTCGAATGTGCTGGTCGTGAGCCCAATAAATCATTTTTTCATCTGAAGCTAATTCTTTTTCAACATTCCCTATATTAAAAGCTTGTAGACTATCACGAACACTAGTGTATTTCAAGCCTTTATATTGATTTACAAAATACGATTGAGATAGTTCTCTAGCATTCATTATAATGTTTTTGTCTTGGTTCGTTTTTATTAATTCTTGAAGTATAGAGTTTGAAATTCTAATTTTATCAGATATTTCTGTACTATCTTTTTTTAATTCTTTTAATATTTTAGAAATATGCGTGTTTCGTTTTGTTCTTTCAGTTAGTATTTTAAGTGCATTTCCACCTGATTGAGAATCTACCCCAACAATTATAATTTTATTATTAGTTTTTTTGTTATAATTCTTTAGCCATATAACAAGTTCTTTAAACTCAATTGTATAATAGCTCCAAAAACCTATATTTGCTAATATCTTTTTTAAGTTTCCTTCTCCTTTTAGTATATATGTATTTAAATCTTCAGTATTTGTATAATAAGCCTCTAGAGCTATTTTTGTTACATTGTTATTTTTTATTAGAGTTTTAATTAGGTCTGATTTATAACTGTAAATTTCGCTTGTACCATGTGTGGCTTCGCCTAAGCCTATTATTCTTACTTTTGAATTTTGATTGGAAATAAAATTGGAAACCTGCTCTAAATTATTGTCTTCTATTTTAGTTATGTATTTACTTAAGGTATTAGTAACTGTATTTAATTGGTTATTGTCTTTAAAAAAAGACACGTTTTTTATGTCTTCACCATCAATTTTTAATTCAAAATTGTCAAACCAAGCTTTGCCTTTTCCTTGCATCAATCCGCTTAAAACAATAAAATTTTCGTCAGTTTTTACAACAGCAGCAAGTGTTATTTGAGTCCAGTCTTCGCTTCCTTTAAGTGTTTTTTCACCAAATTTAAATAAAGGGAATGTTCCTGTGTCTTTATCTCGATGCCCCATTAATCTTAACATTGCAATAGAATTTACGCCGTATAAAGAATCTGTTTTTACCCAAACGGACAATACAATATGAGCGTTTTTTTTAATTTTTATTGGGACTGTTAAAGATAGTGTGGCATAAGTTTTAGAATCTTGATTTAAGCCTGTTATACCAACGCTTTTTTTTCCATCAATAAATTGAGTTTCGTCTAGATCTATTTGGTAATTTTTGTCAATTAAGTATGATACATCAGATTCTGAACTTTCTAATGTGTCTAGTTCAAAGCTAAACGAATTAGAATTAAACATAGGTAAACATAACGTAGACTTGTTTTCTTGACTAAAAATTAAATTTGTAATTAATAGTGATGCTATTATTGCGATGGTTCTCATAATTACTAGTAGTATTGCGTTTTTGTAGAGGTGTGTTTTGGTTACTAATTTAATAAATAAATAGCAAGTTGGACATTGGTTTATTTGACTCAGCTATTAAATTATTTTTTAACCGTCTTAATACTAGTGTTTTTAAGGATTATATCTAGTAGTTTTTGCGTATCAGCTTCTTGTATTTTAGTCATGTCAAAAGTGACTTTGTCTCCGTTATCTTTGGTTATAATTAGCTTTTTATCGATTAATTGGGTTGTTTCTATTGTGTTAAAACGGATGTTATTTCCTGTCCAAGAGTTAATCCTTATCATCATGTTTGCTTTATTCCATTGGACATAGTTTTTTCTCCAAAAATGGTTACTGTAATATAGTATTTGCAGACAATACCCGACTAGATTAATAGTGTTATTTGTCTTTGGGTTTTCAAATTTTATTAACTCAAATGTACCAACAAGAATAAATATTAGGGATAGCACTAAAACGGTAATCCACAACCAGTTTTTATTATTTTCAAAGTGTATTGGCTTCATTTATTTAAATGTATTCTGTTCTTATTTTATTAGAAGAGAAAACTTACATTTTGTTACACAAAATTTAAAAAATCGATAGTGTATGATTTAGAAGTAGTACATCTGTATTTTATATTGTTGGTCATTTAATTTTTGATATAGACATACCAGTCCCATTGTTCAGGGTTTCCGATACCAACACTTGGTGTGTACAGGAATAGATTAATCTTACCTTGAGGATTGGAGTTTCTGAAGTTTGTTACAGCTTCTAAATTACTGATAGCATTCCAGATATTAGAGTAAGCTATAGTTTCTGGATAAAATGCCGATGGATCGTAGGCTACTATTTCAAATAAGTCAAGTTCTGGTAAGTCCAAAGTTTGAGTGGTGGTAGTAAAGGTTTCGGTTGTGTTTAATGTGTCTGGGTAAGCTCTTTCGCCAAGTCCTAACCAAATAATGGTTCCATCAAAAATCTTTTCATTCAACTCACTATAATACAATTGTATGTCTCCAAAATCTCCTGGTGGATTATATGTTGATGAAATGGTAAAGCTATCTGATCCTGAAAATGTAAGTTCTTTTCCGCCTTCAAATTGGTGAGTTAGAAAGTCGACTTTTAGTAATAGGACTTTATTGGTTTGTTCAGGAGTTACCGTGTTGTCATCCGTGTTACAAGCGCAAATTAAGCTTAAGAATAAGATGTATATTATGTTTTTCATAATTAATGGTGTTATTAAATAGAAGCGCTAGCGCGCTTTTGTTTACTTTAAATTACAAAAAAAATAATACATACTTACTTATTAAGTAAATTAGTTAATTAGATTTTTAATAATCTTGTCAAAAAGCATATTTGAAGAATTATCCAAAAGTACGAGACCCATTTTCTTTTTAGTGTTTCTTAAATAATAAGTGTTTGCTGCTAGCCGGTTACCATTGTGCATAGCTGTATTGTCAGATAAAATTACCCAACCAAAACCATAGTTAGATTTTGTGCCATTATTAAGTGTCGGTTTTTTAAATGCTTCTTGTAGATTGTTATCACTAATTAGTTTGTTTTGGGGTCACGTATTGCATTTGTTAATATAAAATATATTCTCCAAAATACTGAATGATTTTACACTCAGTTGATAGTCATTTAACTGTGTTACACTGTTGTGTGATTTAAATTTACTATAATCCAAAGTGATTTATTGGCCCATTACCTTGACCTAAAACTTTATGTTGCCCATTAAAAATGGCTTGATTTACATAATGACATCCCTTTTTTACTGCAGTTTCCAAATCATTATTTAAGCTTAAATATGTTGCAATGCTTGACGATAAGCTACAGCCAGTCCCATGCGTGTTTTTGGTTTTATACCAAGGATTGGTGATAATTACAGTATCGTCCTTGTCTAATACATATAAAACATCAGTAATGACATCTGTAGTATTATCTAAATGGCCTCCTTTAAGTAAAACTGAGGTTTGGAATGTTTGTCCAATAGTTTTAGCTGTGGCTTCTAAATTTTGTAATTGGATAGGGTGACCTATTAGTAGTTCTGCTTCCGGTATGTTTGGCGTTATTAACGTTGCTTTGGATAAAAACTGTTTTAAATCATTGATGGCAGTGTCAGTGATTAATTTGTCACCAGAAGTGGCAATCATTACTGGGTCAATAACTATGTTTTTAATATTATAAAAGTCTAATTTTTTACTTACTGCTTTAATAACTTCTGAAGAATGTAACATGCCTATTTTTACTGCGTGACATTGTATATCGCTTAAAACAGCATCTAACTGTTTGTTGATATGTGCAATGGGCATAGGATGTATGTCGGTAACGCCTGTTGTGTTTTGTGCTGTTGATGCTGTTATGACAGATGTAGCAAATCCACCGCAAGCGCTAATGCTTTTTATATCGGCTTGTATGCCTGCGCAACCACCAGAATCGCTTCCTGCAATGGTTAAGACAGTGTTGTATTTAGAAGTTATATTTTCCATTGTTCTTTGTTATAGGCACTATCCCAGAATAGCCATTCTAATTTAGAGGCTTTTGTAAAGGTTACTTCCATTTTATGTAAAACGTCTTTATTTGCAGATTCAGCGTATTTATTAACTATAGCTATTGCTTGATTTACTGATGCTTCAAAAGCGGCTCCGCCATAAGTATTGATCCAATCTTGATACGGATTGTTTTGTTTGTTGGTTTGGTGTTCTAAAATGTAATCTCCAATAGCTTTATAAATAGTAAAGCAGGGTAGGATAGCAGCCAAGCCTTCTTCTAATGTTTTGTTGTTAATGATGCGTGTTAGGTAACTTGTGTAAAGCTCGCAAGTAGGAGAGGGGACGTTGTTAAACGTAACCGATTTCATGAAAACGTGATGTAATGCGTTTTCAACAGCAATAATTCCTGTGGCAGCGTCTAAAAAAAACTGAGTCTCATTACTGTCAGAACACTTGACGCCGATAGCAGCAAGATTTTTTTTGTATTCGGCTAAATATAAAGCGTCTTGATTAATATAAAACTCAAAAACGGATTGTGGTAAAGTTCCATCCATTATTTGTTTTATAAATGGTTGTTGTTTTATCGCTTCAAGTATTGGTGCTGTTTTGTGGTTAACTTGGTTGTACCAATTTGACATAGGGATTCTTTTAGTTTACGAGTTTATTTGGTTTGTAAAATGAAAACTTAAGTAAGCACTTGGGCAAGGGTTACCCATGAATACCTTCACTTTTCCCATAGCTTTTTATAAGCTCGCCTTCAAACTCAACTAATTCTTGCCAGCGTTTATCCACGTCAATATCCTGACCGTATTTTCTAGCAAAAGTGATAAACGTTGTGTAGTGTCCAGCTTCGCTAACCATTAAGTCGTAGTAAAATTTAGAAAGCTCTTCGTCGTTAATGCGTTCTGACAATAGCTTAAAACGCTCGCAACTACGGGCTTCTATCATTGCAGAGAATAATAAACGATCCACCATAGACTGTAATCTGCTACCGCCTTTGTTCATAAACTTATACAGCTCGTTAACATAATGGTCTTTGCGCTCGCGACCTAATGTGTAGCCTCGCTTTTTAATAATTTCATGAACCATTTGAAAGTGTTCCAGTTCTTCTTTAGCTAGCTCTAAAAGTTCTGTAACTAAATCTACTTTTTCCGAGTTATGCGTAATAATGGTAATCGCATTAGTCGCTGCTTTTTGCTCGCACCAGGCGTGGTCAGTCAAGATTTCTTCTATGTTAGACTCGGCGATAGTGACCCAACGTGGATCGGTTTCTAATTTAAGGTGAAGCATAATTGTAGTGCGCTTTTAGGTTTTGGCATTGTGCCTTTATACGTTACACAAAGATAATTATAATTTATACTTTTAAGGTAATGTCACTTAAGTTGATTAGTGTTTTACGGGTTTGCTTCTGTCTTCTTCACTTTGAGTGATTTGAGAAGCATGAACAAATTGTATTTAGAAGCTTATTTTAAAAAGAGTTCTCGATACACGTCTCCTAAGGTCGCCGCACTCGAACTGACGGGATGTGCTTGCTATTTTGTGATTTTTGTTATGCAGGTTTTGTTGCGTCACGTCACTTCGAGTGATTTGTGAAGCATGAGCAAATTGTATCGAGAAGCTTATTTTAAAAAGAGTTCTCGATACACGTCTCCTAAGGTCGCCGCACTCGAACTGACGCGATGTACTTGCTATTGTGTGATTTCTGTTTTGCAGGTTTTGTTGCGTCACGTCACTTCGAGTGATTTGAGAAGCATGAACAAATTGTATTGAGAACTTTTTTTAAAAAGAGTTTTCGATACTCGTCTCCTAAGGTCGCCGCACTCTAACTGACGGGATGTGCTTGCTATTGTGTGATTTTTGTTATGCAGGTTTTGTTGCGTCACGTCACTTCGAGTGATTTGTGAAGCATGAGCAAATTGTATCGAGAACTCTTTTTAAAAAAAGTTCTCGATACACGTCTCCTAAGGTTGCCGCACTCGAACTGACGCGATGTGCTTGCTATTGTGTGATTTCTGTTATGCAGGTTATGTTGCGTCACGTCACTTCGAGTGATTTGTGAAGCATGAGCAAATTGTATCGAGAAGCTTATTTTAAAAAGAGTTCTCGATGCACGTCTCCTAAGGTCGCCGTACTCGAACTGACGCGATGTGCTTGCTATTGCATGATTTCTGTTATGCAGGTTATGTTGCGTCACGTCACTTCGAGTGATTTGAGAAGCATGAACAAATTGTATCGAGAAGCTTATTTTAAAAAGAGTTCTCGATACACGTCTCCTAAGGTCGCCGCACTCGAACTGATGCGATGTGCTTACTATTGTGTGATTTCTGTTATGCAGGTTTTGTTGCGTCACGTCACTTCGAGTGATTTGTGAAGCATGAGCAAATAGTATCGAGAAGCAATTAAATATTAATTAATTTCCGCTTTAAGCGAATCAAAAACATGCATTGCGCTACTAACCGCAGCTTCCATTTTTCCAGAAAACACAGCGCTAGTTTCTGCTCCGGCTATAAAAAGTTTTTCATTTAAATAACGTTCTTGATAAAGCGGGTGCCCATTATTTTGCTGTGGCATTAAAAAGGTGTTCTCTGGTTTAATCGTATGTTTTTGATCAATCCAAACGTATTCTTCGTAATTTAAAAACGCTAACGCTTGGTCGCCATAATAGCCTTGTAATTGCTCTAAAGCTAGATTTTTACGTTGCTCTTTGTTTAAATCGCTCAAATTAGAGCTCATAAACCCACTTAACGCATAAACAGATTGCTCAGCATTAGAATGGTCGTAAAACTCTTGTAAAGGTCCTGAATTAGCATAAATCGTTCCGCTGCTTTGTGGGTGTTTCCAAAAAGGAGTTTTATAGGTAAAACCGACTCTAATTGAGTTGTGCATCCAAGTATGTGTTTTGGATAAGGTGTCTGTGATAACTTCCGGTAATTCTGGTGTTAGGCTAATGTTTTGGTTAAATAAGGCAGGAGGTAAGGTCGAAACCACATAGGTCGCATGATACAACTGCTTATTTGTTTTTACTTCGAGGTATTCCGCTTTAAGCTGAATTGAAATAGCGCTAGTGTCGATGTGTATACTTGTTTGGTCTAATTGGTCTGTTAAGGTTTCAATTAGTGTTTGTGTTCCATTTTTGATGCGGTAACTTACGGAGTCATTATTAGGCAAAGACACTAGTTGTGCTTGCTTACTGGGGTCTGGTTGATAAATAGCTGTCGAACCGTAAAACTGCTCAAAAACATCAATTTGTAATGATTTTAGTAGGTTTAAAACGTTTGTTTGCTGAGGTACTAGCCATGTTGCTCCAAGATCTATTGGTGCTTCATTGGTATTACGTTTGGTTACAATGCGTCCACCAACACGTGTATTAGCTTCGATTATAGTCGTCTTTAAGTTTAGCGATTTAAGTAAATAGGCGAGTGTTAAGCCCGTTAATCCAGCGCCAATAATAAGTACGTCAGTGTTTTTTGTAGTCATAAACTTAGCTAATGTAGTTCCAGATGTTTTTATATTTACTCATTTGTCGGTACGTTTCTAATATAATTGCATTATCAGGACTACTTAAGCTTGGATCTTTAGTTAAAAGGTCTTTTGCCCAATAGCGTGCATGTTGCAAAATGTCGTTATCTTTTACAATATCTGCAATGCGTAAATTTAAAATTCCGCTTTGTTGGGTCCCCATAATATCTCCTGGTCCACGAAGTCGTAAATCCACTTCTGCAATCTCAAAACCATCATTTGTACTGGTCATGGTTTGGACACGTGTTTTACTGTTTTCTGACAATTTATGACTGGTCATTAGGATGCAATAACTTTGCTCTGCACCACGTCCAACACGACCTCTTAATTGGTGTAATTGTGCTAGTCCAAAACGCTCTGCACTTTCAATTACCATGACCGAAGCATTGGGTACATTTACCCCAACTTCTATAACTGTAGTTGCCACCATAATTTGTGTTTCGCCTTTAACAAATCGTTGCATTTCAAACTCCTTATCTGCGGGTTTCATTTTGCCATGAACGATGGAAATTTGATACTCTGGCATCGGGAAATCGCGCACCAAACTTTCGTACCCATCCATCAAATCTTTGTAGTCCATTTGAGCACTTTCTTGTATCAAAGGATAGACGATATACACTTGTCTTTTTTTAGCAATTTCGTCGCGAATAAAACGGAATACTTTTAGTCGATTTGAGTCGTATCTGTGGACCGTTTTTATGGGTTGTCTTCCGGGTGGTAATTGGTCAATTACAGAGATGTCCAAATCGCCATAAACAGACATCGCTAAAGTTCTTGGGATTGGAGTTGCTGTCATGACCAAAACGTGAGGAGGAAGGGTGTTTTTTTTCCAAAGCTTAGATCGTTGCTTGACTCCAAAACGGTGTTGCTCGTCAATAATTGCGAGTCCTAAATTGTTAAATTTAACCTTGTCTTCTAAAACAGCATGTGTACCTATTAGGATGTCTAATTCGCCACTTTCTAACATTTTGTGTATCTCTCTTCGTTCTGAAGTTTTACTTGAACCTGTAAGTAGTTTAATACTGATTTCTAAATCGTTACATAGTTCTAATAATCCGTTATAGTGTTGTACTGACAAAATTTCAGTCGGTGCCATTAAGCAAGCTTGAAAACCGTTGTCAACCGCTATTAACATTGACATTAATGCCACTATGGTCTTTCCGGAGCCAACATCACCTTGTAAAAGACGGTTCATTTGTGCATTACTACCTAAATCTGCTCTGATTTCTTTTAATACACGCTTCTGCGCATTGGTTAATTCAAACGGTAAATGGTTTTTGAAAAACGTATTAAAATGTGCGCCAACGGTTTCAAAAGGGAATCCTTTAATCTTAGTTTTATGAATTAAATTTTTAAGAATTAATTGTAATTGTATGTAAAATAACTCTTCAAATTTTAGTCTGAATTCGGCTTTAGAAAGTGCTGTTTGATCCTTCGGAAAATGAACATTTAAAAGGGCTTCAGATTTCGAAATTAATTTGTTTTCTGAGAGCAGTTTTTCGGACAAGGTTTCAACAAATCTTCCTTTGGTTTCAAGGAACAAATTTTGCATTATTTTTGTCATCACGCGATTGCTAATTCCTCTGTTAGATAACTTCTCAGTTGAAGGGTAAATGGCTTGCATTGCACTTCGCAAATTTGCCTGATGTTCGGTTAGTAATTCGATGTCAGGATGCGGCATATTATACTTGTTTGCAAACAAGTTTGTTTTTCCGAAAATGACATAAGTTGCGTTTAATTTTAAAGCTTCCTTAATCCATTTTTGACCTCTAAACCATACCAATTCCATGGTGCCAGTTTCGTCCTTAAAAGTAGCAACTAATCGCTTGCCTCTTTTCTGAGCAATCTCTTCAAATTTTGTGATTTTACCAATAATTTGCACCTCGGCAGCATTGGGTAATAATTGGTTGATTTTGTAATATTTTGTACGATCTAAATATCTGTTTGGAAACAGATTTATTAAATCTTGATAGGTGTGAATACCCAACTCCTTGCGCAATAAATCTGCACGATTTGGTCCGACGCCTTTTAGGTAATCTATTGGAGTTTGTAAGTTAGTACTCATAGACAACGAAATTAATGCATTTTGATTTAAAGAGAAAGTTAAATCGATTGGCATTGTCTTGCTTTAGTTGATTTTGGTTTAAGGAATTGTTGGTTTTTATAAAAGTTTAGAAAGTGTTTGGTTCTCGATACACCTTTCCTGTGTCAAGGCACTCGAACTGATGCGTTGTGCTTAGTATTGTGCTTATTTTATTTCGTAGCGTCACTTCGAGTGATTTGTGAAGCATGAGCAAATTGTATAGAGAAGTATTTATAAGAAAGTAGAGTTCTCGACACACCTTTCCTGCGTCAAGGCACTCCAACTGACGTCTTGTGCTTGTTATTGTGCTTATTTTATTGCATAGCGTCACTTCGAGTGATTTGTAAAGCATGAGCAAATTGTATCGAGAAGTATTTATAAGAAAGTAGAGTTCTCGATACGCCTTTCCTGCGTCAAGGCACTCGAACTGACGCGTTGTGCTTAGTATTGTGCTTATTTTATTGCATAGCGTCACTTCGAGTGATTTGTGAAGCATGAGCAAATTGTATAGAGAAGTATTTATAAGAAAGTAGAGTTCTCGATACACCTTTCCTTCGTCAAGGCATTCGAACTGACGCGTTCTGCTTATTATTGTATGTTTTACTGCGTATCGTCACTTCGAGTGCTTTGTGAAGCATGAGCAAATTGTATCGAGAAGTATTTATAAGAAAGTAGAGTTCTCGATACACCTTTCCTTCGTCAAGGCACTCGAACTGACGTCTTGTGCTTGTTATTGTGTTTTATTTCGTAGCGTCACTTCGAGTGATTTGTGAAGCATGAGCAAATTGTATCGAGAAGCATTAAAAGTATTATGGGGTCTCGATACACTTCTCCTAAGGTCGAAGCACTCGAACTGACGGTTGTTTTCAAAAAAAGAGGACAAGATCAATGAATACAATAAAGATCTTGCTGCAAATCAATTCTCTTCTTTTTGTAAAGAGATGAATGAATTTTGTTTCCCCTTTAAAGGAAATCAAAAGAAAGAGGAGTTAACACGTTACAAAAAATTGTATTTTGGTCTAATCCTTGTTTAAATTTATTTATGAGATACTTTTTAGTGCTATTTATTACGTTTTTATGTCTTTCCGCGAAAGCGCAACAAACTGAATTTATTGATTTTATATCTATTAAAGCTGAAGTTAGTTTTGAAAAAGACAATACTGTTAAAGGGAAAGCTAAATATATTTATAAAGCCTTGAAGCCGTTTGATTCTTTAATGATTGACGCGGTAAACATTGAAATCAACAATTTTTATGATGACCATTACGATCTTGATTTTGAGTATGACGGAAAGCAAATTATATATAAACCACAATTTGAAGCTAATTCGTATCATGAGTTAAATATCGAGTATACAGTAAAGCCTAAAAAAGCGCTCTACTTTACTGAAAAAGAAAACTCTCATCAAATCTGGACCCAGGGACAAGGTAAGTATACAAGTCATTGGTTACCTAGTATTGATGATATGAATGATAAAATCGAATTTGACTTGTCAATTACTTATGATAAAGACTATCAGGTTATTGCTAACGGTGTATTAATCGATAAAATTAGTAACGACTCAACAACCACTTGGCACTACGACATGCAAAAACCAATGTCAAGTTATCTTGTCGCGTTAGCCATTGGTAAATATGAACAAAAGGTAATTACATCCAAAAGCGGAATACCTATACAATTGTATTATTATCCAGAAGATTCTGCTAAAATTGAGCCGACATACCGCTATACCAAACAAATGTTTGATTTTTTAGAAAACGAAATTGGTGTACCTTATCCTTGGCAAAACTATAAGCAAGTACCGGTAAAAGATTTTTTGTATTCAGGAATGGAAAATACGAGTTGCACTATTTTTAGTGACGATTTTATGATTGACAACACTAGTTTTATAGATAAAAACTACGTTAATGTAAATGCGCATGAATTGGCGCACCAATGGTTTGGAGATTTGGTTACGGAAACTTCGGGGACGCACCATTGGTTGCAGGAGGGTTTTGCAACGTATTACGCGCTTTTGGCAGAGCGAGATCTATTTGGAGATGCGTATTACTACAATAGGCTTTATGAGTATTATGTAGAATTAAAAGCACAAGAAGAAGCAGGAGATGGTACTGCGCTATTAAATCCAAAATCTAGCAGTACAACGTTTTACAAAAAGGGTGCTTGGGCTTTACATGTTTTACGAGAAAAAGTGGGTGACAGAGCCTTTAAAAAGGCTGTAGAGGATTACTTAACCCGTTATGCGTTTAAAAATGTTGAGACTTCTAGTTTTATAACTGAAGTAGAAAAACAATCGGGAAAAGACTTAACGTTATTTGTGGACCGTTGGTTAAAATCTCCTGCATTGTTGGAGGGACAAATGATAGCCAGTTTAGAAGACAATGAAACCGCTTCGTTTTTAATAACCAAGCAGACTAACCCATATTTAAGTTACAGGACTGATGCAGATGATAATTACATTCCGTCTAGCTTAATTACAACTTTACCTCAAGGGTTTCATGCTATTCAAGTTTCGGTTTTAGAGGAAGCGTTATCAAAACCAGAGTATCCTACTTCTGACGATTTAATTTTAGAGGCGTTTAATTCGGACCAAATTCAGTTAAGACAAACTTTGGCTTTAGGCTTGAGAACGGTTCCTTTAAAATATCAAAAGCAGTATGAAGGGTTGCTTAATGATGCTTCTTATATTACCATTGAAGCAGCATTGTATAACCTATGGGCCAATTTTCCGCGTAAGCGAAACCTATATTTAGAGCAAACAAAGACGATTTACGGTTTTAATAATTATAATATTAGAATCTTATGGTTGGCTCTAGCTATTGCTACACCAGAGTATGAGCAAGATAAAACGGAAGCTTTTTTTAATGAATTAGTAGGTTATACAAATCCTACGCAACCCTTTTCAAGACGACAAAATGCTTTTGAAACCTTGTCTAGCTTGGGTGTGTTTAATCCTGTTGCTTTGACAAATCTTTTAGAGGCGACGAAGCACCATAATTGGCGTTTCAAGAGTTTTGCTAAGCAACTTGTAGATTTGTTATCTGAAAATGAAAAATATAAATCTATAATTAGTAATTTGCAGGATAACCAAAAACAATAATTTGAAAGCATTAGTCATATCTGGAGGAGGAAGTAAAGGTGCATTTGCAGGTGGTGTTGCGCAACATTTAATTGAACAAGAAGGAAAACAGTATGATATGTTTTTGGGAACATCTACAGGAAGTTTGTTAATTCCGCATTTGGCTACCGGTAATATTGGTAAGCTTTACGATATTTATACACATGTTAATCAGAATTCGATTTTTAGTATTAATCCATTTGTGGTTAAGAAAAAAGGCGATAGAGAGTATGTGTCGATTAACTATTTTAATACTGCCTTGCAATTTATTAAACGAAAACGAACTTTTGGAGAAAGTAAAAACCTAAAAAAACATATTAAAGAGCATTTTACTAAAGCTGAATATGATACAATTAAAGCCACTAAAGAAGATGTTGTGGTTACGGTTACTAATTTATCTAAAAACCGAGTGGAGTATAAGTCTATTAACGATTATAGCTACGAGGAGTTTTGCGAGTGGGTTTGGATTTCGTGCAATTATATTCCGTTTATGTCATTGGCAATAAAAGATGGTTTTGAGTATGCAGATGGTGGTTTAGGTTGTGTAATACCAATAAGAGAAGCTATTTTGCGTGGCGCTACAGAAGTGGATGCTATAGTTTTAGAAAGCGAAAATTTGGAATACAACAAGGTGTTGGGCAAAAACCCGTTTTCGTTAATGATTAACCTATTTGGGCATTTATTAGATCAAGTAGAAAAAGGGGATATTGCAATTGGAAAATTGGCTGCAAAACACAGAAATGTGAAGCTAAACCTATATTATACACCAACTAAGTTAACAGAAAACTCATTGATTTTTAATAAGAAACTGATGGAAGAGTGGTGGTTACAAGGGTATTTGTATGCGCAAGGTAAATATGAAAATCATGATGAGTATAGCTCTACTGTACCCATTAAATAAAGTGTAATTGCATTGTATTGATGCACTATGTACATAAAAAAAGCCCTATAGTTTGATAGGGCTTTTTTATTTTTTTGTAAAATTTGGTTACCAGATTTCCGCAACTTCCTTTTTAATATAATGTAAACCGGCATTACTTGGTGCTGCTTTGTCAAGCATTTCGTTTAAAATAGCTTCTCTAAGTTTACTTGCAGAGTCTATTTTTTCGCTCATGCTTACTTTTCTAATTAATTGTATAGTTGCACTTTTAGATGCGGTAACTATAGTCCAACAGTCGTCGCTTAAATAAATTTGTTGTGATAGGTTGTGCTCAAATTCTTGCTCGATACTTTTTATTAATAAGTCTTCGTAAGATTGTTTGTCCGATGATAACGGTGCTACACGTAACAATAATTTGTTTGGAGATATACGTTCTAAAAACAGTGCTAAACGCTCATAAGCCTGAAGTCTTACCGGTAAAGACTCTTTACTAAGGGTTTTTACAATATTAAATTTACGACGCTCTTCTTCGTTCTGCATGTGTTCTCTAAAAAAAAGATAAGCTATAACCCCTGTGATGATTGAAGGGACAGAATACATGACGACATTTAATAATTGTTCTTCCATAAGTTGTTTGTTTAGTATAACAAACATAATGTCTTTTAAATTATTGTACAAGAAAACCGATAATGGAATCAAAACTGTTTTTAATAGAATGAAGACGGTCGATAATAAATTAGCAGGGTTTAAAAAAAGTATTGTTAGCTATTTTTGAATTGTTGTTTCTGTTTTACAATAGGTTAGCTGTTAGGTCTAGGTGCTTATTTTAAAATAAATCATAAAAACATGGTCTCAAGGGGTAACAGAAATCAATATCAGTTTATATAACTATATAAATGATAAATTCTAAACAGTTAAAACTTTAAATTATGAAAACTTTAAACGCAAACTTTAAATTAATACTTGGTGTAATGGTCATGCTAATGATGGTATTGACATCTTGTAATCCTAACGAATCTGTTGATATGCCAGAAGTGCCAGAAGGTACGTCAGGGAATTCTCAAATAGATTTTGGTTCTAATATTCAACGAGATTTTATGGGACGTATTGTAGATCAGTCTTCTATACCTTTAGATAATGTAAATATTACAATAGGTAATAAAACAGCAATTACAGATAATAATGGAATGTTTGTAATTAATGATGTTTCTGTTAAAGAGCGATTGGGATTTATTACAGCGCAAAAACCTGGTTATTTAAAAGGAATGCGATCTGTAGTGCCAACTTCGGGAACCAATATGATTAATATTATGCTTGTAGCAGAAACTCTAGTAAGCACAGTAGCATCGGGTAGTAGTAGTGAGGTTACATTAAGTAATGGCGCTAAAGTGAGTTTTGATGGTGCTTTTAAAGATGAAAACGGGAATGCTTATTCAGGAAATGTAGATGTTTACATGTATCACTTAGAAACGTCTAACCCTGCGATCGAAGCAATTATGCCAGGGAACTTACAGGCGGAAAATGCTAATGGGGAAGAACGTGTTTTAGTGTCTTACGGGATGTTAAATGTAGAATTAAAAGGCGCTTCAGGGGAAAAATTGAATATTGCAGATGGAAGTGTGGCACAAATAGAGTTGCCTATAAATCCAGCACAAAACGGAGTAGCACCAGCAACAATTCCATTATGGCATTTTGATGAGGTTTCTGGTGTCTGGATGGAAGATGGAGAAGCAACATTGGTTGGCGGAAAGTATCAAGGAGAAGTTTCTCATTTTTCATGGTGGAACTGGGATGCGCCATTTCCTGCGGTAATTTTATGTATAAATGCTGTGGATGCTAATAATAATCCATTAGCTAATCTTGATATTAAACTTATTGAAAGTAATGCAGTTAATGGAAGAACGGCTTTTACTAATGGCGATGGTAATATTTGTGGTTTTGTTCCAATAAACGAAGCCTTTACTTTAAAAGCATTTGATCCATGTGGTGTTGAGGTGTTTTCGTCTAACATCGGTTCTTTTTCAGCAGATACTAATTATAGTTTAGTATTACCATCTGTTACAGCAACTGTAATTAGTGGTACTTTAGTTAACTGTGCAAACACAAATGTAACTAATGGTTATGCTTCAATAATTTATGGCAATCAATTAGCATCGGTACCTGTAACTAATGGCGATTTCACGTTATCTGTTATTCAGTGTGCTGCCTTAACAAGTTTTAGTTTAGAAGGTGTAGACTACGATACGTTTCAGGAAACGGATACTATCTCGTATAATTTTGGAAGTGCCGATGTTGGAAATATAATAGCTTGTAACGCAGTGTCAGAATATATTACACTTCAAGTAGATAATGATCCTGTAGACTACTTTTTAAGTAATATTACTGCAGATTCTTGGAGTTCGACTTCTGTAAGTATTGGTGGTCAGAACGATATTGGGGAAAGTATTTTAATAAGTGGAAGTACAACTACTTTAGGGACGCATCCAGATAATGGTTCTTCATATATTGGAATTGAGCTAAACAGCCTGAATATAGATCACGGTGTGCCGAATACATTAGCATCTACAATTACAAATTTTGGAACAGTAGGACAGTATATAGATATTACAATTACAGGAAGTTATACAGATAATAATGGCGTAGTTAAGTCCTTATCCGCAGCCATACATGTATTAAGAGATAATTAGTGTTATAGTTTGAGTTTAATTAATAATAACATAATTATTATAAGTAAATTAAAACCGCAATGTCAGGTTGAGCGTAGTCGAAACTTTTCAAAGAGTTAAACATAATAACCCTTTGGCTGTTTTTAAGATGACAGTCTAATTGTAAATAAATTAAGAAAAGGATAGTCGATAAATTAAAAATAAAACTCAAATTTATGTAAAAAAAAGAGGCTTCAGTTGAAGCCTCTTTTTTAGTTTGTAATAGTTTGATTTAAGCTTTTCCTCCTAAATATTTACAATCCTTTAAACTTTGTATTCCGTTAAACGGAACTACTGTTTTGGTGTAACCATAAGTACTATCCAATTCTTTTGATAAATTGTGATCATCTACATTAACTTCAATATCAGTCATTTTAAATTCGCATGGATGTTCATATCCTGCAGCATGCGTAATTTCGACAAACTCTTTTCTAAATGTGCTAAAATATTGTGCTAGACGTTCGGATTTTAAAGTCGGATCAATACCATTTTGTAACCATTTACTTTGCGTAGCAACACCACTTGGGCACGTGTTAGTATGGCAAACTTGCGCTTGGATACAACCAATACTCATCATAGCTTCACGTGCTACATTAATACAATCGGCACCCATTGCAAACGCCATTGCTGCTTTGGCAGGGAAACCTAATTTACCACTACCAATAAATACAATACGCTCGCTTAAGCCTTTACTCTGAAATAATTTATATAAATCCCCAAAACCATACACCCATGGTAAACTAACATGATCGGCAAAACTTGGAGGGGCAGCACCAGTACCACCTTCACCACCGTCAACGGTAATAAAATCTGGACCTTTTCCAGTTTTAACCATAATATCTGCTAATTCTTCCCATTGTTCTAGCTTTCCAATAGCAGCTTTAATACCAACAGGTAGTCCTGTTTTTTCAGCAATAGCTTCAATAAAATCTACTAATTCAGGTACGTTAGAAAACGCTTTATGATTAGGAGGCGATAGGACGTCTTTTCCAACTTCAACACCTCTAATTTTTGCAATTTCTGGTGTTATTTTGGCACCAGGTAATACGCCACCTTTTCCAGGTTTTGCACCTTGAGATAGTTTAACTTCTATAGCTCTAACAAAAGGATTGTCTTCGACTAATTTTACCATTTTCTCCATAGAAAAACCACCGTCTTTTCCACGAACACCAAAATAACCTGTTCCAAAATGAAACACGACATCTCCACCATGACTGTGATAAGGAGATAAACCACCTTCTCCAGTATTATGGTAAGCGCCTGCTATTTTAACCCCTTTGTTTAGAGATTCTACCGCTTTCGCGGAAAGCGAGCCAAAACTCATCGCTGAGACATTAATTATAGAACCCGGTCTAAACGGTTTTTTACGTTTACTATGTTCTCCCATAACTTTAGCACAAGGTAAAAACGATTTATCTGTAGCGTGTGGATGCGAATCTGCAACCTTATAAGGCATCATGGCATTATTTATAAATATGTGTTGATGTGCATAAATATCGCGGTCTGTACCAAAACCTTCATAGTTGTTTTCTTTTTTTGCAGAAGCATAAATCCAACCACGTTCAATACGGTTAAATGGTAGCTCTTCCCTGTTGTTAGCAACAAGATATTGTCTTAATTCTGGACCAATTTTTTCCAGCATATATCTAAAATGACCAACTATTGGAAAGTTATGACTAATGGTGTGTTTTTTCTGAAAAATGTCTCGTACAGCAACAAGAACAAGTACTATAATTATCCAAAGCCACCAAGAAATATTTGAAATTAAGTTTATAAATGTATCCATATTTTTAATCAAAGGTTTCATCAAAAATAAGGATTATCTATAATTACAAGCTAATTAGTTTTATAAAATAGTAAATGACCATTGTTTTAACACTTTATTACTCTGGTTTTAGAGGATTGTAATCCCTTAAGTAGACGGTAGGTACTACTGATGTTAAGATATTTGTAAAAAATTGGTATTTAGGATCTATCGGTTATCTTTATAATATGAGTCAAAAAAGAAAGAAAATAACACTAATAATAGCCCTTTGTGTCTTAGTTTCAACAGTTTTGTTGTTTGTAGGGCAAGCAATAGTAAAAAACAAAATAAAAGCTGCTGTCGTTAATTTACCAGAATCTATGGCTTTAGATTATCAGGATATAGAGTTAAACCTTTTAACTGGGCATATTAATTTGGAAGCCCCTAGTCTTAAAGTCACAGGAAAAACAACAGGTAAAGTCAATGCTACAATTGCTATGACGACGTTTTCTGTTTCTGGGTTTAGTTATTGGGATTATATGATTAACAATAAAATAGCGGTTAAAACTATTGATTTTAAAGATCCAAAAATTACGTATTATCATAATGCTTTAGTGAGTACTGAGACAGGTGGTCAATCTGTAATGGATAATTTAAAGCAGGTGTTACATGCAGATAATTTGACAATAAGTAATGCTAATCTAGTCATTTTTGATCGTGCTAATGATTCGTTAATTGTTAAAGCAGAAAAACTTGATTTTGCTATTACTGAATTTTTAATGGACCCAAACTCTGACTCCAAAGTACCTTTTGTATTTAACAATTCAATTTTAAATGGTACTAATTTAAAATATAAAGTAGGTGTTTTTGAAACAATTACTGTGGACGACTTTACACTAGATAATAACAATGTTAGCATAGAGGGATTTAGTCTAAAGACGAATTATACAAAAGAAGAATTTTCTAAAGTGATTACAACAGAACGTGATCATTTTGATTTGAGAATCCCAAAAATAGAAATTCAGAACCAAAAGGTTACGTTTGAAAACAAAAAAATCAATGGGTTTTCAAGTGATAAACTAGTTATTAACTTGCCCGTATTTAATATTTATCGTGATAAATTGGTTGTTGATGATTTGACGCTAAAACCGCTGTACAGTAAAATGTTAAGAGATTTGGACTTTAAGTTACAAGTCAAGCAAGTGGATATAGTAGATGGTGCAATCATTTATAAAGAAAAAGTAAAACAGGATCATGATGCGGGTCAATTGCACTTTAAACGCTTTAATGGGCAATTAAAAAACGTAGGCAATGGTTATCAGTTGCCAAATCAAACAACAATTGCTTTAGATTGTATTTTCATGGAAAGTACTCCTCTTGCTGTTAATTGGGCTTTTGATGTTGCTAATAAAACTGACAATTTTGTGTTTAAAGCAGAATTGGGAAAACTAAAAGCTGCCGACTTAAATCCGTTTATGCAACCCAATTTAAATTTAAAGCTAGAAGGTGATTTGATTAAGACTTATTTTACCATTGATGGAAATTCTAACACATCCACAGTAAATTTAAAGACGAAGTATACTAATTTTGATATTATCATTCTTAAAGATAATGGGAAAGAGAAAAACAAGCTGCTTTCCGGAATAATTAATCTTTTTGTATCTAAAAACAGTAGTAATCAGCCGGATAACTTTAGAGATAGCGATACTAAAACAGTGACTAGAGATAGTACAAAGTCTATTTTTAATTTTGTTTGGAAAAACACACAAGCAGGTTTAATCTCTGCTATGGCAGGAGATGGTACAAAAGATGAGTAATTGTTTATAATTATTAACAAATACAAGGGGTTAAAACGGTTACATTAACTATTTTTGTAACCTTAAAAAAACAAGCAATTTGGAAAAGTATCTAAGTCAGTTAAACGAAGCACAGTACGAGCCTACCGTTCAAGTAGATGGACCTATGATTATTATCGCAGGTGCAGGATCGGGTAAAACACGTGTACTTACCTACAGGATAGCCTATTTAATGAGCAAAGGTATTGACTCATTTAATATTCTAGCCTTAACCTTTACCAATAAGGCGGCTAAGGAAATGAAAGGAAGGATTGCAGAAATAGTTGGAGCTAGTGAGGCTAAAAACTTATGGATGGGAACATTTCACTCCGTTTTTGCTAAAATTCTTCGTTTTGAAGGGCATCATTTAGGATATCCAAGTAATTTTACTATTTATGATACCCAAGATTCTCAGAAATTGATGGGGTCTATCATAAAGGAAATGGGCTTAGACAAAGATTTATATAAAACGAAACAAGTTTACAGTAGGATTTCATCTTACAAAAACAGTTTGATTACTGTTAAAGCTTATTTTAATAATCCAGAATTAATGGAGGCTGACGTGATGTCTAGACGTCCAAAAATGGGAGAGATATATCAGGCTTATGTAGAGCGTTGCTTTAAAGCTGGAGCAATGGATTTTGATGATTTGCTTTTACGTACCAATGAGTTATTAACAAGATTCCCTCAGGTTTTAGCACAATATCAAGATAAGTTTAGATACATTTTGGTGGATGAGTATCAAGATACAAACCATAGTCAGTATTTAATCGTTCGTGCATTAGCGGACCGTTTTCAAAACATATGTGTAGTAGGGGATGATGCGCAAAGTATTTATGCGTTTAGAGGGGCAAACATCAGTAATATCTTAAATTTCCAAAAGGATTATGATAATGTTAAGATGTACCGTTTAGAGCAAAATTACCGTTCAACAAAAAACATTGTTGGTGCAGCAAACTCAGTAATAGAACATAACCAGACAAAATTAGAAAAGATCGTTTGGACAGCAAATGATGAAGGTCCAAAAGTACAAGTGCACCGTAGTTTAACGGATGGTGACGAAGGTCGTTTTGTAGCAAGTGCTATTTGGGAAACAAAAATGACAGATCACGTACCTAACAGCGATTTTGCTATTTTATATCGTACCAATTCGCAATCTCGTGCAATGGAGGAAGCTTTGCGTAAAAGAAGTATTCCGTATCGTATTTATGGAGGATTGTCTTTTTATCAAAGAAAAGAAATAAAAGATGTGACCGCGTATTTACGTTTGATTTTAAATTCTTCTGATGAGGAAGCTTTAAAACGTGTTATTAATTATCCAGGTCGTGGTATTGGTCAAACAACTATTGATCGTTTAATGGTTGCTGCTAATGAGAGTGGTAAAACTATTTTCGGTTTATTAGAAAATATTGACACCGTAGACATAAATATAAATTCGGGAACTAAAAATAAGCTTAGAGATTTTGTAACGCTTATTAAAAGTTATCAAGTAATGAATCAAACAGCAAATGCTTTTGATTTAGCAGAATATGTAACTAAAACAAGTGGTTTAATCAAAGAGTTTAATAAAGATGGTACTCCTGAAGGCGTGACGCGTTTGGAGAATGTCGAAGAATTATTAAACGGTATTAAAGATTTTGTTGAAGGCCAATTAGAAATTGCTGATTCAAAAGATGATTTAGCAGAGTTTCTAGAAGATGTAGCCTTAGCAACAGATTTAGATGGCGATAAAGGAGATCCGGATCACGTAGCGTTAATGACTATTCACTCGTCTAAAGGATTAGAGTTTAGTAATGTCTTTGTCGTTGGATTAGAAGAAGATTTGTTTCCAAGTGCTATGAGTATGAATACACGTAGTGAACTAGAAGAAGAACGTCGTTTATTTTATGTAGCATTAACAAGAGCAGAGAAAAAAGCATATTTAACTTATGCATTATCAAGATACCGTTGGGGAAAATTAGTGGACTCAGAACCTAGTCGTTTTATTGAAGAAATAGACGATCAGTTTCTAGACATAATTACTCCAATAGAAGAAAGGCGTATTAACCCAATGTTATCAGCAGATATTTTTGGAGATACACCACCAAACAAAATTAGATTTAAAAAAGCAATACAACCTAAATTACAAAAGAAAGTGGCAAAGAAGAAAGACCCAGTAAATTTCGAAATTAGTGTACCAAAAAAATTAAAAAAAGCTTCAGAAGTAGTTCCATCGGCAGAGGCTAACTTAATTGAAGGAGAATTAGCAGTAGGTAATATAGTAAAACACTTAAAATTTGGTAGAGGAGATGTCCTTAGCATTGAAGGCAAAGGTGCGGATGTTAAAGCAGAAATCAATTTTCAGTTTGGTGGTAAAAAGAAATTATTATTACGTTTTGCAAAACTTCAGCTTATAGGATAAACATAAAACTAAATATTATGGCAGAATTTATCAGGATTTACGAAGAAAACCCAAATCCAAAGGAGATTAAAAAGGTTGTTAACGTCTTAAAAAAAGGCGGACTTATTATATACCCTACGGATACGGTTTATGGATTAGGTTGTGATATTACTAATGCAAAAGCATTAGAGCGTATTGCTAGAATAAAAGGGGTTAAGCTTGAAAAAGCTAATTTTTCCTTTATCTGCCATGATTTAAGTAATTTATCAGATTACGTAAAACAAATAGACAGTTCAACTTTTAAAATATTAAAAAGAGCATTACCAGGTCCATATACTTTTATTTTACCTGGCTCTAAAACATTACCAGCTGCTTTTAAGAAGAAAAAAGAGGTTGGTATACGTGTACCTAATAATGCCATTGCTTTAGAAATAGTAAAGGCTTTGGGCAATCCAATAGTATCTACATCTATTAGAGATGAAGATACCATATTAGAATACACTACAGATCCTGAATTGATTCTAGAAAAGTGGGGTAACCTTGTCGATTTAGTTATTGATGGTGGTTACGGAGATAATCAGGGCTCTACTATTATTGACTTGTCTGGTGATCAGCCTGAAATTATTAGAGAAGGAAAAGGAAGTATAGAGATTTTTTAATTCAATTAAATTGAAAAAGATTTATTTTTAAATTTATTTAGGAATAAAGAGCAGACTATCTTGAAACTTGTCAATAATGAAACCAACCAACAACCATATTAATTATATCGAGTTTAAAGCTCATGATTTGGAAGCTGTAAAAACCTTTTACAATAAAGCGTTTGGATGGCAATTTACAGATTATGGCGCAAACTATGTAGCATTTGAAGCTAGCGGAATTGCTGGTGGTTTTGAAAAAACAGAGCAAGCTATAAGTAATGGAGCTTTAATAGTTATTTATCATGATAATTTAAAGCAAGCTAAGACTAAAATTTTAGAATTTGGAGGTACACTTAGTGTGGATATCTTTTCGTTTCCTGGTGGTAGTCGTTTTCAGTTTTTAGATCCTTCAGGTAATGAGTTGTCTGTGTGGTGTCACGATAAATAAGGCTTTACTAAATTTCTGTTATTATAGAGTGTATCCCTGTAGTGCTGAGGGTATTTACACCAGTATTATACATAAAAAGACATTTTAAATTAAGTGCATAAAAAAAGCCCAACCTTTCGGTTGAGCTTTTCTGTTTTATATAAAAGAAAACTTATTCTTTAGATAAATTTTTCATTTCAGTTTCAATCATTTCGTAAAATTGATCAATCTTAGGTAAGATATAGATCTTAGTTCTTCTGTTAATTGCTCTGTTTGTTGGAGAGTCGTTTAAAACTAAAGGTAAATGATCACCACGTCCTGCTGCAATTAATTGTTTAGGATCAACACCTAAATCTTGTAATGCTCTAACAATAGCTGTACTACGTTTTACACTTAAGTCCCAGTTGTCGACTAACACACCACCTTTATTGTAAGGTACGTTGTCTGTATGACCTTCTACCATTGCTTCAAAGTTTGGCTTACCATTAATTACTGTAGCAACTTTTCCTAAAATTTCGTTAGCTCTTGAAGAGATGTAGTAGCTTCCACTTTGGAATAATAACTTGTCAGATAAAGAGATAAATACAACGCTTTTTTCAACATTGATTTCGATGTCTGGATCGTTTAATCCAACTTCTTTCTTTAAACTTGTTACTAAAGCCAGTGTTACACTGTCCTTTTTAGTTAACGCATCTTGTAATCTTGTAATTCTTAAATCTTTTTCTTTTAAACTTTCTAAAGATTTTTCAACGTTTTTAGCACCTTGTGCAGTTAACATTGTCATGTCTTTAGTACTTTCAATTAAAGCAAGGTTATTTGCTTTAATATCTGTTAAACGTGCTTGAATTTCTTTAAGACGAGCTGCAGATGCTGCTTCGTCAGCTAAACAAGAGTTTAATTTTACAGTTGCTGTGTTTAATAAATCCTGTGTTTCTTTTTGTTTTGCTTCTAATGCAGCAAATTCTTTTTTAGATACACATGAGCTTAATAATAAAAGTGCACTTGCACTTAGTAATAGGATTTTTTTCATAATTATTGAATGATAAATTAAATTTATACTCGTCAAAAGTATAAATAATTAAAATGTTAAAATACGGTTTAACAAAATTTTTGCTAAAAGGCTTATAATTGACTAAAACTACGCTTTTTAGCTATAAAATAAGACCAAACAACAGACTTTTTTGTAAAGTAGCCTGATTTCTGTTTGCTTTTTTGTCTTGCTTTTAAAAGCGAATTTAGATGCCTGTAGAACGACAGATGTGCTTTAAGTATTGCAAAAATATGCTTAAATTTTAAATTAAATAAAAACTTTGCAGCAGCAACACCGTCTAAGATTAACCTTATAAAAATTAGTGAAGGTAAATTTCCGCTAGCATTTTTAGTAATAGTAAATAAGCTATTTCTAAAATTAAGATAGGTTTTTTTGGGATTGCTAGCGTTTAAAGTGGCGCCTCCAACGTGATATACGGTTGAATCACCAATGTATTTTGTGTTATAGTTTAGATTAAATGCTCTCCAGCATAAATCAATCTCTTCCATGTGTGCAAAAAAGGTCTCATCAAAACCTTGTAATGCTCTAAACGTAGATTTCCTGATAAAGAAACAAGCACCTGAAGCCCAAAAAATAGGAGCATTTTGATATTGATTAGTGTCTTCTTCTATAGTATCAAAAATACGACCTCTGCAATAAGGGTAGCCAAATTTATCTATAAAACCTCCTGCTGCACCTGCGTATTCAAACTTAGTTTTAGCTTTGTAGTCTAAAATTTTTGGTTGAATAATAGCAGTTTCACTTTCCGATTTAAAAGCATCAACTATGGGCGTCAACCAATTTGGAGTAACTTCGATATCACTATTTAAAAGGCAATAAATAGCTTCTTCAACATGTTGTAAAGCATCATTGTAACCTTTAGCATAACCACCATTTTCTTTATTTTGAATAATTTTTACTTCAGGATAGTTTGCTTTTATAAATGCAACAGAATCATCTGAGGATGCATTATCCGCTACATAAATAGTAGCACCTTGAGAGTAGGAGACCACAGCGGGTAAAAATTGCTCAAGCAATGCTTTTCCATTCCAATTTAGTATGACTACTGCTATATTCAAAAAAGAGATATTTAGTTGTTATTTGGTGTTTTACTTAGTGTTGCGCGTTATATTCCGGAATATCTTGTAAAAAATGATACTTTTCTGCTTCAAAGTCCATGTTGCAATAATAATGATTAATACCGTTGGTAACCATTAAAAAGGTCGCGTTTAACGCCAAATTATAACGTGCTATTTGGTCAAACGTATTTTGTTTAATTTCTATTTTAGGTGCTTTACACTCTACAATTAAATGGATAGTGCCATCCGTGTTAAACACAACAATGTCATAGCGCTTTTTTAAATCATTGACTTTTAGTTCTTTTTCTACGTTAATTAAAGAGATCGGGTACTTTTTAACGGTAATTAAATAGTGTACACAATGTTGTCTTACCCATTCTTCTGGTTGTAAGACCATAAATCTTTTACGTATAACATCAAAAATAGATACTTTATTTTCGTTATTTTTGAATCGAAACTCAAACTTTGGAAAGTTTAACTCTTGCATTAAATTGTATTCGGTTTTCTTCAAAGTTAACCTTCATAAGTCAAAAACCAAATTTTTAAAATTTTTTCCTTTGGACGAAGTCAAACAGTTAGTCATTGATATAAAAAACAAGAACCTTAAACCTATCTATTTATTGATGGGTGAGGAGGCCTATTATATTGATAAAATTTCGGATTATATAGAAAAAACCGTGTTAACGGAGGAAGAACGTGGTTTTAACCAAATGGTTTTGTACGGTCGTGATGTAACGGTTGAAGATATTGTGAGCAATGCTAAGCGTTATCCTATGATGGCAGAACGCCAAGTGGTAATTGTAAAAGAAGCACAAGATTTAGCTAGAACCATCGATCAATTAGCAGCTTATGCCAAAAATCCGCAACCTACAACGGTTTTAGTAATTTGTTATAAATATAAAAAGGTAGACAAACGTAAAGCTGTTTATAAAGAAATTAAAAAATCTGGTGTTGTTTTTGAAAGTAAAAAGCTTTATGAAAATCAAGTTCCGGATTGGATTAGTCGCGTATTGTCACCAAAAGGATATTCTATTACGCCAAAAGCATCCCAGATGCTAGTAGAGTTTTTAGGTACAGATTTAAGTAAATTGAGTAATGAATTGGATAAGTTGCAGATAGTCTTACCTAAAGACACGCAGATTACACCAGATCATATCGAAGAAAATATTGGAATCAGTAAAGATTACAATAACTTTGAGTTGCGTAAGGCTATTGGATCTAAAAACACAGCGCAAGCGTTTAAAATCGTACATTATTTTGCTGAAAACCCAAAAGATAACCCGATGGTTTTGACCGTTTCGTTATTGTTTAGTTTTTTCTCTCAACTGTTACATTTACATGGTATGTCGGATAGAAATCCTCGTGCTGTAGCTTCAGCTCTGCGCGTTAACCCCTATTTTGTTAACGAATATATTGAGGCGTCACGACATTACCCAATGCGTAAAGTAAGCCAGGTTATTGCAACGCTGCGCGAGTTTGATGGTAAAAGTAAAGGTGTGGATAGTAATGCTGTACCACAAGGTGATTTGCTTAAGGAGATGTTAGTAAAAATCATGTATTAATTTTTATTTATCTTAACATGAAACCCTATTATATAATCATATTTTTAGTTTTATTTTCTGCATGCAAAACAGTAGAAACACTTCCAGACCCGCTAGAAGCTGGTTGGAAAGGGAAAAAAGTTTGCGAGGTTTTAAATGAAACAAAAAAGCAACGTATTTTAAAGTGTACATTTCCTCCCAATGTTGGACACCAAAAGCACTATCATAAACCGCATTTTGGCTATACATTAGCTGGAAGCACGTTTCAAATTACAGATGCAAATGGCACACGGACTATTCCTGTAACAACTGGTGTGACTTGGTCTAAAGATAAAATTAGCGAACATGAAGTCTTAAATGTTGGTGATAGTACTTCTGTATATTTAATTATTGAACCTAAATAGTTAAATCTTTTAACGTTATAATTTAGTATTTAACACTTAACTATTATCCTTTAACAAATCCTATTAAATCCAAGTTAAACTAATGCTGTAATTCTGTAAACACTAGTGTTTTTAGTACTTTAGATGTGAATCGAAATAGTAACAACTAAAACCAAAACAGAACAATGGAAAACTTAGAGAGAAAGAAAGTTGCGATTTTAGCAACAAATGGATTTGAAGAAAGTGAATTAAAACAACCAATACAAGCTTTAAAAGAAGCAGGCGCAGACGTGCACATCGTCTCAGAACAATCAGGAAAAATAAAAGGATGGGCAGACGGTAACTGGAGTAATAGTTATGACGTAGATAAAACTCTAGATCAAGTAAGTCAAGACGATTATAATGCACTTGTTTTACCTGGAGGTGTTATCAATCCCGATAAATTAAGGCGTAATCCAGAAGCAATTCGGTTTATAAAATCCTTCTTCGCAAATAAAAAACCTGTAGGAGCAATTTGTCACGCACCATGGTTATTAGCAGAGGCAGACGTATTGCAAGGACGTAAAGTAACATCGTTTAGCTCCATTAAAACAGATTTAGTAAATGCAGGTGCTAAATGGGAGGATAGTGAAGTAGTCGTAGACGAAGGTTTAGTGACTAGTCGTAATCCTGACGATTTGCCAGCGTTTAATAAAAAGTTGATTGAAGAAGTATACGAAGGAAAACATAGCATGCAAACTGCATAATACTTTTAAATATAATATTAAAAAGCCAACCGATAAGGTTGGCTTTTTTGTTTTTGAGTAGTTTTATATTAAGTTGTTTTTACATATCCTCCAACGCCATAGTATAGTCATACTGTAAGTCCTCGTGTAATGCTAGTATTTTTTTTGTAATGGCTTCAATATTTCTATCATACAAATTGGTTAACGTTGTATTTCTTGAGATTGAAGGTTTCATTGTTTTAAGCTTTTTACAAAAGTAGAGTAGTAGTTCGACTTCAGTCTCTTTATTAAGCGAGTAGCGGATGTATTTTTTTGTGTTTCGTAAAATCTTACGCACACTTTTTTTAATGTAAAAAAAGCTATCGGTATTTATTATTTCAAATTGTTCGTCAATTTCGGCCTTAACAGTTTCAATATATCCTGCTTCGCTATCTGCTTCAAAAAGCAAATAGGTTAGTAGTTCTTTATTTTCTTTTTTAAATCGGGATAGACGTAAGCAAAGCTCAGCTAGCTCTTCGCTGGTTTTGTGTTTTAACTCTTTACGTATGGTGACTACGGATACTGCTTTCATTACAACATGTTTTATTTCCGCGTGAGCGAAACTAATTTCAAAATTAAACTTTATAATGTTTTTTAATAGTACGTTTAACTTTAAATAATCTAAATACGCCTATAAGTAAAATAATTGGAGCTATTGCAATTAGTGTAATACCATAGTTTTTAAGGTCCGCAAATAGGTCTAGTTTTAAAATGGTTATTCCTGTTCCTAGTATAACTAAAAACGTACGAAAATAGGCTAGAAAAGTACGCTCGTTAGCAAGTTTAGTACGTTCTATTGCTAACCAGTCTCTAGTGGTTAGCGCTGTTTGATCTTTCATGTAATTTTTTATTGCCTTAAAGTAAAATGACCACTGTAATACGTCCCGTCAGACAAGCGTAGTTTATACCAGTAATCATTTTGTGGTAATAGCTTTTGATTATACTTACCATCCCATCCTAGTGATGTTGTTGGATTAAACATGGTTATTAATTTTCCATATCTGTCGTAAATATACATTAATATAAAATTATATTGGTTTCCTTCCAAGCCTATCACATTCCAATAATCATGATTAGAATCGTTATTTGGTGTGAAGTATTTTGGAAACCCCATGACTGTTATATCTTTTGAGATGATTTCGCATTGATTTATATCTCTAACATAAATAGTGTGTATTCCTGGAGCTAAATTATTAAACACATTTGATTCTTGAAAAACACCATTGGCGTTGTCCATAGCAAATTCAAAAACACTTTGACTTTCAGCAAGTATAATAGTTGCAGTATAATCATCGATTAACACCTGTTCTATTTCGGGTAATGGGGATTGTGTAACTATTACAGCACTAGATTTTTCACAGTTTAAAATCGGATCAGATATTGTTACGTTGTATATGCCAGGCTGATTTACAACTATGCTGTTAGTGGTTTCAGTCGTGCTCCAAGTAATATTATAATTGGCAACCTCTGCGGGTGTTAGTCCAGTTTCTAACGTTAAAGGGAAATCTCTTGAGCATATTTCTATGTTTTGATCTTCTAAGTCGGGGAAATCACGTAGAATAAGCTCTAATTGACCATAGCCATAACAAACATTTTCATTACTAATAGAGATATAAAGTAGGTTATTTCCAGAATTGTAAGTATCAGGAAGGCTATTTATGTTTCCAGCAGCATTGGCTTGCGAAAGATAAAATTTGACAGTAATATCTCCTGTTAATGGCAGATTAGCTATTACTTGATCCCTTATTGTGGATAAGTCAAATAGGGCAGAAGATGAGTTGTATAAATCGCAGGCTTCTAGTTGGTACATGCCAACATCTACAGCTTGGGTAGTTGATAATCTAACATAGGCTATACTATAACAAAGTGCATCAGGGTATTTGACTTTGGCAACAACAATTTCTTCATTAAACTGGTTAGTATAGTTGTCATGGTTAATTGCGTATTGGTTATCAATATCACTTGTGGCTTCATCTAATGTATGGTAGTAATACACGTCAATATATTCTGTAGGGTCTATTAGTAACCCGATATTTGCATCTTTTAAACTAAAAATAGTTATGCCATCTGTGGCGTCGTTATCAAATGAGTCACATGTTATAAGATCGTAAGGTGTTTGAATAACATCTGGAACTGATTCTATTTTTACTATTTTTTGCAAAGGTTGGTAGTCTATACCATTTAAAGTCATTATTAGTTTTACTAAATAATTTCCTGATTGCGCGTATGTATGGTAAGGCTCAATTTCGGTTGAACTTGTTCCGTCTCCAAAATCCCATAAAACACTATCATAAGGATCCTCTGAGGTAATGTAAAAATGAGTGTTGTCGTTATAGCAAGTGTCTTCAAAATCAAAAGAAAACTTGAATATAGATTGTATAAATGGAGGAAGTCCAATTTGAGAAGTTCTGCCTTGAAGGAAAAAAGAGTTATGCGTATAATTACAATTATTACCTACCGAATTAGGGTCGTTTATAACCGACAGATGGGTACCTGTACTAAATATGGAATATCCTGCTCTATAAATTTTCCCGTTAATACCTAATTGTAATGCTCCAGCAACATTTGAAGATGTATTAACTGTATATTGTGAGCCTGCTATATTACTGCTTTCTGTATTATATTGAAACAGAGAACTGTCTACAAAACTATCTTCGATACTAAATTGTGTTGCGGTAACATATAATAATTTAGAATTTGGCGAAAACTCAACACCATAAGGATAAGAGTTTTCTAAAATTAATTTTTCGTTTGTAACGTTACCCGTAGTGTTGTTAAAGTCATACAATAATACTTTTCCAGACCTACGTTTACCCAATGTTGGGCTCCCTAATGACGTGGAACTATGTGCGATTGCAATCTTAGATCCGTCTGGGGATACTTTTAAATAACCAATAGCTGTAACATTGGATCCTATATCATTAATACGCGGAAAAACAGTCTGTGTTACTGTTGATACGGTAGGTGTTTCATTAACTCCGCTACTTGTAACTTTAAAAGCGTAAAATTTATTCATAAACTGCGTAATAACCCATATGTCTTGTCCATTATTATGCGTTACGGCAGTTAGCTTTTCTGAGTTTTTATATTCGTTTTGTACAGCATCACTAATATTATAAGTAATTAAATGATTGTTTTTGTTGGTTGTAACAATATCTCCTAAACCACCATTTAGGCTCATATCCACTTCCGTGTAATTCAATCCTTCAATAGGATCGTCCGGCGTTAAATAATAATTAGGTCTGTCTGTTGTAAAAATATAATAAATATACGGTGATCCGGGTTTTGGGATTATTATAGCAGATTCTGTACTAGAACTGTCTCCCATTAAACCATAACCGTTAGGCATGAGGTCGTGGGTTCTATCCCAAACGGATGTCCCATCTGTATAAAACAACAAATTTCCACTAGGATCAGAAATTGTGGCGCAACCTTCCTTGGTGTTTAGGCTACCGTCTAATACAGCAACTGGATCGCCAGAAAAAAACCGAATACCTGCATTATCTCCAAAATACCAATTGGCAGATTCTCTTTGAGCGTGAGTATAAAAACTAAATAAAAGTAATATAAGGGGTAATACTTTTGATATTGATGAATAGCGTTTCATGTAATAAAAAAGTTATATTTAGTTTAAAGATATAAAAAAAGCACTTATAAATATAAGTGCTTTGGTATTGTTTGAAAAGTAATTATCTCAATTTGGGAAAACTACTAGGATTTGCTTCGTGCATGACCTCGTAAATAGCTTCAAAAACATCTTCTGTAGAAGGTTTAGAGAAGTAGTCTCCATCCGTACCATAGGCAGGTCTGTGCGGTTTAGCAGCTAATGTTTTTGGTTGGCTGTCTAAATACTTAAAGGCGTCTTGTTTATTTAATATTTGGTCTAAAATGTAAGCAGATGCTCCTCCCGGAACGTCTTCATCTATAACCATTAAACGGTTTGTTTTTTGTACACTTTTTACAATGTCATGATTTAAATCAAAAGGCAATAAAGATTGTACGTCAATAATTTCTGCATCAATACCAACTTCAGCTAATTCTTTTGCTGCTTGTTGTACAATTCTTAATGTAGAACCGTAAGATACCAATGTAATATCTGCACCTTCTTTTACTGTTTCTACAACTCCAATAGGTGTTTTAAATTCACCAATATTAGTTGGAAGCTGTTCTTTTAATCTATACCCATTTAAACATTCTACTACTAGAGCAGGCTCATCACTTTGTAATAAAGTATTATAAAAACCAGCCGCTTTAGTCATGTTTCTAGGGACTAAAACGTGTATTCCTCTTACTAAGTTTAATACACCTCCCATTTGTGATCCAGAATGCCAAATACCTTCTAACCTATGCCCGCGAGTACGGATAATAAGCGGTGCTTTTTGACGTCCTTTGGTTCTATAACGCAAAGTTGCTAAATCATCACTTATAATTTGAAGTGCGTACATGATATAATCTAAATACTGGATTTCTGCAATTGGGCGTAAACCACGCATTGCCATACCAATACCTTGACCTAAGATGGTTGCTTCTCTAATACCAACATCAGAGACACGTAATTCTCCATATTTGTCTTGTAAGCCTTCTAATCCTTGGTTTACATCACCAATCTTCCCAGCATCTTCACCAAAAATTAAAGTTTCTGGGTATTTGTTAAAAATAAAATCGAAGTTTTCTCTTAAAATAACACGTGCATCAACGTCTTCTGCGTCTTGGCTGTATGTTGGTTTTACTTCTTTTATATGAATAGCAGCAGAATCACTTTCGTTGTGTAAATCTGAACTATATAAAGGTTGTACTTTTTCAAAAAAGGTATCAATCCAGTTTAATAATTGTTGTTTTTCTGAAGAGTTTTCGTTAATTAAATAACGTAGTGCACGTCTTGCAGCAGAAGCAGAATCTTTTCTATTTGGTTCTGTTAGTGCAGCTAAATCGTTAGCTATTTTCTCAATAAACACTTTGTTAGGACTTGATGTCGCAACTGTATGTAAAAGTGTAGCTAAGTCTTCTTTTTCAGATAGAGCAGGTTTTAAATAGCTAGTCCAAGCTGCTTTTTTAGCATCTCTAACTTGCTTTTTAATACCTTTTTCAATTGTTTGTAACTCTTCGTCAGTCGCTATATTGTTTTCTATTAGCCAATCACGCATTTTTACATTACAATCGTTTTTAGCTTCCCAATTTAAACGATCTTTATCTTTGTAACGCTCATGAGATCCTGATGTCGAGTGTCCTTGAGGTTGTGTTAACTCGTTAACATGTATTAAAACGGGAACATGCTCTTCTCTTGCTATTTTTGCAGCTTCTTCATAAGTTGCAATTAGATTAGCATAATCCCAACCTTTTACACGAAGGATTTCATAACCTTTAGCATTTTTATCACGTTGAAATCCTTTAAGGATTTCAGATATGTTTTCTTTAGTAGTTTGATGTCTTGCGTGTACAGAAATACCGTACTCGTCATCCCAAACACTTATTACCATTGGTACTTGTAAAACACCAGCAGCGTTAATAGTTTCAAAAAATAAGCCTTCACTTGTACTTGCATTACCGATAGTACCCCAAGCAACTTCATTTCCTTCTACAGAAAAGTTAGTGGTATCAATACCTTTTACATTTCTATATATTTTTGAAGCTTGTGCCAAACCTAATAGTCGTGGCATTTGTCCAGCAGTAGGAGAGATGTCAGAACTTGAGTTTTTTTGTTGTGTTAGGTTTTTCCAGTTTCCGTTTGCATCTAAACTATGCGTTGCAAAGTGTCCTCCCATTTGGCGTCCTGCAGACATAGGCTCTTCTGCTAAATCTGTGTTAGCATATAATCCAGAGAAAAACTGTTGTATTGTTAGCTCACCAATAGCCATCATAAAGGTTTGGTCACGGTAGTAACCCGATCTAAAATCACCATTTTTGAAAGCTTTAGCCATTGCTAATTGTGGTACTTCTTTACCATCTCCAAATATTCCAAACTTAGCTTTTCCAGTTAACACCTCTCGACGTCCTAATAAACTACATTCACGACTGGTTACAGCAATGTGATAGTCGTTAAGTACTTCTTTTTTAAAATCTTCAAAAGACAAGTCTTTTTTGGCGTTAGCTTTTGTTTGCATATTTTAAGGAATTATTTGAAACAAATTTAATCATAATTTGTCAGTTCTGCAATATCAAAAAATCCTAAAAAACTAAGAATTTAATAATATAAGTTGGGTTTAGTTGGTTAATCGATAATTTACGCATGTTAAAGTAAATTTTGTTAAGAATTTACTAATACCAACGTCGTGTAAATAAGCCTAGAAGTGTTTTAGGAGATAAGGTTACAATAAAGCGTATTTTTTCATCGTAATTAGGTTGTCCTATTTCCCATCCTAAATTGGAATATATCGGGAAGTATAGCTCAAAATAGTCTTCGACTAGATTTAATCTAATACCTGAATCGTATACAAATTCTGGACTAAAGCTTTGATTTTTAATAACCCCTGCATCACCATACATCATTATGTAGCGCCATAGGGTAGCACTAGTATTAACGGTGGTCATCCATTGATTGGCAAAAGGGTGTTTTAGTTTTGATTTAAAACCACCATCGGCAATTATAAGTTGCTGACTAAGTACACCTGTTTCCTCGCTACGCCCCAGATAGTTATAATCAAATAAATAATCTGTTGGTCTGTCTAAAGCAAAACTAAAAAAGTCAGAATCTTGATAACTATCATTATAAAGAAAAAGGCCAGAGAACACTCTAACATTAAATTGTTTGTTGCGTTCGTTTAGATTCCTAAATTCTAATGTGGCAGAGATTTTTCCAAAATTTTTAGCTAATTGTAAATCTGTAATTAGAGAGGCATGTTCTTTTAAGTTGTTATCTATAATACCAATTTTGGTATTAAATACGGAGTATTTTGGTTCTCCTTCAGTTTCGAACTCGCCAGTAGGATCTATTTCCCTATTAATATTTATATATCTAAAAGATAAAAATTTACGCTTGTTATCTCTTAAGTTTTTATGATCTCTAAAATTAAAATCTATAAAAGGCGTAAAAGAGGTATAAGTTAAATTTGGTGCATAATTATAGTAGTTTCCTGAAAGTCCATATTTGGTCCTGTAGTTGTCAGAATCTTCAGGTCGCGCATTGTAAATTAACGAAGCACTACCAACCACTTGCTTACTTTTAAATCCATACTTTGGGCTTAAATTGTATAAAAAACGCTTACTCAATAAGGTTTTGTTGTATAATTTTATACCAGGAGATAGCCCATCATAAAAATTATAGGCAAATTCAGGCATAAAAAATACTTGATTATAATTAGGGTCTTCTATGTCTTTAAATACTCTAAATTGTAGCGGTTTGTTTGTTAAGAAAAAGCCATTTAGTTTGCTATAGTTATTACGTTGGTTAAACTCCGGTATTGTGTAATCGTAGTTTAATGCTAGTTGATCAACATCCTTATTGGCAATTGTGATTTTTTTGGTTCCTGTAAAACCATTAACCCATTGCTTTGACGTAATGCTATCGTTTTCCAAAGTAAATAAAGAAACAGGCATGCTATTGTTTCTTAGGTTTTTTATAGTAATGGTAATAGAGTCTTCAGTCTTTTTTACGTTTTTAATCTTAAAATCTATCTTTTTATTAGTTTTTACGTAATCTTCAAAAAACCAATTAAGGTCCTTGTTTGTTTTAGATGTTATTAATGCTTGAAAGTCCTGAGGCGTGGTTCTTTTTAGTTTGGTTTGTTTTACAAAACTGCTTAATGTTTTGTCTACAATGGAGTCTCCAACAAAATCGTTTAAATAATCTAAACCGATAGCAGCTTTATATTTATTGGATATATTTTTATTGAATTTTAATAACGAATCCTTAGCCATCCCAATAGGTTGGTCAATATTAGTACGTGCCATGTGCATGTATAAAAAGGGATATTGATCATTAAAATTTAGATCGGCTGCATGGAAAGCTTTAACGCCCCACACCTTAGATAATTTTCCTAGTATTTTTTGGTTAGGGTAGAAGTCTTCTACATATTTTCTTAGATAGTAAATCTGAATACCATCCAACAACCATTGCTCTTCTCGTGGATTGATTAAAAGGGTGTTTTCTAAATATACTTTTAAGGTCGTTTTAAGTAATTTTAATTCGTACTGAAACGTGTCCTCAAATGGTCTAATAAAATCAGGTAATAGATTAAGACCGTAGATAGGATCTTTTTTATAATCTATCCAAGTTAGTAATACTTTTTTATGAGGGTAATCTCCTAAATTACTGGTAATAAATTGAGCAACCTTATCTGATATTAACGCGACTTTGGTTGGATCCAAATCTTCATTGTCAATATTAGACTGAATACTAAAAAAGTCTGTTTCAACAGTGCTGTAATCATTAGTCTTTACTAAAGACAATTTTGTATTTATCCTATTTTTACCTTGAAACTTGGTTGATGTTTGGCTATCTATGGTATTGTTTTCAACCAAATCTAATTCGCTTATAGGCGTAAAATTATTAGGATAGGTCACCGTAAGATTTATATTTGCAGGCTCTACAAACAAATCTTCTAAATCTTTATTACTGTAATAGTGCCATTTACCGTCAAATACAGCGGGTGTAATGTACCAGAAACGTAAGTTATAATCGCCAGTATTGGTAACCCCGTATCTTGTAAATTTATTATTGGGTATTTGAACAATATAATTTAAAGTCAAATTATAAGATTCGTTGGGTGCTAATGGTTTGTCTAATGCAACTTTTATAACGTCAGGCTGTTTTTTTAATCGCTCAAAAAACAAGTCTTGATTAGCTTGTTTTAAACTAGTAACTACAGTGTAACCTCTGTCTTGGTTTGCAGCAAAATGAAATGTAGTTTTAAATTCGTCAGCAAAGCGTTCTGCTAATGGAGTTGTTTTGGAAGAGTAACTGTGGCTCCAGTCATTTAAGTAAATAGTATCTAAAGGCGTACTGCTTTTATTTTGATACTGTATGTTTTGTGTAATTTCAATAGTATGTTTTTCGGTATTAAATAAAGCATTAATATCCATGCTATTTTGGCTTAAAGCCGAAATACTACCAAGTAAGAATAATAAAAAAATAGAATAATTTAATTTCAATTGAATCTAATAATCTTTAAATGGTTTAACGTTGTCTACTCTATCCGAAATTTAGTACAATCCTTTGAATAAATACGAAAAATCTGTGTTAATAGTTTTGTGCTATAACGGGGTATTTTGTAATGCTATGTTTAATGTGTTGGTTTTGTTGTTGTTAACTTAAGTATTTGCTTTATTGTTGAATATTAACAACAATGATTATCTGTTTTAAAGGCTTTTTTTGCATTAGTTTTAAAGATGCCTATTAATAAGACACCTTTAAAACGTCGTGCAGACCTTTTTTATTTTCTAGAAGTTAGGGCTTAAGCCATAATCTTTATAGAAGTTATCTAAAATATCAACCACTTCTTCAGAAGTGTCAACTAAATGAATAAGATCTAAATCTTTGGCGCTAATATTTTCAAATTTGTCTAATAATGTTGATTTTACCCAATCCATTAAACCAGCCCAAAAATCTGTACCGACTAAAATAATAGGGAATTTTTCGATTTTGTTAGTTTGAATTAATGTGATTGCCTCAAAAAGCTCGTCTAATGTTCCGAAACCACCTGGCATCACAACAAATCCTTGCGAGTATTTTACAAACATTACTTTTCTAACAAAAAAGTAATCAAAGTTGATACTCTTGTCAGAATCGATATATGGATTATCGTGTTGCTCAAAAGGCAATTCGATATTTAATCCAACAGATGTACCACCGGCTAAATGGGCTCCTTTATTACCTGCTTCCATAATTCCTGGTCCACCACCAGTAATAACACCGTAACCAGCATTTACAATTTTTGCTGCGACATCTTCTGCTAATTTGTAATATTTGTGATCAGGTTTTGTACGTGCAGAACCAAATATAGAAACCGATGGTCCTATGGCACTCATTTTTTCAAACCCGTTAACAAATTCTCCCATGATTTTAAAAATCGCCCAAGAATCGTTTGTTTTTTTCTCGTTCCAACCTTTTGGATGTTGTTCTTCTCTCATATTTTGTCTCTCTTTTGGCTTATTGCCTTTATTTTATTTATTTCTGTAGTTTATAAATTTAGTTACTATATAGTCTTATTCGTATTATTTATTCTAATTCTTTCTTTAAAAATTTAGCAGTATAGCTTTTTTTATGTTTTGCAACTTCCTCAGGTGTGCCTTCTACAATCACTTTTCCGCCACCTTTTCCACCTTCGTAACCAATATCAATAATATGATCTACGGTTTTTATAACGTCTAAATTATGTTCTATAATTAACACCGTATTACCTTTGTCTGCTAATTTATTTAAAACAATCATTAACACTCTAATGTCTTCAAAATGAAGTCCTGTTGTTGGTTCGTCTAAAATATAAAACGTATTTCCGGTATCACGTTTACTAAGTTCTGTTGCTAGCTTAATACGTTGTGCTTCTCCACCAGAGAGCGTTGTGCTTTGCTGTCCCAAGGTAATATAACCTAAGCCAACATCTTTTATAGTTTTTAATTTTCTATGAATTTTAGGAATATTTTCAAAAAACTCAACACCATCATTGATAGTCATATTTAAAACATCACTAATACTTTTTCCTTTATATCTAATTTCTAAAGTTTCGCGGTTAAAGCGTTTTCCTTGACAGGTTTCACACTCTACGTAAACATCAGGTAAAAAATTCATTTCAATAACACGTAAACCACCACCTTTACAGGTTTCACAACGTCCACCAGTAACATTAAAACTAAAACGTCCAGGTTTGTAACCACGGATCATCGCTTCGGGTATTTTAGCAAATAAACTTCTGATTTCGTCAAAAGTTTTAGTGTATGTCGCTGGGTTACTTCTTGGTGTACGTCCAATTGGCGACTGGTTTATATCAATAACTTTATCTATATGCTCTAAACCTTTAATGCTTTTATAAGGCATTGGTTTTTTAACACCATTAAAGTAATATGCATTTAAAATAGGGTATAAGGTTTCGTTTATTAACGTAGATTTTCCGCTACCAGAAACACCTGTAACACCAATCATTTTTCCTAAAGGAAATTTAACAGACACATTTTTTAAGTTATTACCTGTACAGCCTTTAAGCTCCAGAAAAAGACCATTTCCTTCACGACGCTTTTTAGGAATTTCAATTTTTAGTTTTCCATTAAGGTAATTAGCAGTTAATGTGTTTTCTTTTAGTAATTGTTTTGGGGTACCTTGACTAATTATTTCTCCTCCATGTTTTCCTGCTCTTGGACCAATATCTATTACATGATCGGCACGCTCAATCATATCTTTATCATGCTCCACAACAATTACCGAGTTACCAATATCACGTAAAGACACCAAACTATTAATCAGTTTTTCGTTATCACGTTGGTGTAATCCAATACTAGGTTCGTCTAAAATATAAAGCACACCAACTAATTGTGATCCTATTTGTGTTGCTAATCTAATACGTTGTGCCTCACCACCAGATAAGGATTTAGAGCTTCGGTTTACCGATAAATAATCCAAACCAACATCTAGTAAAAACTGAAGCCTAGCACTGATTTCTTTTATGATTTCTTCAGCAATTTTAATTTGCTTTTCTGATAAATATTTTGGCAATTCTTTAAACCAAACGGCTAAATCACTAATGTCTAAATTAGCTAATTCAGCTATGTTTTTACCGTTTACTTTAAAGTATAAAGATTCTTTTTTAAGTCTAGCGCCTTCGCAAACAGGACATTCTACTTTATCCATGTAGTCTTTTGCCCAACGTTTAAGAGAGGTTGACTCAGCGTTTTTGTATTGGTTTTCTATAAAATTTGCAACACCTTCAAAGTCTATTTTATAATCTCTTGTAATACCTAACGTTTTACTTTCGACTGAGAATTTTTCATTTCCACCAAACATTATAATCTGTTTAGCTTCCTTTGGAATTGATTTGTACGGGTCGCTTAATTTAAATTTATAACGTTCTGCTATTGTTTCAAACTGTTTAAAAATCCAACTCTTTTTTTCAGGACCATGAGGTGCTAAAGCACCCGATTTAATGGATAGTGAGTCGTCTGGGATTATCTTATTTTCGTTTACCTGATATAGCGTTCCAATACCATTACAGTTGTCGCAAGCCCCTTTTGGCGAGTTAAACGAAAAGTTATTAGGTTCTGGATTAGGGTAAGAAATACCAGAACTTGGACACATCAGACTACGACTAAAATAACGCGCCTCTTGTGTGTCTTGATCAATAACCATAAGTACATCATCACCATGGTACATGGCTGTGTTTATACTTTCTGATAGTCGTTTATCATTATCAACGCCATCATCAATTTTAAGTCTATCAATTACAATTTCAATATCATGGTTTTTGTAACGGTCAAGTTTCATACCTTTAACCAAGTCCTTGATTTCTCCATCCGTACGGACTTTTACAAAACCTTGCTTTGCAATTTGCTCAAATAACTCGCGATAATGTCCTTTTCTAGAACGTACCACGGGTGCTAAAATGTTTATACGTTTGCCTTTATAGCTTTCTAAAATAAGTTCCTTGATTTGGTCATCACTATAACTCACCATTTTATCGCCAGTATTATAGCTATAGGCATCACTACCTCTAGCAAATAATAAACGTAAAAAGTCATAAATCTCTGTGATTGTCCCAACTGTAGATCTTGGTGACTTACTAGTTGTTTTTTGCTCGATAGCAATTACGGGAGATAACCCATCAATTTTATCAACATCAGGACGTTCTAAGCCTCCTAAAAATTGTCTGGCATAAGCCGAAAAGGTTTCAATATAACGACGTTGTCCCTCAGCATAGATAGTGTCAAATGCTAATGACGATTTACCACTTCCGGATAAACCAGTAATAACGACTAGTTTTTCGCGAGGAATGGTGACATCAATATTTTTAAGGTTATGCGCTCTAGCACCTTTAACCTCTATGTTTTCTTCAAAATTTTTCATAGCATTTTTAAACATTATCCAGAAACGGACAAAGTAGCAAATATACGCTTTTTGTAATTCTTTTTAAAGCCCGGTTAGTTAGGATTTTCTTAATAATTGTTATTTTTGAAAGAACAAAAACAGTTAATAATGCAAATATTAGGAATAGGATCAAGAATTAATCATCCAGAACATGGAAAAGGAGTTGTTACTAACCTTGATAGTAATCAGTATTGGGTTACGTTTATAGAAAACGGATTAGAGACCATTGCTTTAGATGATGATTTTGAAATAATTGAAGCAGCAGAAAATGAGGTGGATTCGGTTAGTTTTTTTGATATAGAAAGTAGTTTAGTTAGAATATTGAAAAAATATAGCGATGTCTCGGAAATTGTGCCAATCGGAGATAAGTGGAAAGGCGGAGTGTTAGAGTTAAAACCAGCCGATAGTAATTTGAAAAGCAAAGAAATTAAAATTGAAGACTTTTTTAAGAAAATAACGATGGTTAGAGATCGATTACGAGTGATGGAACAGAAAGTTAATGCTAGTAATTTAGATGCTCAGGAAAAAGTTGATATACAGCAATACATTACACGCATATATGGTAGTTTAACCACTTTTAATGTGCTATTTAAGTCTAAAGATCAACAATTTGTGGGGCAGAAGGGGAAGTAGATTTATTGTGGTTTTTAAGGCAGAAGGCAGAAGGCAGAAGGCAAAAGGCAGAAGGTAAAAGGCAAAAGGCAGAAGGCAGAGGATTAAAGTAATAGTGTTGATGTAAAAGTTTGAAATTTGGATAATCAAATAATATGCTTTTATAAGCTAGTTTTTACGTCACCCATATTTAAACCAAAAAACATTAGTTTGTGGTGTGTTGGTAATACTGCACCTGTTTGGGTTGTTTTCCAATCGCTCCAAGTCGCTTCTAGTCCGCCAATAGGTAATATATCGACCCACATTTTAAATTTTGTGGGTTTATAGTTTTCGTCTAAAATCCATAAGTACGAATCTCCGGGTGTAGAGCCTCCTTGTGTGTAGTTTATCAATAAAGCGTCTTTACCATTGTGCTTTATAATACTGCGGGACGTCCCTTTATCAAATACTTTGTAAGGTGCAACTAGCCAAAACGAATCGTTATTAAAATAATCTATAGCTGTTTGTATCAACTCGATGCTTTTCTCATTATCAACCCTAAAATTATGAATGTAAGCCACATTATTATTTGGGGTGTTTAAATCTAAATCAACCTTGTATTCTTTCCAGTTAACTTCAACCAAATTATCTTTTTTATTCCACTTGTAATGGTGTTTACGTCTAAATGTCCATTCTAAATTATTAGTCGCTTTATAAGCGTCTGCGTTTAAAGCAATAAGCATTTTATGAGCTAATATATCTGCTGCTTCTGTTTGATTAACAGGAGGTAAGTCTTCGTTATATTTAAAATAAACAAATCCAAAAAACAACAAGCTAGGAAGTGTAAAAAAGATAATTACACCTGCTATGATTTTTACTATTTTTTTTGGTTTCATTTAATGAGTTTATTTTATTAAAACGACAAAGTTAAGTTTAAAAGCTTACACTCTAAAAACCAATAGCTTTATCGTCACCACGTCGGTCGGCACCACCTTCTAATGTTCCATTTTCTAAAACTAATATCCCATCAACTTTACCAATAACATCAGCATTTTCTTGATTTATAGAATAGCCTTTTGCTTGTAATTGTGTTATTAATTCTTCAGAAAATGAGTCAGGCTCCATTCTGATAGTATCTGGTAACCATTGATGATGGAACCTTGGGGCATTGACGGCTTCTTGCATAGACATTTCAAATTCGTGTACATTTAAAATAGTCTGCATCACGGACGTAATAATAGTAGAGCCTCCAGGTGTACCTAACGTCATATACAATTTGCCGTTTTTTTCTACAATAGTAGGCGTCATAGAACTTAACATACGTTTTTCTGGGACAATGGCATTTGCTTCTGCACCAATTAAACCATAGACATTTGGTATGCCAGGTTTACTTGAAAAATCATCCATTTCGTTATTAAAAAAGAATCCTAGTGCTTCACTGTATAATTTTGAACCATATCCTGAATTTAATGTTGTGGTTACCGCAATGGCATTTCCATATTGATCGACAATGGAGTAGTGGGTTGTTTCGTCACTTTCAATAATTTGTACTTTACCGTGTGACACTTCTGATGATGGTGTTGCTTTGTCAAAACTAAAATCAGACATTCTATCATTTAGATAAGCATAACTAATTAAATGGTTTTGCGGAATGGTTACAAAGTCGGGGTCGCCTAAGTAAAAACTGCGGTCAGCATAGGCACGACGCTCAGCTTCCGTAATAACTTGAATTGTTTTAAGACTGTTATGACCAAATTCATCTAATTTATAATCTTCTATTTGTAATAATATTTGTGCTAAACATATTCCGCCACTAGAAGGTGGTGACATGGATATGATGTTTAAATTATCATATTCAAAAGTTACGGGTGTTCTCCAAACTGCTTCATAATTTTCTAAATCTTCGGTAGTAATAATTCCACCATTGTCTTGTATAAATGCTGATAGCTTTTTTGCAGTTTCACCTTTATAAAATTCATCACGACCATTAGTCATTATGGCTTTTAACGTATTTGCTAAATTAGGTTGTTTAATAGTGTCATTAGCTTTCCAATGGTTACTAAATAAGATTGGTGTTTTATTTACAGTGTTAAAATCGTCACGCTTATCATCTAATACGGCTTGGTCTTTTTTTGTAACCACAAATCCACGATTTGCTAAATCTATAACCGGTTGCATAATTGTTTCAATAGGCAGCGTTCCAAACTTTTCATGTACTGCAAATAATCCTGCAATAGTACCAGGAATACCAACAGCTAAAGCTCCTTTTGTGCTTAAGTTAGGGATCACATTACCCAAACTGTCTAAATACATGTCTTTGGTAGCTAGTTTAGAAGCTTTTTCGCGATAATCTAAAGCGCCAAAGCTACCGTCTTCTAAACGGTACACCATAAAACCACCGCCGCCAATATTACCAGCATACGGATAACATACTGCTAAAGCTAAGTCTGTTGCTATCATGGCATCAAAAGCGGTCCCGCCTTGCTCTAAAATGGCACTTCCAATTTTAGAAGCTTCTTCTCTAGCCGAAACGACCATAGCTTTTTTTGCTATTAAACCACGTTTTTGTTCTGTTTTACAACTGTAAAAAGCAACAGAGAGACAAATAACTAATACAAGTTTTTTCATTTTATTGAGATTGTAAAGTGTCTAAGGTTTGGTTTGAAAAGGCTATTAAATCATCAAAAAAACTAGTAAATTCCGCTTCGAATTCTTTATAAAATTCTTCTAGTTCATTAACAGCTAAATTCATTTTAGATCTATTTTTAGTGCGCTTATTCATACCTTCTAATACTTTAGATATGCCTTCAATAGAGGCATAACTTAATAGCCAATTATCAGCTAGCATGTGAGGCATCATTTTTTGAATACGTTGTGGTAGTATTTCAAAATTATCTTCTAGTGTTTCATAAAAATCATCAATATATTCTTCTAAAGGAACATCAGAATATTTGGACCAATTTTTTGCTAAATAATGATCATATAAAATGTCCACTATAATTCCAGAATAGTGTCCATAGTTTTCATGCAAACGTTTAGTGCTTTTTCTTACAGTTGGATGGGCATCTGTAAAGGTGTCAATCTGTAAATGTAATCTGATACCTGTTTGGATTTGGTCTTCAAAATGATCGTATTTATTACCTCTAATACCATCGGCAATAAAATTACCAATAGTTATTTTTTTGTTATTTCCGGAAAGATATATGTGCGCAAGAAAATTCATCTTATAAATATATGTATTTTTAGCCTGTAAATTATATAATTTGAATCGATTACCTAATTTAGATGTGTTACGTTTTGTACTTGCTAGTTTTGTGGTGTTTTTTCACTTACCACAATTGTGTCGCAATCAAGGACTTCCGTATTTTTTAGATGCTCCCATATTTAATCGTGGGACAGAAGCGGTATACATGTTTTTTGTTTTGAGTGGTTTTTTGATTATTAAATTAATTTATAATGAGAAGCAAAAAGGAACGTTTTCCATTAAGAAATTTTATGTCAGACGTATTTTAAGAATTTTTCCACTGTATTATTTAATCGTAATTTTTGGCTTTTTGTATTATTGGGTAATTCTTCCAAACTTAGGGATTCCTTTTCAAAACAATTATGCCTTAGGGGATGGCATTTTATTGAGTGTTTTTTTCTTACCAAATATATTTAAGGATTTATATTTACCCGGTGGTGTTTTAGAAATATTATGGTCTATTGGTATTGAGGAGCAGTTTTATTTAGTGATTGCACCATTATTATTTGTGATTAATAAAAATAAGATTTTATTGGTTTTAAGTTTATTAACAGGGGTCTACTTTATCTTTTATCATTTGGAAGCCTTTTCTTTTTTAAGTGAATTTACTATGGTGTTTTTTTATTTGTTTTTTGGAGGAATTGTAGCCATATTGGAAGAAAAAAAACAATTAAAATTTTTAAAAAAATCAAAATTAATACCACTATCTATTTGTGTTTTAACGCTATTGTATTTTACAACGGACCTATTGTTTTTTAAACAAGAGTGGTTGTTTAACCTTTTAACTATGGTATTGTTTGGCCTATTTACACACAGTATTTGTCATAATAATTTTGGTGTTGAAATTAGAAGTAAAACCCTTAATTATTTAGGACAGATATCTTACGGATTATATATGTTTCATGTTATCGCTTTAAACGCTGTAGTTTTCTTATTTTTGAAACTGCAAAAACACGCTTTATTTAATGATGGCTTTGCTATAGTCCTTATTTATATATTAACTTTTGTATTAACCATAACAATAGCACATTTTTCGTTTAAATATTACGAAAGCTATTTTTTAAAACTTAAAAACAAATTTAGAGAATGACACTTATAAAATCTATATCAGGAATTAGAGGAACTATTGGAGGGGCAGTTGGAGAAAATTTAACCCCAATTGATGCTGTAAAATTTGCAGCAGCTTATGGAACTTGGTTAAAACAACAACGTAGTAAAACAGACTATAAAGTAGTTGTTGGTCGTGATGCACGTTTGTCTGGAGATATGATCCAAAACTTAGTAATGAATACTTTAGTTGGTCTAGGAATACATGTTGTAGACTTAGATTTATCTACAACACCAACGGTAGAAATTGCTGTGCCAATGGAACATGCAGATGGAGGAATTATATTAACAGCAAGTCACAATCCAAAACAATGGAACGCTTTAAAGTTGCTTAACGCGAAAGGAGAGTTTTTAGATGGAGCAGAAGGACAAAAGATTTTGGAAATTGCAGAATCTGATGCTATGACATTTGCTGAAGTTGATGACTTAGGTAAAATTACTAAAAATGATGCTTATATCGATATTCATATTGACGAAGTATTGGATTTAGAATATGTTAATCAAAAAGCCATTGAAGACGCTAATTTTAAAGTTGTTGTTGATGGGGTAAATAGTACTGGAGGTATTGCTATTCCTTTATTATTAGAACGTTTAGGAGTAGAAGCTGTAAAATTATATTGTGATCCAACAGGTCATTTTCCACATAATCCAGAGCCATTAAAAGAACATTTAGGTGATTTATCTGCTGAGGTTAAAAAGCATAATGCCGATTTTGGTATAGTTGTAGACCCTGACGTTGATAGATTAGCTTTTATGGACGAAAAGGGAGAGATGTTTGGAGAGGAATACACTTTAGTTGCTTGTGCTGATTGGGTGTTAAGTCAAAACCCAGGGAATACGGTTAGTAACATGAGCTCAACAAGAGCACTTCGTGATGTTACTGAAAAGCATGGTGGTACATACGAAGCTTCAGCAGTGGGAGAGGTTAATGTTGTAACCTTAATGAAAAAGAACAATGCTGTCATTGGTGGTGAAGGTAACGGAGGTATTATTTATCCAGAGTCTCACTACGGGCGTGATGCTTTAGTAGGTGTCGCTTTGTTTTTAAGTTTGTTAGCTGAAAGAAAGCTAAGCGTTAGCGAATTACGCAAAACGTATACAAGTTATTTTATGAGTAAAAAGAAAATACAATTAACACCTACGTTAGATGTTGATGCTATTTTAAAGGCAATGGAAGAAAAATACAGCAATGAAAATTTAACAACTATTGATGGTGTTAAAATAGATTTTGCTGAAAGCTGGGCACATTTACGTAAGAGTAATACAGAGCCAATTATTAGAATTTATACGGAAGCTAAAAGTCAAACAGAAGCAGATAATTTAGCTGATAAAATTATTACGGAGATTAAACAGATTGCAAACATCTAAGGATATTAACCTTTAAGTTATAAGTTATGTACGTTACAAAAGCACAAAGAACTGAAAAGTCTAAATTAGAAGCTTATTTTTCTAAATTTAGAAAACATATTGTTGGTATAGATCAAGAATTTGAATCGCCTTACGGAACTCAAAAAATGATATATACAGATTGGACGGCTTCAGGACGATTGTACAGACCTATAGAAGATAAATTACTAAACCAATTTGGACCATTTGTAGCAAATACACATACCGAAACAACGGTATCTGGAACTGCTATGACAAATGCCTATCACAAGGCTAGGCAAATTATTAAAGGACATGTTAATACCAATGCGGACGATGTTTTGATTGTTGCGGGTAACGGTATGACCAGTGTCGTCAATAAGTTTCAGCGTATTTTAGGTTTAAAAATACCTGAAAACTTAAAAAAATTTACAACAATTCCTGATGAAATAAGACCTGTCGTTTTTGTAACCCATATGGAGCATCATTCTAACCATACGTCTTGGCTAGAAACTATGGCTAAAGTAGAAGTTATTCCTGCCGGAGATGATGGCTCATTTAGTTTAGAAAATTTAGAAATTCTTATAGAAAAATATAAAGATTGTACTTTAAAAATAGCTTCTGTAATAGGCGGAAGCAACGTTACAGGTATCGAAACACCATACCATCAAATTGCTAAATTAATGCACAAAAATGGAGGCGTGTGCTTTGTTGACTTTGCTTGCTCTGCACCTTATGTAGATATTAATATGCATCCAGAAGATGAAGACGAAGCGTTAGATGCTATTTTCTTTTCTCCACATAAATTTTTAGGCGGTCCTGGTACTTCAGGTGTATTGGTGTTTAATAAAAAACTGTACAAAAATATGGTTCCCGATTGTCCGGGAGGTGGTACAGTTAGTTGGACAAATCCTTGGGGAGAACATAAGTATATTGATAATATTGAAGATAGAGAGGATGGTGGTACGCCAGGCTTTTTGCAAACCATTAAAACAGCTTTAGCTATAAAGTTAAAGGATCAAATGGGAGTTAAAAATATGTTGGATCGAGAGCATGAATTACTACACCAAATATTTAGTAATTTAGACCATGTTGACAATATTAATATATTGGCAGGAGATCAAAAAAAACGTTTAGGAGTGATTTCTTTTTATATAGATAACTTACATTTTAATTTAGGTGTAAAATTACTAAATGATAAATTTGGAATTCAGACTCGTGGAGGTTGTAGTTGTGCTGGTACTTATGGGCATTATTTATTACATGTAGATCAAGAACAGTCTACTAGTTTAGTCAATCAGATTTCTTTAGGAGATTTAATACGTAAACCAGGTTGGATCCGTATGTCTATACACCCTACAACAACATGTAACGAAGTAGATTATGTTTGCGAAAGCTTAATTGCTTTGGCAGAAAACCATGAAGAATGGGCTAAAGATTATGAATATAATAAAGCAAATAATGAGTTTATACATAAAACATTTGTGCCAAAAAACGATGTAAGAGTTAGTGATTGGTTTGAAATGTAACACCTGTTTTTGATAGAGAAAGTAGTAGGAGTTATTATAAAAAAAGACCTCAGAATTTTAAATAATTTTGAGGTCTTTTTTTTAGAATACTATTTATAATCTTCAGGAGATTTATCACGATGTTTCCAGCGTTTGTGTGTCCATAAGTAATACTGCGGAGCTTCATGGATTTGGTTTTCTACTAATTTAAAAAAAGCATCCGTTATCTCGTAATCTTTAAAACTATTAGGTTCTTCCGCTAATGTTGTAAACGTCGTTTGGTAATAGCCTCTTTTAACGCGTTTAACAGCAAAATAGACCACAGCCATATCTAATTGTTTAGCTAGCATTTCAGCTCCTGTATACACAGGGACATTAATACCCATAAAATCTAACCAATGATGCGCTTTATGTGGTTTAGGGCTCTGGTCAGACACAAAACCGTTTATAGTTAATTCGTTATTGCTTTTAGCTTTTTGTAGTGTAGCAGCGGTTTCCTTAGTAGTTATAAGGTAAGAGTTGTATTTAGCCCTGATACGTTTGACTAATTTGTCAAAATGTTTGTTTGCTAATTTCTTGTAAACTGCGTATCCTTTACTACTAACATGATTTTGTAAGATAAAAATCCATTCCCAACTACCATAGTGCGCACACATTAAAACAATACTTTTATTATTGTTTTCGTGCTTATGTATTTCTTCAATGTTTGGAAACGTCATACGTTTCATCATTTGTTTTTCAGAAATAGTTAGAGATTTTATAGCCTCTACAATCATATCACAAAAATGATGATAGAATTTTTTTCTAATATCATTAATTTCAGCTTCAGCTTTATCAGGAAAAACAAGATGAAGATTTTCTTTTACTGTTTTCTTTCTGTACCCAATGATGTAGTAGATTAAAAAATATAATCCATCAGAAAAAGCATATAATAGCCTGAATGGAAGAATGGAAATTAACCATAAAAAAGGATAAATTAAAATGTAGGCTAATAATTGCATGAATACTTATTAATTTTGCTAGAACAAATATATGTTATATTTGATTTAAACTTAAACTAGATAATGGGTAATTTCAATTTAATAACTATTATAATTATTGCAGCAAATGTTATCATTTCCTATAAAGGATTTGAAGATCGTGCTTTTTTTGAAAAGTATAAATTTAATGTTGGTGCTATAAAAAGAGGAGAGCAATTTAGAATATTTAGCTCTGGTTTTTTGCATGTTAATCCGCAGCATTTGCTGTTTAACATGATTACACTTTTCTTTTTTGCATGGCTTGTTATAGCAAGAGTCGGGCAAACCAAGTTTGTAATTATTTATTTAATAAGTTTAGTAGCTGGAAGTTTGTTGTCCTTAGTGTTTAATAAAAACAACTACCATTATAGTGCAGTTGGCGCCAGTGGTGCGGTAATGGGAATTATTTATTCCGCTATTTTATTTGATCCTTGGATGCAAATTAACTTTATAATTCCGGGTTGGGTCTTTGGTATTGGTTACTTGTTATATTCAATTTATGGAATGAAAAAGCAAATAGGTAATATTGGTCACGATGCACACTTTGGAGGTGCTGTTGGAGGTTATGTTACTACTTTGATTATTGCGCCTAGGTTATTACAAACAGATTTAACAATGGTGTTAGTGTTAGCTATTCCAATAGTTGTTTTATTCGTAATGCAAAAATTAGGTAAAATCTAGTTTCCTAAAATTTCGGCTACCTTATCTTCAAGTGCTTTACCACGTAAATTTTTAGCAATTATTTTACCGTCACCATCTAAAATATAGGTTGCAGGTATCGAGCGCACACCATAAATTTGTGCAATTGGTTCTTGCCAACCTTCAAGGTTTGATAAGTGTTTCCAAGCTAGTTTGTCTTTAGCAATAGCATCTATCCAACGTTGCTTTTGGCCTTGCTTATCTAAAGATACTCCAACAATTTCTAATCCTTTACTATGGTATTTATTATACATTTTTACCACGTTTGGATTTTCTCTTCTACACGGTCCACACCAGCTAGCCCAAAAATCTAGAATGATTAGATCTGCTTTAATATCTCCTAAAGATAACGCTTTTCCTTCAGGTGTTTTAGCTGTAAAAGTAGGGGCGTAGTCACCAATATTAGTTCCAAAAACAAGTGGCTTTTGTGGTTCTTGTTTACAAGAAAAACTTAATGTTGCGACTAGAAAAAGTAAGATATATGGTTTCATAGTAATATTATTTCTCACAAATATAAAATATAAAAATTGAATTTTTTATGTCTATTTTTGCAATATGATTTATAACGACACAATTGTAGCATTAGCAACTGCTTCGGGAGCAGGAGCAGTAGCTATTATAAGATTATCAGGTAAGGATTCCATCGCAATTGCGGACCGCTGTTTTGAGTCTGTTAAGAAGCAAAAAACACTTTTAAACCAGAAAACACATACCATACATTTAGGTCATATTGTGGATGATAAGCGTACTATTGACCAAGTATTAGTTTCTGTATTTAAAAACCCTAACTCTTATACTGGAGAGGATGTTGTAGAGGTGTCTTGTCATGGATCTATTTATATACAGCAAGAAATTATACAATTGTTTTTAAGAAGTGGTTGTAGAATGGCTAATGCAGGTGAGTTTACATTGCGTTCGTTTTTAAATGGTAAATTAGATTTAAGTCAAGCTGAAGCTGTCGCAGATTTAATTTCGAGTGATAATGAAGCATCGCATCAAATTGCAATGCAACAAATGCGTGGTGGTTTTTCTAGCGAAATAGCAAAACTTAGAGAGGAGCTAATGAATTTTGCGTCTTTAATCGAGTTGGAGTTAGATTTTGCAGAAGAGGATGTAGAGTTTGCAGATCGCTCTCAATTTCAAGCTTTAGTCGAAAAAATAACCTTTGTATTAAAACGCTTAATAGATAGTTTTGCAGTAGGTAATGTTATAAAAAACGGAATACCTGTCGCTATTGTTGGAGAACCAAATGTTGGAAAGTCTACACTTTTAAATGCCCTTTTAAATGAAGAAAGAGCAATTGTAAGTGATATTGCAGGTACGACTAGAGATACTATTGAAGACGAGTTAGTGATAGAAGGTATAGGGTTTAGATTTATTGACACTGCTGGAATTAGAGAAACTAAAGACGTTGTAGAAAGTATCGGTATCAAGAAAACTTTTGAAAAAATGGAGCAAGCTCAAGTTGTTGTGCTTCTTTTTTCTGCTGAAGAATTTAAAACAGAAAGCAAACGATTAAAAATAGAAATTGAAAAAATTAAAAATAGGTTTCCATTAAAACCGCTTTTAATTATTGCTAATAAAATAGATACTTTAAATGTAGAAGAGTTAGATAGGTTGAACCTTGATTTTGATGGGGTTCATTTATTATCAGCTAAATCAGGACTAGGAGTAGAGGAGTTAAAAGACAAGTTGATCGGTTTTGTAAATACAGGAGCACTTCGTAATAACGAAACAATTGTGACTAATACAAGACATTATGATTCGTTATTAAAAGCTTTTGAAGAAATTCAGAAAGTAAAATATGGTTTAGAATCTGGTTTGTCAGGAGATTTGTTAGCAATTGATATTAGACAAGCATTATACCATTTTGGAGAAATTACAGGCGAAATTACTAGTGATGATTTACTAGGTAATATTTTTGCTAATTTCTGTATTGGTAAATAATACTCTTTTTATTTATAAGTTCTTTTTTTATGACGTTATAATTGTATAACGTCACCTCTTTAATTAACGTTTTAATGTAAAATGGCCACGTATTGTATTTCCTGTATGTAAATCTATCAGGTACCAATAATCATTTGTTGGTAAAGGTTTGTCGTTAAAAGTACCATCCCAACCTACAGAATTAGGATTTATTTGTTTAATTAATTTTCCATATCTATCAAATATTTGAATTTGTTTTATTGTTTTGTCAACATCAAGAACTTGCCAGTAATCATTATAGCCATCATTGTTTGGTGTAAAATATTTAGGAGCTTTAAAACGAGTGATGATTATTTCAAAAGCGATCGTTTTTTCTACACAATTGTTTTCATCTGATACATAAAGAGTATAGTTACCAGCTTCTAAATTAGAATACGTATTATCTGTTTGGTAATTAATGCCATCAATTGAGTAGTTGTATTCAATAATTGTATCATCCATTTCAATCGTTAAATTTTGAATATCAATTTCTAAATTTGATTCAGTTAAATTAAAATCTGGTTGTGTCCCTGTTATTTCCCAATCACATGTTGAATAATTAAATGTAGTTATTTCCCAACACGCTATTCCTGATGGTTCTGTTGGTTGTGTTCCAGAAGTAATCCAAGCACATGATGTTGCGTCCCAAGTGTTACTTTCCCAGCATTCTAAACCAGTTGGTTCAGTTGGTTGTGTTCCTGAAGTAATCCAAGTACAAGATGTTGCGTTCCAAGTGCTACTTTCCCAACATGCTAAACCATTTGGTTCTGTTGGTTGTGTTCCAGAAGTTACCCAAGTACAAGAAGTTGCATCCCAAGTATTATTTTCCCAACACTCTAATCCTGTTGGTTCAATTGGTTGTGTTCCTGAGGTTATCCAAGCACAAGATGTTGCGTCCCAAGTGTTACTTTCCCAGCATTCTAAACCATTTGGTTCTGTTGGTTGTGTTCCAGAAGTTATCCAAGTACAAGAAGTTGCATCCCAAGTGTTACTTTCCCAGCATTCTAAACCATTTGGTTCTGTTGGTTGTGTTCCAGAAGTAATCCAAGTACAAGATGTTGCGTTCCAAGTGCTACTTTCCCAACATGCTAAACCATTTGGTTCTGTTGGTTGTGTTCCAGAAGTTACCCAAGCACAAGATGTTGCGTCCCAAGTGTTACTTTCCCAACATGCTAATCCTGTTGGTTCTGTTGGTTGTGTTCCAGAAGTTATCCAAGTACAAGAAGTTGTATCCCAAGTATTAGTTTCCCAACATGCTAATCCAGTTGGTTCAATTGGTTGCGTTCCTGAAGTTATCCAAGCACAAGAAGTTGCGTCCCAAGTATTAGTTTCCCAGCATGCTAATCCTGTTGGTTCTGTTGGTTGTGTTCCCGAAGTAATCCAAGTACAAGAAGTTGTGTCCCAAGTATTAGTTTCCCAACATGCTAATCCTGTTGGTTCGGTTGGTTGCGTTCCTGAAGTTATCCAAGCACAAGAAGTTGCGTCCCAAGTATTAGTTTCCCAGCATGCTAAACCAGTTGGTTCATTTGGTTGTGTTCCTGAAGTAATCCAAGCGCAAGATGTTGTATCCCAAGTGTTAGTTTCCCAACATGCTAATCCTGTTGGTTCGGTTGGAGCAGGATTTATAGTAATAGTCATTGTGTTTGTTGTTGCACACTGTCCTAAGTCTGGTGTAAAAGTATATTCTGTTGTTGCAGTTGTATTTAAAGCTGGAGACCAAGTACCTGTAATTCCGTTATTAGAGGTTGTCGGTAAAGCGCTTAAAGCTTCGCCTTCACATATTGCATCAACTTGAGTAAAAGCTGGTGTTTCTATTGCATCTATAGGTGCAGGTGTTACGCTATTAGTATCAAAAAGTTTTAATTCTCTTATTTCGGTAAATGGCGCATTACCTAATGATCCATCATTTTTTGCTTCAATTAATAAAAACCTTGAAGTTGTGTATGGGAAATTTATTATAGTAGGCATACTAACAGTGTCTCCAGTAATTACTCCAGCACCTATGTTAGTTTCTGTAAAAATAGGTGTCCAACCAGCATCAGAATAAAATGGTACGGTTGCAGTGTCTAAATGAGAATACATTCTTAAACTAGTAACCTTTCCGTCACTAAACATTTGAAAAACTCTTAATTCATTAAAAGTTCTTGACATAGATAGGTCTATTACCATGTATCTTGAAGCACCACCTCCAGCATACCAAGTAGAGCCATTATGATTGTTCTGTTTTACAGAAATATCTTTATTATTAATTGAACATTCTGAGCATAAAGCTTGTATCCATCTCCAATTTCCGGAAGCACAATTTCCATAATCAGCATAATCATTTGGCCCAAAATAATTGGTGTTTGTTGTGCCATCTCCTACAATGGCACCATTTACAGTAGACATGTAGTTTATAGAATAAGAAGCAGTCGTTACATTTAATGTTATATCATTACGTTCTATAGTTAAATCTGTAACAATATCGCTGGTAACTTCACAGTGATACGTTCCAGCATCAGTAAACTGAACATTAGTTAAGGTTAGTGTTGCTGTTTGTGTTCCAGAAAAAGTACCAGTATCATTTAAAGGTGTATTATTTTTATACCATTGGTAGTTGTTTTGTGATCCACTGCAATTGGTAACCATTGTAGTGTTGTTTCCTAGGTTTAAGTTTCGAGTTTCAATTGCATCAACTTTAGCTTGAGGCGAATCGTAGAAACCAACTGAAATAGCATCATAAACAGCAAACTCATTTTCGAAGTCTCCAAATTGAAATGCGTTACCCTGTATTGCTACCCAATTTAAAGGTGACGCAGTTAAGTCTGGGATTGCTCCACTAAGATTATTATTAAATAGATAGAAGTGGGCTAGTGACGTTAGATTTTGAAATGAATTTGGTACACTTCCTGTTAATTGATTACTATTAAGCCATAATAAATTTAGGTTTGTTAGATTTCCTAATTCTTGAGGAATAGTACCAGTTAGTTGGTTACTACCTAAGTATAATCTAACCAAATTAGTAAGATTTCCAATTTCAGGAATAATTGTTCCTGAAAGTTGATTAGAAAATAAATTTAAATTAGTTAAGTTAGTTAAATTTTGAATTTGAGGAGAAATAGTACCAGATAATTGATTTTCTCTTAAGTTTAATACTGATAAACTATTTAGTGTATATATTTCAGGAATTAAAGTGCCACTTATTGCATTATCTTCTAAATCTAAATAGGTTAAAAAAGTCAGGTTTGCAATTAGAGGAGAAATAGTACCAGACAGTAAGTTTTCTTCTAAATCTAAAGTGACTAAATTTGTTAAAGAATATATTTCAGGAATTATAGTGCCAGAAATGTTGTTATTTCCTAAATTCAATAGTGTTAAATTTATAAAATCTTGAATCTCAGGAGGAATTACTCCAGTTAGATTATTTCCATTTGTTATGGATTGTGTTAGATTTATTTCAGTAACTGTATTGTTAGCACAATCTATAGTTAACCCAAACCAGTCTTCTATTGGGTTTGCAATATTCCAATCGTTTGTAGTATCTCCATCCGTTTCGCTAGTCCAGTTTGCGCCATTTGTACTGCTGTATAAGGCCAATAGTGCATCTATTTCAGATTGTGTTAGTGTACAAGGCGGATTTGTAACATTAATAGTAACTTCATTTCTTAAAATGGTTAAATCAGTAACTATATTACTAGTAACTTCACAATGGTAAATTCCTGCATCTGTAGTTTGTAGATTGTTTAATATTAAAGTTGCATTTGTCTCACCAAAAATTTCTGTAGTCCCGCTTTTAAACCATTTGTAATTGTTTTGTGTTCCACTACAGGTCGTTGTTATTGTGGTATTGTCACCTGTATTTAGGGTTCTAGTTTCTAGGTTGTCTACTTTGGCTTGAGGATTATCATCAAAAAAAGTAATATTAGTGTCATACGAGTTAAACTCATTTTCAAAATCTCCAAATTGAAATTGATTATTATTAATATATAAACTTGATAAATTTAATGTTGTAAAGTCAGGAATGCTTCCGGATAATTGATTGTTACTGATACGTAGTCTTTCTAAATTAGTAAGGCTTGCTAAAGAAGCAGGAATGGCACCATTTAGCTGGTTGTTTTCTAAACGCAGCTCTCTTAAGGTTGTAATATTTCCTAATTCTGAAGGGATATTACCTGTTAGCAGATTGTTGTTTATCTCTAATTTTTGAAGAGAAGTAAAATTTCCAAATTCAATTGGTATACTACCATTTATTTGGTTGTTACCAAGATTTGCAAATCTTAAATTATTTAAATTTGATAATTGCCAAGGTAAATCTGTTAATTGATTATCATATAAATTTAAACTTACTAGTGATGAAATATTTCCAATTTCAGCAGGAATGTTACCTGTTAATTGATTAGCGCTTAAATTTAGGACTTCTAAACTTTGTATATTTCCTAACTCAGCTGGAATATTTCCAGATAATTGATTTTGTAATAAGTTTATCCTATTTATTGAGTTTGAGTTACCTAAACCTATGGGGATGTTTCCTGATAATTGATTATTATATAGTCTTAGCCAACTTAAAAATGGTAAATCTCCAAACTCTCCAGGAATATTACCAGACAATTGACAGTTACTCATTTGAAACCTTTGTAAGGCTATCATACCAGAAACTGTGTTTGGTATACTTCCATTAACAGCAGTGTCACTAATATCTAAACTAATTAGGCTAACAAGGTTGCCAATACTTGTTGGTAAAGGACCAGAAAGTGTTGGGTTATCCCATAATGTTAGATATTCTAACTCTACTAAGTTTCCTATATCTACAGGAATTGCACCTGTAAATTGATTTCTATCTAATCCTAAGGATATTAATTTTGTAAGTTGTGTTATTTCTGATGGAATATCTCCAGACAAATTATTATCACTAAAACTTAATCTTTCTAAATCCAACAGGTTACCAATTTCTATTGGAATAGCACCTGTTAAAGCTGAATTGTGATCAATAATTAATTGTTTTAAACTAGTTAGGTTTCCTAATGTTGAAGGTAATGGTCCATCTAGTCTGTTGTAGCCTAACTCTAAAACTTCAAGTGCTGTTAAATTTCCTATTTCTAATGGAATTGTTGTTCCTGTTAAATCTGCATATTCAATTTCTAGATTAGTTAAAGCTGGAAAATCACCAATTTCTGGAGGTATTACTCCTGATAAATTGTTTTGGTCGTTAAAATGACTAAGTTGAAGTTCTACTATATTTGTTCCAATAACGGTAATTCCATACCACGCACTAGTTACAGGTTGTGTAAAATCCCAATCGTCGGAAGTATCTGCATCATTTTGACTATTCCAGTTTGGCCCATCTAGTGCGTTATAAACGGCTTGTAATGCTGTTTTTTCTACAGGTGTTACTTGCGCAAATAAAACTGTACTTATAAACAAAGCACCTATTGTTAGATAAAGTTTGATTTTTTTTGTTGAATACATTGTAACTTATTTAACCAGTTTCTTGTTTATTAATTGGACTATTTCTTTCTGTTGTGTGATAGGTAGGCCTATTGAATCTAAAGGAATTTTTTTAGAACTATTTTTTGTTCTGATAAATCCATTAGACCAGTTAGAATTCATCTTAATTTCAACTATATTTTGGTAGATATATAAGGTGTTTGATTGGTTTTCTTTTAATAAAGTTAATCCCTCATTGTCTAGTTTTAAAACAGGTGTTTCTACTTGTTTTAATAGATAAAGCCCTTTTGTAAATAGAAAAGTTATAGGCACTAATACAAGCCATAAGTATTGGTTTATAGCATAAGCAGCTGTAAAGAAAACACCTAAAAGGAGTAAAGCTATAGTAAAATAGAGCTTTGGGTTTTCTTTTTTAGAGTAGATTAAATTCATTATTCAGCGTGTTATAAATCGACTTTAATTAAAAATACTATTGTAAGTAGTAATAACAAAAGGTTAATTTATAAGCGTCTCTAATAATTTTGTATTCGTTGTAATTAGGAGTCTAACAACAAAATAATTTCAGCTTTTTTCCTTACTGAAATTGGGATTTCAACTTTGTTTTTTAAAACTAAGGCGTTATTTTTTATAAAATCTATTTCTAATTGGTTAACTAAATAGGACTGATGAGGTCTTATAAAACCATGGCTTGAAAGTAGGTCTTCAAAATGCTTTAAATTTTTGGACGCCAAAATAGATTCTTTTTTTGTTATAATGTTTGCGTAGGCACCTTCGGCTTGACAATACAAAATATCAATTAGGTTGATAAAATGAATTTTATTGGTGGTTTTAATTACAATTTGAGACGTTTTGTCTTCTTCAATATTGTCTATTAATAGCTTTAGTTCTTTAGCATTTGACACGTGTTTTTGTGCTTTGTCAATCGCATGTTGTAGCTCTGAAGGATCAATAGGTTTTAATAAATAATCTAATGCATTAAATTTAAAAGCCTTTATAGCATATGCATTAAAAGCGGTAATAAAAATAAGTTTAAAATCTAATTGAGGTAACTGTTTTAGTAAGGAAAAGGCATTACCATCTTCCAACTCAATATCCAGAAGTACAATATCGGGATTTACTTGTGGAAGTAGGCGTTTGGCCTCTTTTATAGATGCTATTTCTGCGACAATCTCGCAATTAGAATACAAGATGTTTAGTAATTTTTTAATTACTATTCTCACATTTTTTTCGTCGTCTATTATAGCTACTTTAAACATTAAATTAAATTTAAATAAAACGTGACTGTTGTACCTGGACTGTTTTTATTTGAATGGATGGAAAATAATTTGCTTTCGTCTAATTTCCTTAAATGTAAGCGTTTTTTAAAGATGTCTATAGCGTGCTCTCTATCTGTTGCTTTAAGCGATTTGCTTAATCCAACACCATTATCTTTAATTTTAAAGCACAATAAGTCGTTTTCTTTTGTGATTTTTATCTCTAAAAGCCCTTTCTCAGATTTCGGTTTTAAACCGTGTTCTATTGCGTTTTCAATAAATGGTTGTAATAACATTGGTGGTATTTTAATATAAGAAGCATCAATATTATTATCAATAGTTATGTTGTAATCAAATTTGTTTTCAAACCTTAATTGTTGTGTTTCTATATAGTTTTTTAGGGCATCTAAATCTTCTGATAAATGAATCTCCTTCTTGCTAACAAACTCAAAATTTTGTCTAATTAATTTAGCAAATTTAGACAGGTAAGATGCCGATTTTATAGGGTCGTTATCAAAAATGGTTTTTTGAATAGCAGTTAACGCATTAAAAATAAAATGCGGGTTCATTTGTGTTTGTAGTACCTTTTGTTCTAAGAGGAGTTTTTCTTGTTTTAATTTTAATTTACTGTTTTTGTTTTTTTGAAATATATACAGTACTAAAAACAATAATAAACCCAGTAAAATAGCAAAGATGACTTTGTTTTTAGTATTACTATTTTTCTCTTGACTCAGCTCTTTTTCTTTAGTAATAAGATTATATTGGTCTTTTATTAGTTTTATTTTTTCAACATTTTCAGCTTTGGTTAATAAGTCATTAACGGAGTCTTTTTTTGTAATATATTTTGTCGAATTTTTAAAATTTTCATTTTTAATTGCGCTTTCTAATAAAACACCATATATTTCTTTTTGAAGTGATAATCTTCCTGCTTCTTCTTCAATTTTTAAAGCTTTTAAATATAAAGAATCGCATTGTTTGTACTGTTTTTCCATAAAAAACACATAACCTAAATTACGCAGTGGACTTGAGTTTAAACGATTAACGTCTTTGTTTATATCAATGGCTTTTTGGTAGTACTCTTTAGCCATTTTTAAACTGTCTGATTGTTCTAATATAAAACCAATATTGTTATAAGATGCAGATAACTCTTCCTTGTTATTGGTTTGTAATTGGATAGTTGCAGCTTGTTTTACATAGGTTATAGATTGCTTTAAATTGTTATTCTGAAAAGCAATATGCCCTAAGGAATTAAGTGCTTTTGCTTCTCCTGTTTTGTCACTAATAGTCCTAAAAATGTTTAATGCTTTTTCAATATGAATTAGGGCATTATCGTTTCTAGAAAGAAAAGCTTCAGAATCTCCAATAAGCATATTGGTTTTTGCGATAAAAATTTTATTGTCTTCTTTAATAAATGAAACTAACGCTTTTTTAAAGCTTGCAATTGCTTCAATATCTTTTTCTAAATGACCAAGTGCTTTTCCTTTTTCGTAGTATAAAAGTCCTGTGTTGTGATTTGATAGAATGTCATTTTTAGCAATACTATCTATTCTTTTTACAGATTTAGCGTAGGTTTCGGCATTTATAAATAGTACAAATGCTTCATCCGTTTTATGGCTTTGCGACGGTTTTTTTTCGCAATTAATAAAAATCAAAAATGTTGCAATTAGTAATATAAGGTTGGTTTGTTTCATTTATTATAATAAGCTAGTGTCACGTTTATTATTTACGAATATAATCTTTATACAATAAGTCTGTCAGAGTGTTCTTCTTTTATCTAAAAACTAAAGGCGCTACAAATAAGTAAAAACAGTATATTGTTAAGCTGTGATCTAAACTATTTTCATAACAAGCTTAAATCAAATACAAATATTTTTGTGTTTTATCAAAAATTAGGTAAATGCCTTTTTGTATTATTTATTTTTTGTTTTTTTTGCTCAATTTTCACTAATTTATTATTGTAGGAAACAGCTTTCTTTTAGGTTAATGGAGGGCTATATGCTCTAACGTTTATGGCTAAGTTGTTTTTAATCGTAATGTTTAGATTTAATTCGCTTTTTTGATTTTATTGAATTATCTTTTTCCAATCAAACCGTTTGTTTTTTTATAAAATATACAATTGTTGGATATAATTAAAAATATTATAAGACAATGTAGGGGCAGTAACTATATATTTTTATGGGTAAGTTGGAAAAAATATTAATTAAAGAATTACAAGAATTATATGGCTTTTCGGATAGTTATATAGAGTCCTTACAGGATGGTTTACTAATAACAAATACTGAGGGAAAAATACTTCTTGTAAATACTGCTCTAAGTCAAATTACAGGTTTTGATAAAACTGAATTGCTTAACGCTGATTTACCATTTCCATTTTGGCCTCCAGAATATAGAAAGGATTATAAAGCGTTATTTGAAAAACAATCTAGTGGTTATATAAAGCGAGAATTTCAGGTAGTTTATATGCATAAAAATGGGGTTAGATTTCCCGTTTCTGTTTTTTTTGCTAGTATACTAGATGCTCATGAAAAAGTAATCGCTTATATCGGGTTTATTCAAGATGCAGAGGAGGAGATTGCTCAAAAAATTAAGAATACAACTAATAACAATAACGAAATTTTTTCTGTTTTAAATTACAGAAAAAGGTATCTGGATTTGTTAGTCGAAAAAAGGACTATCAGGAAGTTAAATGATACTTTAAATAATATTTCAGATGGGTTTGTATCGCTAGATTCTAATTGGTGTTATACTTATATTAATAAAAAAGCAGCAGACCTTTTAGGGAGGAAACCAGAATCTTTAATAGGAAAACATATTTGGACTGAGTTTCCTGAAGGTGTTGGACAATCTTTTTACAAGGCTTATTATAAGGCTTTTGAAACTCAAGAAACGGTTTATTTTAACGACTATTATGCGCCATATGACCAATGGTTTGAAAATAAAATATACCCATCACCAGACGGAATATTAGTTTATTTTAATGATATCACTGCTTTAAAAAATGCAGAAGCATTATTAGATAAAAGTGAACAAAATTTAGAAAACATAATTAACAATATTGGGGATCCTGTTTTTGTAAAAAACGACAAGAGCCAGATGATTATCGTTAATAATGCATTTTGTAAAATGTTTAATCTTTCTAGAAGTCAATTTTTAGATCGATCAATACCGGAAGAATTATCATCGGCTGATTGGGAAAAATTTATAGAAGTTGATAAAAAAGTATTAGAAACAGGTGTTGAGGATTTATCTGAAGAAAGTTTTACGCTAGAAGGAAAAGAAAAACGAATAATTTCTACAAAAAAAACTAGATTTATAGATAAGGAAGGCAATAAATTTATAATTGGTACAATAAGAGATCTTTCAGAACAAAAAAAGGTAGATGCTAATAATCAAATGCTTTTGTCTCTGATTGAGACTAGTAATGACTTTATTGGATTGGCAACTTTAGAGGGTAAACCTATTTACCTAAACACACAAGGTAAAAAAATGATTGGGTTGCAACAAGAGGACGAATTACCTCTTAATATATCACATGTTTTTCCAGACGACAAACGTAAAAAAGTGTTAAACGAGCATTCTACAGTAATTAATAGGAAAAGCGAATGGAATGGGAAAGCAACCTTTAAAAATTTAAAAACAGGACAATTATTTCCAATAGAAATGTCTGGGTTTATAATTAAAGATGAAAAGACTAATATACCATTGTCTTTGGGTATTGTAGCCAAAGATATATCTGAAAACCAAGAAGCTGAGAAAAAATTAATTAAAAGTGAGCAATTATTTAAACGCTTAACATCTAAGGCACCTGCAGGAATATTTCAAACGGATACAGAGGGTGCTTGTAATTATGTAAACAAAAGATGGTCAGAATATGCAGGACTATCTTATGAAGAGGCTATGGGGTATGGTTGGGCAGATACTGTACATCCCGATGATAAAGATAGGATTCTTGTAGAATGGCAAAAATATATGTTGTCAGATGATAATGAGATTGAAACTGAATTTAGGTTTCTACACAAAAACAAGAAGGTCACATGGGTGTCTGTTAAAACAGTTGGGATTTATGATGCTCAAAATAAGTTGTATGGTTACATTGGTATGGCTTTAGATACTACTGATAGAAAGGAAGCTGAACAAAAACTAATAAAAAGCGAACAATTATTTAGACGTTTATCGTCTAATGCTCCGGTAGCTATTTTTCAAACAGATCAAGATGGTGCTTGCAATTATGTTAATCAAGAATGGATGAAATATTCAGGGTTAACGTTTAATGAAGCTCTAGATTCGGGATGGTGTAATGCAATACATCCAGACGATAGAGATTACGTAATGGTAGAATGGGAAAAATCGATAGCCTCAAAAAAGGAGTTTATATTAGATTATAGGTTTCTTGATAAAAAAGGAAAGTCAACATATCTATCTGCAAAAACTACAGGTTTGTATGATACAAATAATCAATTGTATGGTTATGTTGGGATGCTAGTGGATATTACAGAACGTAAAGAAGCTGAAGAGCAAATTATTAGTAGCCAAAAATATTTAAATAATATTATTAATACTATCGGGGATCCTGTGTTTGTAAAGGATGATAAAAGTCAATTTATACTTGTAAACGATGCCTTTTGTTTAAATTTTAATCTTCCTAGGGTAGACATTATTGGGAAGAAAATGACGGATAATTTTTCTTCAGAAGTAGAAGAAAAGACTTTGAAGAGTGATAGAGAGGTGTTATTAACTGGAGTGGAGAGCATATCAGAAGAAACTATTAGTTTAAATAATAATGTTAAAATTCTTTCTAGTAAAAAAACCCGATTTATTGATAGTAATGGTGATAAATTTATAATTGGGGTAATAAGAGATCTTACTGAAATTAAAAAAGCGGACGAAGAAATTAGGATGGCGCACCAACGCTTGACAACACACTTAAATAATTCTCCATTGGCGATAGTAGAATGGGATAAAGATTTTATAATATCTAGTTGGTCTGCACAAGCCGAAAACATCTTTGGTTGGAAAGCATCTGAAGCTTTAGGAAAACAATTGATTGATTTAAATTTGGTTTATGAAGAAGATATACCTAAAACGGATAGTATTTCTAACGAGTTAAGAAGGGGTAAAGTAAAAAGTAACACAATAATTAACCGTAATAACACTAAACAAGGAAAGGTTATTTATTGTCAATGGTATAATTCTGTTTTACAATCTTCAGATGGAAAAGTAGATACTGTTTTATCTTTGATACAGGACGTGACAGAGCGTAAAGACGCTGAAGAAAAATTAATAAATAGCGAGCAATTATTTAAACGGTTATCATCTAATGCGCCTGTCGCAATTTATCAATCGGATAAAAAAGGGCTATGTAATTATGTTAATGAAGAATGGATAAAATATTCTGGATTAACTTTTAATGAGTCTTTAGGTTCGGGTTGGGTAAATGCATTACACCCAGATGATCAAAATAGGGTGGTTGAAGAATGGAAGCTAGCAATTAGTCAAGGAAAAGATTTAATTTCAGATTTTAAGTTATTAAATAAAAAAGGAGAAACATTATGGCTTACTGCTAAAACAACTGGACTATATGATGTTAATAATAAATTATACGGTTACATCGGGACATTGGTGGATATTTCTGAACGAAAAAAGGCAGAATTTGAATTAGAAAAATACAGGAATAATTTAGAACAATTAGTAGCGTTAAGAACTGAGGAATTAGAAAAAGAAAAAGTCAAAGCTCAATCTGCAGATTTAATGAAATCGGCCTTTTTAGCAACCATGTCACATGAGTTAAGAACACCTATGAACTCCATAATTGGTTTTACGGGTTTATTATTAAAAGAGATTGCCGGACCATTAAATAATGAGCAGAAAAAGCAAATTAAAATGGTTAAAAATAGTGGTGAGCATCTATTAAGTTTGATTAATGATATTTTAGATATTTCTAAAATTGAAGCTGGTAAATTAAAAGTGTCGTTTAGTCCTTTTTATTATCTAGCTTCTTTAGACAAAATAATAGCATTTTTAGCGCCTCAAATATCTAGTAAAGGACTCAATATTAGAACAGAAATTAGCGAGATGGATATTACTTTGGTTAGTGATGAAGGGCGTGTAGAACAAATACTTTTAAATTTGATTTCAAATGCTATTAAATTTTCAAGTCAAGGCACAATTGTAATAAAGGTAGAAGTGAAAGATAAACTATTAGTTACACAAATTATAGATCAAGGTATTGGTATAGATAATAAAGATCTTAGTAAACTGTTTAGACCTTTTGTTCAAATAAAAGCAGATAAAAACAAACAACACGAGGGTACAGGGCTAGGGCTTTCTATATGTAAAAGTTTAATTAATAAGCTTGGAGGAACTATTGAGGTGCAAAGTGAAATAGGAAAAGGAAGTAATTTCACATTTAAATTACCATTATCATATTCTAATAATAAATAATATGAAGACAATATTAATAGTAGATGATATTTTTGAAAACCTATATCTTCTTAGGGTGTTATTAGAAAAAGAAGGGTACACGGTTATTGAAGCTAATGACGGTAAAGAAGCGCTTGATAAATTAGAAGATAATACTGTTGACCTTATTGTTTCTGATATTTTAATGCCAGTTATGGATGGTTATATGTTTTGTCAAGCTTGTAAAAAAGACAAACGTTTTGAAGCCATTCCTTTTGTGTTTTACACCTCTACATATACAGAGAAGACCGACGAAGATTTTGCATTAAAATTGGGTGCTGCTCATTTTTTAAGAAAACCAACAGACCCAGATAAAATTTTAGACTTAGTCCAAATTTTATTAAAACCAGAGTCTACAACAGTTGTTTTAAAACCTAAAGAAAAATTTACGGAGCAAGAAGTTTTAAAGCTATACAGCAAACGTTTAATTAGTAAACTAGAACAAAAAAATCAAGATTTAGAAAAAGAAATTTTTGAACGTGAAAAAGTAGAACAAAAACTAATTAATGAAAACGCAATATTGGAGCTAATAGCCAATAACAAACCTATTAAGAAGGTGTTTGACCACATAATTAACAATTATGAAGCTAGTCGTCCAGATTTTTATGTCTCGATTAGTTTATTAGATGCTGATGGAATTCATTTAAATTTTATATCTGGATCAAGTTTACCTAAGGCTTACACTAATGCTATAAAGCGAATTGCTATTGGAGAAAAAGTGGGGTCTTGCGGTACTGCAGCCTTTACAAAAAAACCAATAATTGTTTCTGATATAAGCAGCCATGAACTTTGGGTGGATTATAAGGATTTAGCTTTAAAGTATAATTTAAAATCGTGCTGGTCTATTCCAATACTTTCAGAAAAAAACAAAGTATTAGGGACTTTTGCTATATATAGTTGTGCAATTAAAACACCTACTTTAGGTAATATTAAGGAGTTAAATTCAGCAGTTAATCTTGCCAAAATAGCCATTGTAAAATTTAATATTATGGCCGAGATTAAGAAAAGAGACGAGTCGTATAAAACACTTGTCAATCATGCAAGTGATGCTATTTTGACGTATTCGTTTGATGGTAAGATACATAGTTTTAATAAGGCAACATACACAAAGTTAGGTTACACGCTAAAAGAGTTTTCAAAATTACAATTAAAAGATATTGTTGTTGGCCCCATTATAGAAAGTACTGAACACTATGATAGGCTAATGTCTGGTGTCTCTGTTATTTTTGAGAAAAAACTAATTTGTAAGGATGGGACCATACTTAATATTGAAGTTTCAGCAAAAAGAGAAAAAGAAAACAGAATTCTGTCAATTGCCAGAGATATTACAGAACGTAAAAAGGCAGAAATAAGACTTTTAGAGAGTGAGCATAACCTTAGGCAGTCTCAAATAGTAGCTAATATAGGCAGTTTTACTATAGATTTAGAATCAGATTCATGGGAAAGTTCTCCTGTTTTAGACGATATTTTTGGAATTGATCAACGTTATATTAGAAACAAAGCAGGTTGGGGTAAAATTATTCATCCAGATCAAAGAGAAGAAATATTAGAACATTTTGAGAATTGTATTCAGAATAGAAAAAAATTAGATATCGAATACAAGGCAATAAAAATTAATTCAAAAAAAGAAATCTGGGTACATGCTATTGGTGAGTTGCTTTTTGATAGTAATACTAACCCTATAAAAATAATTGGAACTACGCAAGATATTACAGAGCGTAAAAAGGCAGAGGTAAAACTTCAAGAAAGCGAATATAATTTAAGACAATCGCAAGCAGTAGCTAATATTGGGACTTTTTCGTTTGATATGGTTTCTAAAACCTGGAAATGCTCAAAAGTCTTAGATGATATTTATGGATTTAAAAATCAAAAAATTAAAATTGTTGATGATTGGGTAAGTATTATTCATCCTGAAGATAAAGATGAAGTTTTAAATCACTTTGAACATAATGTGTTAGTCAAAGGTGAACGTTTTAATAAAGAGTATAGGATTATTAGAAAAGACAATAATAAAATTGTGTGGGTACATGGTTTTGGAGAATTAGTCTTGGATAGTTTAGGAGTGCCCTTTAAAGTAATTGGAACCACTCAAGATATTAACGACCGTAAAAAAGCAGAAATAAAACTTTTTGAAAGCGAGTATATTTTAAGACAGTCACAGATTGTGGGTAACATTGGGTCTTATGCTGTAGAGTTAGATACTATGACTTGGACTAGCTCTGATGTTTTAGATAATATTTTAGGTATTGATAAGTCTTATGTTAAAACAGTACAAAGCTGGGGCGATTTAATTCACATAGAAGAAAGAGCAGAATTGTTAGACTATTTTGAATATTGTGTTAAAAATAACAAGAAGTTTAGCAGAGAATATAGGGTTGTTAGAGCAATTGATAATAAAAATATTTGGGTGTTGGGTGTCGGCGAATTACTTTTTGATAATGAAGCTAATCCTGTTAAGTTAATAGGGACAATCCAAGATATAACAAGCAGAAAAGAGTCTGAAATTTTAATCCAAGAAAGTGAAAGGTCATTACGTTTAGCGCAAAAAATAGCTAAAATAGGAAGTTTTAACTTGGATCTAAAAAATTTAGTTTCAGAAAATTCTAATACGTTTAATGATATAATTGGTATACCGTATGACAAGCCCGTAGATTTTAAATTATGGCAATCTATAGTGCATCCTGAAGACCGATTAATAATTAAAGAGGCTTTAATTAATAGTCAGAAAAGTGATCATAAATTTGATTTAGAATATAGAATACTTACTAAAGACAAAAAGGAGTTAAAATGGATTCATGGTTTAGGCGAAGTTATTTATAACCATGATAAACCTGTTAGTTTTATAGGAACAATACAGGACATTACAAGTCGTAAACAGTCAGAATTAAAACTTCAAGAAAGTGAGTATAACCTAAGACAGTCACAGATAGTTGCAAACATTGGGTCTTACACTGTGGATTTAAATACAATGACTTGGAAAGGGTCTGCCATTCTAGGAAGATTGTTTGGTATTCATAAAAAACACCCAAAAACCATGGAGGGATGGGGGCGTCTTATTCATCCGGAAGATAGAGAAGGCATGCTGACTTATATTGAAGAAGGCATAAAAAACAACATTAAATTTAATAAAGAATACAGGATACTAAGATTAGATACCAAGCAAGAGGTGTGGGTCCATGGTATTGGAGAGCTTGTTTATGACAGTGAGGGGAGAGCTGTGAAAATAATCGGGACCATGCAAGATGTTACCCAACGTAAGCTATCCGAAATTAAAATTCAAGAAAGCGCAAAAGCTTTACAAGAAGCTCAGAAGATAGCAAAAACAGGAAGTTTTAAGTTATTTATAAAAACACTACTTGGAGAAACATCCGATACTTTTAATGATATATTAGGTATTGATTATGATGCTGAAATTAATTTTGAATTGTGGAAGTCGATAGTGCATCCCGATGACAGAGTATTAATAAAGGAAGCGGTTATACAAAGTCAATTATTAAAACAAAAATTTGATTTAGAATATAGGGTTTATACAAAAAACAATAAAGAATTAAAGTGGATACATGGTCTAGGCGAAATCGTATATGACAATGGTGTTGCAGTCAGTTTTGTAGGGACGATTCAAGATATTACCGAACGTAAAAAAGCAGAGATTGAATTAAAAATTGTAAACGAGTTTACAGAAAGCTTAGTAATGTCCATGCAAGAAGGCTTGCTTATGGTTGATTTGGAGGGGACTATTATTAGAGTGAATGAGTCTTACTGTAATATGGTGGGATATTCTAATGACGAGCTTATAGGTATGGAATTACCGTATCCTTTTGCTCAAGAAAAGGACTACGAAAGGATGATGGAAATTAAGGATTTGGTTGCACAGGGTAAAGCACCGTCCTTTCAATTAGAATTTGTTAGAAAAAATGGAAGTAAGTTTATAGCATCATTTTTGGCGGGTCTAATTAGAAATGATAATGATGAGGTTATTGCCATATTTGCTTCTGTAAAGGATGTGTCTGAGGACGAAAAACTAAAAGAAACTTTAAAGGAAATAGCAATAAAATCGACGCAAAAAAAGGAAGTCATTTTACAATTAGCTAATCTAGTAGGTCAGGACTTTAATACATCACTAAATAAAATAACCGAATTATCAGCCAAAACTTTAAATATAGAAAGAGTTAGCGTTTGGAGTTTTAATAACGGTAAGGACCAGTTGACTTGTCAAAAACTGTATACTTTAGCAAGTAATAGTTATCAATCAGGATGCTCAATGTCTTATAAAGATAATCCTAAGTATTTTAAAACATTATCTAAAAATTACGCTATATTGGTGTCAGATGCGCAAAAGGACGCCATCACAAAATCAATGAATAAGGACTATTTAATGCCTAATAATGTTACATCAATTATGGATGTTTTTATTAATAGTGCTAATGGGTATTATGGTGTAATCTGTTTTGAAAATGTTGGATTACCATTAAAAAAATGGGCACCAGAAGATCAAGAATTTGCGACATCTATAGCTAGTATTGTTTCTTTAATATTAGAAAGTACAGAGCGTAAAGTGGCGGAAAGTAATCTAAAATTAGAAAAAGAATTTTCTGAAGAGTTAATTACGTCCCTTCATGATGGGTTATCTGTTGTAGACCTTGACGGTGTGCATATAAAAGTAAATGCAGCTTTGTGTAATATGACTGGATTTACTGAAGACGAATTACTAGGTATTAAAGCGCCTTTTCCATATTGGCCACCAGAAGAGTATGAGAATATATATAATGCTTTTAATAACCCAATAGAAAGTTTTGGGTCTAATAAAAGATTTATTTTAATGCGTAAGAATGGCGAACGTTTTCCCGCTTCATTTTCAGACTCAGTAATTAAAAATAAAGACGGAGAGATAGAAGCGTATTTCACCACCATAACAGATATTTCTTTAAGGGTAAAAGCAGAAAATATTTTAAGAGAAAATATAATAAGATCCGATCAACGAAAAAATATTATTATACAACTGGCAAGTCTTATTGGAGAAGACTTTGACTTGTCGTTGCAAAAAATAGCAGAAACATCAGCTAAGGCATTGGATGTAGATTTAGTAACTATTTGGAAGTATAAAAAAGGAAAAACAGAATTGCTAAGCAAACTTTTTTATAATGGACTTAATCAAGAGTTTCAGAAAGAACAACTAACAATAAAGCAGGTTAATTTTCCTAATTACTTTAGTGTATTTGAAAACAAAAACAGTATTAATATTTCGGATGTTGTTAACGATCCGATAACAAAATCGTTTTCTGAGGAGTTCTTTATACCGTACAATATATCCTCAAGAATTGATGTGGTTATTTATGGAAGGCATGATAATTATGGTATTATTAGCTTTGAAAGTACAATGCCAAAAAGAGTTTTTTCAAATGAAGATGAAAGCTTTGCAACATCTATAGCAAGTATAGTGTCATTACTAGTAGAAAGCAAAGAGCGTACTATAGCGGAAAATAGAATAGCAAAAGCTAATAAACAATTGATAGAAGCTAACAAGGAGTTGACTACTTTACGTAATCAATTAGAACAAGAAAATGTATACTTAAGAAACGAGTTAGATTTAGTATTTAACTATGAAGAAATGGTATATGGTAGTGTAGAGTTTAGTAATGTTTTAAACGAAATTGAAAAAGTAGCACCAACCAAAGCGACTGTTTTACTACAAGGAGAGTCTGGTACGGGTAAAGAGTTGTTAGCAAGAGCAATACATAATACAAGTACAAGAAATAAGAAACCATTAATTAAAGTCAATTGTTCTGCTATACCAAGAGAGTTGATAGAAAGTGAGCTTTTTGGTCACAAAAAAGGGTCTTTTACAGGCGCGTTTAGCGATAAAGTAGGAAAATTTGAATTAGCAGATGGTGGAACTTTATTTCTAGACGAAATAGGTGAGTTGCCTTTAGATATGCAACCAAAAATTCTAAGATTCTTGCAAGAAGGAGAAATTGAAGTCGTTGGTGGCGCTGTATCCAAAAAGATTGATGCTAGAGTTATTGCAGCAACTAACAGAAATTTGGTAGAAGAGATTCAGAAAAAACAATTTAGAGAAGATTTATACTTTAGGCTTAATGTCTTTCCAATAGATGTACCTCCTTTACGTAAACGTAAGGATGATATACCTTTATTGGTAGAGCATTTTGTAGATAAATTTAATAAAGCTTACGAAAAGAATATAAAGTTTATTCCGGATGAGGCTATGAGTAAGTTAAGAGCTTACAATTGGCCAGGAAATATAAGGGAACTTGAAAACCTAATTGAAAGAGCATCAATACTTTCTAACAGTGATACTTTAAGTATTCCTGGTTTTGAAACTACAAACCAAAAAACAAAGCAACGTATTAATACTTTAGATCTTACTATGGATACTGTTATGCGTAATCATATACTTCAAGTCTTAGAAGAAAGCCAATGGAAAATTAGTGGTGCAAAGGGCGCTTCTAGTGTGTTGGGACTAAAACCTAGTACCTTACGCGATAAAATGAATAAATTAGGTATTAAAAAGCCGGATTAAAATAACGGTATACCGTGACTTTTGTATTTTTAGTTAAAAATTTAACGGTATACCGGCGCTTATAATTTTATTAAAAAAAAGTAAAAAAATCATAAACCACTTGAAATCAGTGTTTTGTGATTTTTTTTTGTTCCATTTTTATTTGTGGCATCCCTATTGGATTATGTTTTTCAAATAAATAGTTATGGAGAACGAAAGGCTAGTAAATAATTTTAAATTTTGGGTGGATAAAGAGATTATCCATTGCAAGATATTTAACAATTTTGATGGAACAAAAGAAATAGACGATTTAGAGAATATATTTTTAAATCAGATATTTAAACTATCAGGAGATGTGCACATGCCTATCTTATTTGACATGGAAGATCTTAACTTTACAAACGCGATTAAGGTTTTTAAATTTTTATCAAATAATACGTTAATTAAATCCTTAGTGCTTTCTAAAACTTTTTTAGTACACTCTTTACCTTCTCAAATTAGTTTAAATATACAAAGCTTTTTATGTAACCCAGGAGCTCCTGATTTAATTTTTAAAAATTCTAAATCCGCAGTTAAGTTTTGTATTAATGATACCAGAACTTATAACTCCCTAAATTAATATGTCAAATATTATAACAATAGGACACGCCAAGTTTTGGAGAGAGTATAATAAATCTGTGTTTTTTCAATTTAGTGATGATGATGCCTTTCATAATCTAGATTTAAATACAGCAAAAAAGTACATAGACGTCATGGTTAAATTATGCGACGGAAAACCAATGCCTTTTATTATAGACCTTAGAGGTTTTCGCGGGACGTTCTCCACGGAAGCAGCTAGTTTTATTGCAAAATCTCCTATACTAGAAAAGTTAAGAATCTCCCAAGCATTTATTGTCAACTCTATAGGAACCAAACTATTAATAGCATCTTATAAAAGACTTTACGATCCCATTACACCCTATCATATTTTTTCTGATTTGGGATTGGCAGAGCAATATTGTTTAGAAACTAAAAACGAATTTCATGGAAGCTGTTAAATATTTTTTACCACATAATTTAAACGATGAAGTTATATCGCTAATTAATGATAACTCTATTATCACAATTACAGATGCTTTAGGGCGTGTAGAATTTGCGACTGATAAATACTGCGATGTTTTAAAATGTAGAAGTTTTAGAGTTATAGGAGAAACTCATGAGTTATTAAGATCGCGTTTGCACACTGGAGCAATTTATAAAGCCCTTTGGAGGACCATTAAAATGGGGCAACAATGGAATGGTATTTTAAGCGAAACATTGCATGATGGTAGTGTTGTGTACTTAGATACTACCATTATTCCTATAGAAAATGATATAGATAAAAACACTAAATATTTAGCCTTGTATAATGATGTAACTAAGTTGCATAAGCAAAAAGACGAACTTTTGGAGATTAAAACAGAAACTGAAAGCTTTTTAGAAAGCCTGCCATACAACGTGTTTATAATTACAAAACACGGTAAAATTTTAAATGTAAACAAAAGCTTTTGTAGTATTTCTAGAGCAGAATTATTAGGAACGTATTTGTATGATCATGTAGAGCTACCAACATTTGATTTCTTTAAAAAGAATATAGACTTTGCGTTTTCTACTAAAAACATCAATCAGTTTGAAACCTACAAATTTGATAGAAAAAGCAAAAAGCGTTTTTACAAAGTAACTGTGGCTCCAATTTTTAATGAATTAGGCGGTATGTTTTCTGCCACAATAACCATTCAAGAAATAGTAAAAAATATAATGATAGAATGTTCTGAAGAAGAATAAAATGTCCTAATTAATCCATTAGAACTAAGTTGTTTTACGAAAATAAAGAAACATATAATAGCTAGCCCCCCTCTTCAACCTAGTATTATTTTGTTTCAAATCGCTATTTAATTCATAAAAAACTTAAGCCACTAATAATGAGACAATCTTACATTAAACTACCGTTAAAAACACTATTACTATTACTTTTTTTGTGTTGTAACTATTCCTCACTTGCTCAAGTAGGTATTGGAACAACATCTCCCAATAGCTCTTCTATATTAGATGTTACGTCAACAGACAAAGGCTTGTTAACGCCCAGAATGACTTCAACCGAAAGAATTGCTATTGCAACTCCTGCAGATGGCTTATTGGTATATGATACAACAGAAAGTGCCTTTTATTATTATAAAGTAAGCGTTTGGACTAGAATGGATTCTGAGAAGCGTAATAATCATAAGCTAATTAAGTCTGCTGCGGATTTAAGCGAGGAACTGTCTAATGGAGGTGGAAGCGAATATTTATTGTCTTCAAATACTTTGTATGAAATAAATGGAACAATTCTGCTAACACAATCTATCAATTTAAATAACGCCTACATTATTGGTTTAGATACCAACGAGGATATTTTAGTAAAAACAGGAGGAACTATGTTTGTAGGTACTTCAGGAGGAAGTATTAAAGGCCTAACGTTAACAGCTCCCGGAGGGACCATTTTTAATTTATCAGGATCTAGTTCTGATAATCTTGTTTTTAGAGATGCTGTAGTGGCAAATTCAGCTTCAGTTGGTACTATTCAAGGGTTTGGGTTAGCTTTTTTAAGTATTGTTCAATTTTCAGGAAACACAACTGGTATTACATATAATAATATTGATGAATTATTATTGAGTAATATGGGATGGTTGTCAACAAATTCTGGTACTTATGAGACTTTCACAGGGTCTTTTGGTATTCTAGAAAAGCAAGGCGGGTTCTCTCAAGTAGATGGTTCTGCTATAGGTATAGACGTAAGCAGTAATCCTGTTGTGGAAAATGGTGTATTAACAGCTGCTAGTTTTAGTGGCTCCAGCACGCAGTATGTAAAAAGATACTCTTCAGGATCTTATGTGGGCTATAATTTTGATAATTCGTGGACGGTAGATTGTCCTGGTATACCAGTGGAATCAGACCAAGTGGCTTCAGGGAATATTTATTATAATGGGGCATTAACATCAGGTTTTGCTCAAACATTTAGCAGTGGTTCAGGAACGGATCGTAATTTAACAGGAAACAGTGGTACAAATACGACAACTGCTGTAAACTTACTTAGAATGTCTTCTCCTCAAAATAATAGATTAACTTATTTAGGAAAAAAAACTAGAACATTTCAAATTAACGCAACCGTATCTGCAAGGGGTTTAACAAGTGTGGGTAATTTTTATGCTTTTTATATCAAAAAAAACGGAACTAATACATTGGTAGAAACCAATACTGTAATGCGTGTAAATGATTTGTTAGATGTTACTAGTAATGCCATTTCAGGAACTGTGGAGCTTGCACCTGGAGATTATATAGAGATTTGGACACAGCGGTTATCAAATAGTGTAATATCCACTAATCTTGCAGTATTCTCATTAAACCTTAATATCAAATAATTAATAGCATTTTTTTGTTTTGTTTAGTAAAGGTAAAACCTTCTATTTAGTAATTAAATAGGAGGTTTTTAAAATTATAGCAATTAATAGTCAATTTAATAAGCAGTATAATTATTTCAAAAAAATATTGGCTTATCTTGCAGCGTTTTATTTGTAGTTAAGACAAATAATATAATAAATTACAATCATGGATAGAAGTCGTAATAACGAAGACAGAGTAGCACAAATAAATAAGGTAGTAGAAGATTACTTTAACACACATACAGATACAGATTGGATACCAGCAAAACAGATCATGTCAGATCTAGTGGCAGCAGGTGTTTTTGTAAAGGATCAGAAAAAGGGATTACCACTTCGTAAAGTATTACGTGCTTTAGATAAAGAAAATGCTTTAGACACTATTCCGCTATTACACCCAGAAAGAACAGATACAGCAGTGTATTGGTATTTTGTAAGAGCAGGTGCTAAGTTTCCTAAAAACGAAGCTATAACTCAAGTGTCTAAAAAAGATACTGCAAAAGCAAAAAGAGAAAGTACAGACGAGTTTTATATCGTTAATTTGTGTGATGAGATTTTAAAGGAAGGTGCATCACGTAAGCACACGTTTTCTTGGTTATTTGGAGACATGCATAAAAAAGGTAAAACAAGAACATTGTTACCGGTAGCAGCGTTTTATGAAGAAGCTAATTTAGTTATTGAATTTGCTGAAAAGAAACACAAAACGGAGGCACAATTAGCAAAACTAGAAGAGTTGACTGTAAGTGGTATTACTAGAGGTCAGCAAATAGAAAAGTACAATCACAGAAGAAAAGAGATGTTAGCAAAAAAGGATATCAATTTAATTACAATTGATTACGCTTTATTTGAAACGGAAAACAAGGGTAAATTAGTACGTAATACAGCTGAAGATACTACGTTACTTAAAAAAATATTGAAACAGTATATTAAATAAAAAGCAATTTTAAATACTATACTTTCCTATCAAGGTCTAATCTTAAATATATAAGATTGGACCTTTTTTTTTGTTCGTATTTTTTTTAGGCCCAATGCAAGTCTAGTTAAAAAGTTAAAATAGTATGTCAAATACACAGATTATTATACTTTTAGATAGTTGTTGTAAACCTCTTAGAGAGACTCTAAATAAATTTAGAAATGAATACCACCCAAAAAGCATTAAAAGAGCGTATTAAGGAGTTAACCTGTTTGTATGAGGTGTCTTCAATAATAGGTAATGCTAACGAAGAGTTAATCGAAGATACTTTACAGGCAATTGTGTTTAGTATCAAAAAAGGATTCCAATATCCTAAAAAAACAGACATTCAGATTAATGCTTCTTCGTTAAGCATAGCAACGTGTAATGACGTTAAAAGCAGCATAAGTATTCAGTCTAAAATAAAATTGTTTAATGAAGACAAAGGGACATTAATTGCTTTTTTAAATGAAGCACAATGCTCTCAAAACGATTTTTTAAACGAAGAACAATTACTATTAGATAATATAGCACTTAAAATAGGCAGTTTTCTAGAACGTATCGAAATTCAGAAAAATGAAACCTCTCTTAAACGTCAAATGGAACATGCAGATCGTTTAAGTATTTTAGGCGAAATCACCGCAGGCATAGCACATGAGCTAAATACACCATTAGCTAATATTTTAGGCTTTGCGGAGCTGCTTAAAGAGGATTTAAAAACAGATATAAAAGCGTCTCAGGATGTAGATAAAATTATTAAAAACGCTATATTTTCTAGAGAAGTTGTTAAAAAGTTAATGTTTTTTGCTTGCAAAATGCCACAAGAAATGAAGGAAGTTAACTTAGTGCCAAATATTAAAAATGCAATAAATTTATTAGATGCCACTTTTAGAAAAGAAGACGTCAAGTACATTGTTAAAATAGAAGAAGAGGCCTTGTTATTACGTGCAGATCCAATACAATTAACTCAAATTATTTTCAACTTATTAATTAATGCTATTTATTTTTCTCCAAAACAAGGGTTGGTTACAATTGAAGCTAAAACCACTAAAAAGGCAATTGTTTTAAAAATTAAGGACGAAGGTAAAGGTGTTGATACGGCAGATTTAGATAAAATTTTTCAGCCTTTTTTTACTACCAAACCTATTGGTGACGGTTCCGGATTAGGACTAAGTGTGGTACATGGTATTGTGGCATCGCACAAAGGGACAATTACCGCAAAAAACAATAAAAATAAAGGAGTTACTTTTACTATTACACTCCCAAAATAATAGCTATTCATGCAATTACGTAAAGAAAACATACTTATAGTTGACGACGATGTAAATATCTTAGAGTTATTACAACGTCACTTACAGTCTTGGAATTATCATGTGTTTAAAGCAGTTTCTGTTAAAGAAGCAGTTAGTATTTTACGAGATTCGACTATAGATTTATTAATTACCGATTTAAAAATGCCAGAATTGGACGGTTCAGAGCTTATTAAATTTGTGTCTGAGCACTATCCTAAAATGCCAAAATTGGTAGTTACTGGATATCCATCGGTTCAGGACTCATTAGCTGCAATAAAATCAGGAGTTGTGGATTATTTGACTAAACCATTCACTAAAGACGAGCTTAAAATGGCGTTGGATAAATGTTTGGTAAATTCAGATAGCGTAGCGCAATCTCCTAAAATTTCAATAATTAATAACGATATGCCTTACGGCGAAATTATAGGGCATTCCGATAAAATTAATACTGTAATTCAGATTATTGAACGTGTTAAAAACAATAAAGCCACTGTTTTTATTAAAGGAGAAAGTGGTACAGGAAAAGAACTAGTTGCGCGTGCCATTCATTATCAAGGTAAATTTTCTAGAGCACCATTTATTGCAGTAAATTGCGGTGGTATACCAGAAAACCTATTAGAAGCAGAGTTGTTTGGGTATGTAAAAGGAGCTTTTACAGGAGCAGAAACTAATCGTGAAGGTTTTTTTCAAGCTTCAAATGGAGGTACTATTTTTCTAGACGAAATTGGTAATGCTTCATTAACAGTGCAATCTAGATTACTTCGTGTTTTGCAAGAAAAAGAAGTGGTAAAGGTTGGGTCTACAAAAGCAGAAAAAGTAGATATACGTATTATAGCTGCCACCAATAGTGATTTACGTGATATGATTAAAAAACAAACCTTTAGAGAGGATTTGTATTATAGACTAACAGTAGTAGAGATTGATGTAGCACCTTTGAGAGCACGTAAAGACGATATTAAATTATTGGTAGATAAGTTTTTGTTCAAATATGGTGTGGAGTATAAGGATGGCTATGTCAAAATAACTCCTGAAGCTTTAAAAATATTAGAACGTTACAATTGGCCAGGAAATATTAGAGAGTTAGAAAATATTATCCAACGTGCAGTTATACTTAGTGATAAAACGGTTGAGGTGTTGCATTTACCTGAGCATTTAAAATATACATTACAACACGCTTCGGACACTTTGCAACCATTAAAAGTCATTGAAAAGCAATACATAGAAAAAGTGCTGAGAGCCACAGGGAACAATAAAACCAAAGCTGCTGAGATTCTTCAAATTGACAGAAAAACTATTCGTCAAAAATTGTCAGATTAGACTATTTTATAGCGGTACATTTTTACTCGGTTGGGTAATTTTGTACCACTTGTAATTTCTTTTTTCTTATTCTAAAATCATCTAACCTCTTTTATTTAAAGGGGTTTTTGCATTTGTGATAGTTTACGTTTTTGGTTTGGCACATGCATTGCCAATAGGTTTGTATATAGATTATAAATTTTACACCTATGAGTCATTTTAACATTTGCCCAGATTGTACCCATCGCAATTATTGTGTATTAACAGCCCAAAAAGATAACGTTTGGTCTTGTAGCGAGTTTGATGCATTTAATTCAGGTCAACCCAATCAACTAACTTCAGAGCAAGTAAAACAACCAGAGCAAGAGTTAGTTTTAGTTTAAACATATAATAACAGAATTCATGATTTTTAACACATTAGCATCCGTTTTTGGAAATAAAGAGGCATTAGATAAAAAATCTAATAGAAGCCAAGCTAGAGATAAATATATCTCACAAAAATATTACGAAAGATCAATAATCAATCGCTATTTCAAATAAAAATAACAAACACATTACAATGACAACAGCAACAGCAGATTTGAAAAAAGTAACAAAAAAAGTACCTGTAAGAGGTATGATGGATAATGTTATGGAGCAGTTTAATAGTGCTGCAGACCATATTAATTTACATCCAAGTATTAGAAAAATTTTAAGCATCACTAATAACGAAATATTAGTCAATTTTCCCGTAAAAATGGATAATGGAGATGTTGAGATTTTTACAGGTTACAGAGTGCAACATAACAATGCGCTTGGACCTTATAAAGGGGGGTTACGTTATCATCCAACAGTAGATATTGATGCTGCTAGAGCACTAGCCATGTGGATGACCTGGAAAACATCTTTAGCTGGTTTACCGTATGGTGGCGGTAAGGGAGGTATTAAAATTGATCCGTCTAAATATTCGCAATCAGAGTTAGAGCGTATTACAAGACGTTTTACGTTTGCTTTAGCAGATAACATTGGACCTGAACATGATATTCCTGCTCCAGATGTTAATACTAATAGTCAAACTATGGCTTGGATTGCAGATACCTACATGAGTACGCGTCCACCCGCAGAACGTACTGCTAATCAACATGTGGTTACAGGTAAGCCTGACGCAAGTGGTGGATTAGAAGGACGCGACAGAGCAACAGGTTATGGTGTGTATTTGTCTATTAAATTTTGGGCAGATAAAAGCAATATTAGTTTAGATGGTAAAAAGTTTATTGTTCAAGGTTTTGGTAATGTTGGCTATTGGGCAGCTCATTTTCTAGAAAAAGAGGGCGCTAAATTAGTTGCAGTACAAGATGCTACAGGTAGTATTCAAAATCAAAACGGAATTAGCGTTGAGGACTTATTTAAATACAGTCAAATTAACGATGGTAGTATTGTAAACTTCCCAGATTCTAAAACGGTGGATACTAAAAAGTTTTTCACTTTAGATTGTGACATCTGTATTCCTGCTGCTTTAGGTAACCAAATTACAAAAGAAAATGCGCATCAAATTAAATCAAGATTAATTGCAGAAGGAGCAAACGGACCAACAAATGTAGAAGGAGAAAAGATTTTGTTAGAACGCGGAATTACTATCATACCAGACATTTTATGTAATTCAGGAGGTGTAGTTGGTAGTTATTTTGAATGGTTACAAAACCGAAATGGAGAGATTTGGCAATTGGATGAAGTCATGGCTAAATTGGATAAAAAAATGAAAGAATCATTTAATAAAGTGTTTGACTATGCCATAAATGAAACTGTAGATTTACGTACCGCTGCATTTTGTATAGCAATACAACGTATTGAAAAAGCATACATTCAAAGAGGTATTTTTCCTTGATTTTAAAACATATAAGATGAAATACGGAAGTTTAATATTAGAAAAAAAAGAGTATGTGTATCTCAAGCGCATACTCAATATTTCGGGATATGGAGATGATGCTAGTGTAACTAAATCTTTAGTAAAATTGTCTGAGGAGTTAAAGACTGCGCAAATTGTAAATAATGACGAAGTGCCTGAAGACATTGTACGTTTTAATAGTATAGTTACTATAGCCTCGGATAACGGTTGGGAAAAAGAGTTGCAAGTGGTTGTGCCAATGGAGAAAAACGTGACACTTAACAAAGTGTCCGTTTTAACTCCAATGGGAGCTGCACTTTTTGGATATTCTAAAGACGATACTATAGATTGGGATTTTCCTGGAGGTGCACAAAAAATCAGGATAGTTGATGTGCAAAAAGAAGAAAGCTTAAAAGAAATTGATATAAATATTTAAACCAAATTGTTATGAAAACAGAAAAAATCCAAATTTTTGATCATGATACAAATCTTGATGTGACGCATAAAATAAATACAATGGAGCTTGATAATTGGATCAATCATTTAAAATACATAAAAAAGGAGTTGTCTAATCTTATTAATATTTGTCAAAACGAGCTTAAGGATAAGTTAGACGATAATAGCGTTGCTAATAAATTTGAGAAAAAAGAGGTAGAAAACCAAACACTTCTTAATGCCTTAAATACATATTCTAAATCTAGATTAAATATTATCGAGTGCGAGGATACGCAATGCGATATGATATACATAACGGAGCACGAAAGCTATAGACGTAGTTATTTATATCATTTAGATAAATACAGAAGATTAAAAGATGAGTTTTTCAATAAAGTACAAGGAACCTTCACGCTATTAAAAGTTAATTAATAATTGAATACAGCTACAGCTTCTAAAATAGAATCGCACAGACGCTTGTGTTTAATTAAAGATTACAAAGAGACCAATCATTGGATTGATACTTTAGAGTTGGCTGTTAATGAGTTTCAACATTTTAGCCTTATCGAAAAACAACTTATTAAAAATATAGAAACGTCAAATACGATGTTGGCTTTGCGTAGAAAATTTACGTTAAACATGGCTAGTTTTTGCAAATATGAACAAGAAATAAAAACTGAAATAGAATACGGGAAAACAGAGTATAATGATAGTCGCGCTAAGGTTCATGAAATAAAAAGACTGCAGTTTGTTCAATTAATTAGAGAGCTTCATGATTTTAGAATCAAGTTTTATACGTTACTTGAACGTTACAAAAGATAATAGAGCTAGTCTTGGAGGTGTCGTTATAATATCTGGGTTTGAAATGATAGTGCTGTAGTATTAGATATATTAATTTAAATGCAATAAGATGAAAAAAATATTAATTCCAACAGATTTTACTTTAAATAGCTTTCAAACCATTGATTATGTTTTGCAACTTTTTAAACATGAGTATTGCGATTTTTATTTTTTAAATACATATTCCTATAATGCTAATGGACTTGATGCTATTGCGATGTTGCAAGCGGATGAGGATTGGTTTGATAGACCAAGAGATTATGCTTTAAAACAGTTGGGTAAATTAGTGGAACGTTATACTTTAAATTGTTATGATTTAAACCATCATTTTTTCGCGGTTTCTGAGTGTTCTGGGCTGTTATCTAGTATTCAGAAAAACACTAAAGTATTAGATATAGATTTAATAATATTGACTAGCAAAAATAAAAATAGGCTAGGGGTAAAAACTCAAGCTATTGTAGACAAAATAAGATGTTGTCCAGTATTAATAGTTCCTCCGCATGCAGCCAGTTGTAATACGGTTAACATTACAATAGCATCGGACTTTAAGCAACAGGTTAATACAGCACAAATTGATGACTTTTGCAATATTTTAGAACATACTAATTTAGAAATCACCGTATTAATATTGGCGAAACAGAATACTTTAAGTGATAGTGCAGCTAACCATTTAGAAGCCATGCTAACCTATTTAAAACTTAAGACCAATAGCACAGTGGCACTCCAATACGCACATACTTCTTTTAGTTTAAAAACTTATGCAAAGTCGCACATGGACGGAATCATGTGCGTTGTTGATAAAAAACCAGATATACTAAGAAAAATAGGGATGTTTAGATCTAATGTTTTTTCAACATTAAAACAACTTCATTCTAATACAGTGTTAACTATTCATCAATAAATTTATAGTTATGAGTAATCGAAAATTCAATACAATAGTCTTCTTACTGGCAACAGTAATTATTTTGATTTTAACTTTATTAACACCTGCTCCGGTGTATTAAAAGTAGAATCTAAGAATACTTAAAAGCGTATGGTTAAATGGTGCTGTTTCTTTTAACCATACAATGTTGTATATTGCTTTATGCTTTATAGACAACAAACAAGTTATAGATCCCTTAGTAAAGCCTTGTTTTTACTATGTTTTATTTTAAATGTGCACGTTTTATTTGCACAAGATTTGCCTCCAATACAATACTTTTCACCCAAACAATACGAAGCAGAAAACCAAAACTGGGAAATTTCTCAGGGTAAGGATAAGCATATTTATATAGCAAATTCTAAAGGGCTTTTAGAGTTTAATGGAGCAGATTGGATGTTATATCCTTCACCAAATAAAACTATAATAAGATCGGTTAATGTTGTAGATAATAAAATTTACACGGGTAGTTATATGGAGTTTGGATTTTGGTCTAAAACGCAGGTTGGTGCTCTTGCTTATACATCACTTTCGGAAAAAGTAAAAGAGAGATTATTAGAAGATGAGCAGTTTTGGAAAATAACTAACTTAGATAACTGGTTATTGTTTCAGTCTTTAAATCGCATCTATGTATATAATTTAGAAACAGATAGTTTTAAAATAATAACATCGGAAGTCGGTATTATTAAAATGTTTAAAGTTGATAATACTATTTATTATCAAGACAGAGCAAAAGGGTTGTTAAAATTAGAAAATGGCGAACCTAAAGTAATTATAGGCGCTTCTGCTTTTAATCAGAAAATTATAGTTGGCGTTTATGATGTAGATAATAAGTTGCTAGTTGTTACTCAAAACCATGGTGTTTATAGGCTTGAAGATGGCAAAGCTAAGGTTTGGTCGGAATCTCTAAATAAAACGCTTGTAGATTATTCCATTTATAGTAGTATTAGATTAAAGGATAATAGTTTAGTGTTTGGGACCATATCTAATGGTTTGCTTAGAGTCGATTTGGAAGGTAATATTAAGCAGGTTATCAATCAATCTAACGGACTAGGTAATAATACTGTGCTTTCTGTCTTTGAGGATGTAGATAGTAATATTTGGCTAGGATTAGATAACGGTATTAATTATATAAATAAGAATGCGCCATTCAAAATATTTAATGATGATAAAGGTGTTTTAGGGACAGTTTACACATCTGTTATTTTTGATAATATATTGTATTTAGGGACCAACCAAGGCGTGTTTTATAAAAAAGAAAACGACACTGAATTTAAAGCTATTAAAAACACAAAAGGTCAAGTTTGGAATCTAAAAGTTATTGGTAATCAGTTGTTTTGTGGGCATAATACGGGGTCTTTTTTAATAAAAGATACTGTCGCAACAAAAATAGCAAGCATTGATGGAACTTGGGATTTTAAAACAATAAAAAATCATCCAAACCTCCTACTACAAGGTAATTATAATGGTTTAAATATTCTTGAAAAGCAAGGTGATACTTGGCGCTTTAGAAACAAAATAGAGGGGTTTGATAATTCGTCTAGATTTTTTGTGTTTTCAGAAGAAAACAAAATTTTTGTAAATCACGAGTATAAAGGTGTTTTTAAAATTAACGTAGATGCTGATTTTAGGAAAGTGGTTTCAGTTTCAAAAATAGAAACTTTGGAAAAAGGATTGTTTTCATCTCTTACTGAGTATAATGGCGCACTGTATTACGCAACGGAGCATGGTATTTTTAAAAAGAAAGCTTCAGAAAGCGATTTTGTTAAGGATACTATTTTAAGTCAATTATATGAAGAGCAAGGATACGCTTCAGGTAGATTAATAGTAGATAAAAACACAAATGCATTATGGGTTATTACGCAGAAGGGCGTAAACTACATTAGTCCTGGAAAATTAAGTACAACACCAGAAATCACATTTGTAGCATTACCAAACTCTTTAAGAGAAGGGTTATCTGGATATGAAAGCTTGTCCAATATAAAGCCTAATATTTACTTGTTTGGGACGTCAAAAGGCTATATCACGTTGGATATTTCTAAAATTCATTCAAAGAATTATCAAGTTAGCATTAATGCTATAAATAAAACGCCATTAAGTACTTCTAAGACATTAATTGATTTACAAGAAGAAAGTAATTTCGCAAATAAAGAAAACAATTTGGAGTTTGCATATAGTGTGGCAGAATTTGATAAATACCTTGAAGCAGAATATTCTCATAAATTAGAAGGGCTTTATGATAATTGGAGCAAATGGGATACTAAAGCGAGTATATTGTATAAAAATTTGTCATACGGAGATTACGTGTTTAAGGTAAAGGCAAGGGTAGGAGGTAAAGCATTGGAAAACCAAGCAACGCATACTTTTACAATAGCAAGACCTTGGTATTTGTCAAACTTAATGGTTGTACTTTACTTTATTTTGGGATTTGTAGTAAGCTTGCTTATTAATTATTTTTATAATTTATACTATAGAAAGCAAAAAGAAAAGCTAGTGCTTAAATCTAACCAAGAACTAGAACTTAAAGATTTTGAAACTAAGCAGCAACTTATGGCTTTAAATAATGAAAAACTTAGACAAGAAATTGAAAGCAAAAATAGAGAACTGGCTATTTCAACAATGAGTCTTATAAAAAAGAACGAATTTTTGAATACCATAAAAAGTGAATTAAATGATAAAGTTAAAGACTCAAATTTAAAATATGTAATAAGAATTATTGATAAGAATATTAATAACAAAGATGATTGGAATTTGTTTGAAGAAGCATTTAATAATGCTGATAAAGACTTTTTAAAGAAAGTTAAATCTAGGCACCTAACATTGACATCCAATGACTTAAGGTTATGTGCTTACTTAAGGTTAAACTTATCTTCTAAAGAGATTGCACCATTGCTTAATATTTCGCCTAGAAGTGTAGAAGTTAAACGATATCGTTTGCGTAAAAAAATGGAATTAGAGCATGATGTAAATTTAACGGACTATATACTTAGTATTTAAAAACTATACATTTCTTTAATTCACCACTACATTACCTATACAAAGCCCTATTTTAGGCTCTTGTTAAACTATTGTGTTAGAATCGTTAATTAAACGTTAATGCTATCTAAATATATCATTTACGCATGTTTTTGTATTTTTTTTTGTGTTGTATGCTTTTTGTAGCGGTTAATTTTATCAAATTATCAGATAATCTTGATAATTTTGGTAAAAGCACAAAAACTTTCAAATATGAAACAAACTATTCTCTCATTTCTGTTATTAGTATTTACACTATCCGCATTTGGACAAGAGTATACAATATCAGGAAATGTAACTAGTGAACAAGATGGGTTTCCAATACCTACTGTTAACATTCTAGTTAAAAATTCATCAAACGGTGTTACTACAGATTTTGATGGAAATTATACTATTAAAAATGTACAGCAAAACGCAACTTTAGTATTTTCTTATGTTGGTTATAAAACAAAAGAAATTACGGTAACTAATGGTAATGCTATTAATGTTAAACTTTCTGAAGATGTAGAAGGTTTAGAAGAAGTGGTTATTATTGGATATGGTTCTCAAAAACGAAAAGAAGTAACAGGAGCGGTATCTACAGTAACTAGCGAAACTATTGAAGCTCTAAAACCAACGCGAATAGAGCAAGCGTTACAAGGTCAAGTAGCTGGTGTCAATATTTCTTCACAATCGGGCTCACCAGGAAGTGCATCAAATATTAGGATTAGAGGGGTGTCAACTAACGGAGACAATAGACCTTTAATTTTAGTAGATGGTAATGTTATTGAAGATTTAAGTGTTATAAATCCAGGAGATATAGAAAGCTATACTGTATTAAAAGATGCAACAGCTGGTATTTATGGTGTTAGAGCTGCCAATGGAGTGATATTAATTACGACCAAGACGGGACGTAAAAACAAGAAAATGTCTTTTCAGTACGATTCTTACGTAGGATTCCAGAAAACAACAAGAAAAATACCGCTATTAAATGCTACAGAATATGCTTTAATTAAAAATGAAGCTGCTGCTGCTAGTGGTAGTCCATTACCTTTTCCAGATACATTTGGCCTAAATAGAGGTACAGACTGGCAAGACGAAGTTTTTGAAACGGCTCCAATTTTTAATAATGCTATTACAGCAAGTGGTGGTACAGAAAAGTCAACCTATTCTTTTGGTGCTTCTTTATTAACTCAAGATGGTATTATAGGAGGAAGTAAAGCTAATTTTACACGTTATACAACACGTGCTAATTATGGTTTAGAGATTATTGAGAATCTAAATTTAAAGGCCAACTTAATTTATACTGGTACTGTTAGAAAAGCATTATCAGAAGGTGGTTTAGGGTCTGTTTTATTTAACGCAGTTAATTTTGCGCCTACTGATACACCTAGAGATAGTAATGGAGAATATACATCTTCAGCTAACTATCCGATTGAAGTTGTTAACCCTTTGAAGCAAATTGCTAATACTTTTAATAGAACAAAGGTTGATAAGCTTAGTGGTGTTTTTGGTTTAAATTATAAGTTTTTAGATGGATTTAGTGCAGAAGCTAATTACCAATGGAATTATTCTGAAGTAAGAACAAGAGGGCTTAATCCATTAGTAGAATATGGTAACGGATCAGTATTTGACAATACAGATAATGTTCAATTTACTGAAGGAACAAGCTTTTTTAGAGATTATACTTTTGATGCTTTTGTAAATTACGAAACATCATTAAATGATGAGACACATAACATAAAAGCAACTTTAGGAACGTCAGTATTTAAAACAACAGGAGATTATTACTTAGCTATTGGAGACGGAATGCCAGAAGACACTATTTTTAGTGAAGCTAATATTAATGATGCAACTACTATAACAGATCCTTATGCACAAATAAGTAATCGTTTTTTCGATTCTAGATTACTATCATATTTTGGTAGAATACAATATAATTACAAAGGAAAATATTTATTCTCTGCAGTTGTAAGACGTGATGGATCAACAGCTTTTGGACCTGAAAATAAATTTGGAATTTTTCCATCGGGTTCTATTGGTTGGGTAGTATCCGACGAAGCCTTTTTAGAGGATAGTAGCACAATAAACTTTTTAAAGTTAAGAAGTTCTTATGGAGTATTAGGAAACGATAGAATTCCTGGATTCAGATTCGAATCTCTATTAGATGGAGAAGGTGTATATGTTTTAGATGATGCTTTGGAACTAGGAACAGCAGTTGGCGCTATTTCTAATCCTGAAATCAAATGGGAAGAGCAAAAAGCATTTGATATTGGTTTTGAAACGAGATTATTTAATAGTAAAATTGATATTACTGCAGATTATTTTAAACGTACTACGGAAAACTTATTATTACCAGTAGAGAGTTCTTTAATTTTAGGAGGGGCAGCACCAGGTTCTGGAAACCCTATAGTTAATGCAGGTACTGTTGAAAATAGTGGTTTAGAATTTCAAATTTCTTACAAAGACCAAATTTCAGATAATTTTAAATTCAACGTAAGTTATAATATTTCAACTTTAGAAAATGAGGTCATTGAAGTAAATAACAGTATTGGCTATGAAGTAGGAGGTAGTTTTGGTATTGGTCAAGCTAATCCGCCATCAAGAATGCAAGTTGGGCAGCCAATAGGTGTCTTTTATGGTTTACAGATGGATGGGATTTTTCAAACACAATCAGAAGTGGATGCACATCCATCTCAATTAGCATTAGGAGCAAATGCAGAAGCAGGAGATATCAGATTTGTTGATGTAAATCAAGATGGAGTGATTGATGCAGACGACAGAACTTTTATAGGTAACCCAATTCCGGATGTAACTATGGGATTAAACCTATCTTTTGATTATAAGAATTTTGACTTTCAAACGTATTTCTTTGCTTCACTTGGTAATGATATAGTAAGAAACTACGATCGTAATAGTGCAAAAACAAATTTAACAACATACGTTTTAGACAGATGGACTGGGCCAGGATCTACAAATTCAGATCCTAGAGTTACAAATAGCGCGACTGCTAATACAGTATTCTCAGATTATTTTGTTGAAGATGGATCGTTTCTTAGAGCACAGAACATACAATTAGGGTATACTTTTAATAAAGAAAGATTACAAAATATAGGTCTAGATAATATTAGAGTATACGCATCTGTTAGTAATGCATTTACATTAACAAAATATAGAGGGTTTGATGCAACAACATCTAACGGAGCTCCTATTGGAGGCGGTATTGATAGTGGATTTTATCCAAATCCAAGAACATTTTTAATTGGAACAAACGTAAAATTTTAAAAGATGAAAAACATAAAATATATAATTCTACTTTTAGTTTCAGCTTCGACAATAATAGCGTGTAGTGACGATTTTGTGGACGTTGAATCTCAAAATGAAAGTTCTGAAAACTATTTTAATTCAGAACAAGACTACCAAGATGCTTTAATTGGTGCCTATGATTTGTTACAATCTACTTACTTAAATGTAATGTTAGGAGAAATTGCTTCAGACAATACGCTAGCAGGAGGAGAAAGTGCAACAGATGTGCCAGGAATACAACAAATTGATGACATGATTCACACACCTAATAACGAGCAGTTACGTTCTATTTGGGGTTGGATGTTTGCAGGAGTAAATCGTGCCAATTACATCATGGAGTTTCAGGATAAAACAGCGTTTTCTGGTAAAGAAAATGTATTAGCTCAAACTAGATTTTTAAGAGCATATTATTATTTCGAATTAGTAAAATGGTTTGGAGATGTGCCATTAGTGGTTGATCAACGTTTTTTATTCGGAGACCAATTTACTGCAGACAGAACACCTAAAGAGCAAGTATATACACAAATCGAAATGGATTTATTATACGCAGCAGAGAATTTACCATATGTACAAACTCAGTTAGGACGTGTTACAAAAGGTGCAGCGCAAGCATTATTAGGTAAAGTGTACTTATATCAAGATAAATTTGGCGCAGCAGCGTTAGTTTTAGAGGATTTAATAAACTCGGGTCCACATGATTTGGTTGCAGATTACACAACACTTTTTGAAAATGATAATGAAAATAGTATCGAGTCTGTATTTGAAGTACAATACGCAGATTTAGAAGGTGCTGGATTTGGATGTTTACAGTGTAGCGAAGGTAATGTAGCTGTTGGTTTTAACGGTATTCGTAATTACAATGGACCTTTATTTGATTCAGGATTTAGTTTTAATGTACCAACTCAAGAGGTAGTAGATGCTTTTGAAAGTGATGACCCAAGAATCGATACAGCTATTTTAGATATTAATGCATGGGCAACTAGCACAGGTGCTACGTTTGGAACAGGTAATGAGCACACGGGATATTATAACAGAAAGTATATAGCACGTCAAGGCGATTCTAATATTGGAGATCAAAACTTGACTAATCCAAATAACTACAGAGCTATTAGATATGCTGATGTACTATTAATGGCTGCTGAAGCTTTAAATAGAGGATCTATTGCTGACGATAGAGCACAAAACTATCTTAATTTAGTAAGACAGCGTGCTTTTGGAGATATGGATCATAACATTACGTCTTCAGGAAGTACTCTAACTGAGGCTATTTATAATGAGCGTCGTGTTGAGTTAGTAGGAGAAGGCCACCGCTTTTTTGATTTAGTAAGAACAGGTCGTGCTGCATCAGAAATTGATGGTTTTATGTCAGGAAAACATGAAGTATTTCCAATTCCTCAAATAGAAATAGAATTAACAGGTAATCGTTGGTCTCAAAACACTGGTTATTAATAAAATAATATGAAAATTAAAACGAAATATAACATGAAAAATTTCAAGTACATTCTTAGTTTATTCTTGGTAATAACAGCTTTTGTAAGTTGCGAACAAGATGATGATTTGCCAGATGTAAGTGCATTACCTGCACCAACTAACGTGGCAGCAGTTATTACTATAGCTCAAGATAATTCGGGGTTAGTAACAATTACGCCTACAGGAGAAAATGTAGCTAATTTTAGAATTAATTATGGTGATGGATCTGGTACAGATTCTGGCCTACTTAATCCTGGAGAAAGCACTCAGCATACTTATGCAGAAGGGGCATATGATATTGTAATTGCAGCAGCAGCAATAAATGGAAAAACAACGACTGTCGCACAAACAATAGTTGTGTCTTTTCAAGCACCAGAAAATTTAGTGGTTACCATCGCAAATGACGAAGGTGTTTCTAGACAAGTCAATGTAACTGCAACTGCAGATTTTGCAATGTCTTATGATGTAGATTTTGGTGACGCAGCAGGAACAGTAATAACGACTAATATTGGAGAGGTTACTTCTTTTGTTTATGAAGAAGCAGGAACATATACTATTACAGTAACTGCTTTTAGTGGGTCTGTAGATACGGTGTCTTATACGGAAGAGTTTGTTGTAACAGAAATTACAGCTCCTTTAGCAGCAGCGCCAACACCGCCAACTAGAGCTGATGAAGACAAAATTTCTATGTTTAGTAATGCTTATACAACAGATGTAAATGTTAGTTCTTGGAGATCAGATTGGAGTACAAGTACATTAACAGATATTCAAATTGATGGCGATGATACTAAGTCTTATGTAGATGCAGATTTTGTTGGAGTAGAATTTTATGGTGGAGACGCTGTAGATGCTTCGACAATGGAATTCTTTCACTTGGATGTTTGGACCGCTAATGCGGAAACATTTAGAGTAAAGTTAGTTGATTTAGGAGGTACTGCAACGGAAGCAGAAATAGTGTTTGAAGGTATCGCTCAAGGCGAATGGGTGTCTCTAGATATTCCTATGGCTGATTTTATTGCTGCTGGTATGACTGCAACAAATTCAATTCAACAATTAATATTTTCAGGTTTACCAACAGGAACCTTTGATTTTTATATAGATAACGTGTATTTCTATAAAGCACCTTCTGCAATGGGAGATACAACATGTGCAGTACTTCAAGATTTTGAAGGAACAGCACCTGCATTTACATCGTTTGGTAATATAGCAGATACGCAAATTATTGCTAACCCAGATATGTCAGGAGAAAACACTTCAGCTAATGTAGCACAATTAGTTAAAACAGCTGGATCAGAAGTTTGGGCAGGAACATTTTTTGACGTAGCATCACCAATTGATTTATCTACTTGTAATATGATAAGCGTTAAGTCTTGGTCACCAAAAGCAGGAGCAACGGTTAGACTTAAAATAGAAAATAGTGCTGATAATACTCAGTTTTACGAAACGGATGCAACTACATCTTCTATTAATACATGGGAAACTTTAGTATTTGATGTTTCTGCAGCAGCAGCATTAACTTATGATAGAGTCGTATTATTTTATGATTTTGGAGTAGCTGGAGATGATTCTACTTATTATTTTGATCAAATAGAAGTTGTGAGTACAGGTGGAGGTTCAGGTGGAACTCCTGCATTACCTTTTCAAGATTTTGAAGGTGCAGCACCAGCATTTACAGCATTTGGAAATATTGCAGATGTACAAGTAATTGCTAACCCAGATATGTCAGGTTTAAATACAACAGCTAATGTTGCAGAGTTGGTTAAAACAGCTGGTTCGGAAGTTTGGGCAGGTGCATTTTTTGATGTAGCAACGCCTTTAGATGTTAATACGTATAACAAATTAAGCGTTAAAACATGGTCTCCTAAAATGGGAGCTGTGGTGAGATTAAAAATTGAAAATAGTGCTGATAACACACAGTTTTTCGAAATTGACCTAAGTACAACAACTATAAATGCTTGGGAAGAGTTAGAATTTGATATTAGTGGCGCAGCAGACTTTAATTATGATAGAGTCGTGTTATTCTTTGATTTTGGAGTAGCAGGTGATGATTCAGTGTATTATTATGATGAATTTGAATTGAAGAACTAATAATCAGTTAAAAAAAGAACAAATGAAACATATACTAAAAATTAGTTTGCTATTAAGCATTGCTATTTTCTTTATTGCTTGCCAAGAAGAGGATCAGACGTTTGGTAATATAGTGGCGCCAACAAATATTGTTGTAGTACCAGAGATTGTTGGTCAAGATGCTGCCAATCCTAATGGAGATGGAAGTGGATTAGTAAATTTTACAGCAACTGCAGATAATGCATTAAGCTTTAAATATAGTTTTGGAAGTGCTGTTGTAAATGCACCCTCTGGAACTACAGATTTTACCTTTTCAGATTTAGGTGTAAACACTTATACGGTAACGGTGGTTGCTTACGGTACAGGAGGTGTGTCTACAACGACAACACTTGAAGTTGAAGTTTTGGCAACCTATTCTGCACCTGCAGATTTGTTAAATGCTTTAGTTGGTGATGGATCTAAAACATGGCGAATAAAATCTGAAAGTCCAGGACATTTTGGTCTTGGTCCAATTGGAGGTGTGGTACCTACGGAATGGTATGGTGCTGGTCCAGGAGAAAAATCGGCAACAGGAATGTATGACGACCGTTATATTTTTAATACAGACGGAACGTTTACTCATATTGTTAATAGTGTAAATGATGATCCTACAGTTAACCCTGAAGGAACTGTGTTTGGACGTGAGCCTTTAATAAATGAATTAGGTCCACATAGCGAAACGCCAAATGGAGCAGATATCGAAAATTATCCATACCAAGACTATTCTGAAAGTTGGGTAATTACAGCACCAGGAGGTGTAGAAACCATTAATCTTACAGGTTTAGGGTTTATGGGGTATTACACTGGAGGTAATCATAGATATGAGATTTTTAGTCGTGATATTCCTAATGAGATGATTATTAGAACTACAGATGGAAACAGTGAGTTTGATTGGTGGTTTATTATTACTTCTCAAGAAGAAGGTAGTTCTAACGAGTTACAGACTATTTATAACGATTTATTTTGGGCTGATGAGTTTGACATTAATGGTGCTCCAAATCCAGCTAATTGGACATACGACTTAGGAACAGGAGATAGTGGTTGGGGTAATAATGAGTTGCAGTCTTATACTAGTAATGCTGATAACGTAATTGTTGAAGATGGTATTTTAAAAATCACTGCAAAAGCAGATGGTGCTTCTTATACTTCTGCACGTATTAAATCTGTGGACTTATTTGAGTTTACGTATGGTAGAGTAGAAGTTAGAGCAAAGTTACCTGCAGCACAAGGGACTTGGCCTGCAATATGGATGTTAGGAGCAAACTTTGAAACAGTTGGATGGCCAACAAGCGGAGAGATTGATATTATGGAACAAACAGGTCAGGATAAAAACACGACTTTAGGGACGTTACATTACCCAGGAATGTCAGGTGGAAATGCTAATGGAGGTGCAACGCAAGTAGCAACGTCAACATCAGAATTTCATAATTATAGTGTAGAGTGGACACCAGATGTTATTAAGATTGTTGTAGATGGAGACGTTTTTCACACAGTAATTAATTCAGATGCATTACCATTTAATAGTGATTTCTTTTTTATTCTAAATGTGGCAATGGGAGGAAGTCTTGGAGGAGATGTTGACCCAGCATTTACGGAGGATACAATGGAAATAGATTACGTAAGAGTTTATCAATAAATATGAAATTAAGCAAGTATTATTATTTAGTCTTAGCAGGTCTTCTCATTATTTCATGTAAAAATAATAATGAGAACGACTTAGCTATAAGTGATGACAAAACATCAAGTATTGATGATAAAGTAGCTACGCTATTGTCTAAAATGACCTTAGAAGAAAAAATAGGTCAGATGAATCAGTACAATGGCTTTTGGGATGTTACAGGTCCAGTGCCAGAAAATGGAGACCAAGCTAAAAAGTACGAGCATTTACGTAAAGGATATGTAGGCTCAATGCTTAATGTTAGAGGTGTCAAAGACGTTAGAGCTGTTCAGAAAATAGCGGTTGAAGAAACACGTCTAGGGATTCCTTTAATTATAGGTTTTGATGTTATTCATGGTTATGAAACCTTAAGTCCAATTCCAATTGCAGAAGCTGCAAGTTGGGATTTAAAGGCTATTAAAAAATCGGCAGAGGTTGCAGCAAAAGAAGCTTCGGCAGCAGGTATCAACTGGACATTTGCACCAATGGTAGACATTTCTAGAGATGCCCGTTGGGGACGTGTAATGGAAGGCGCAGGAGAGGACACGTATTTAGGGTCTAAAATTGCGGTGGCAAGAGTTAAAGGATTTCAGAGTGACGATTTGTCAACCCCTTTTTCAATAGCAGCATGTGCTAAGCATTTTGCAGCTTATGGTTTTGCAGAAGCTGGTAGAGATTATAATACTGCAGATGTCGGAACTTCAACATTATACAACGTTATTTTTCCGCCATTTAAAGCAGCAAAAGATGCGGGTGTTAGAACATTTATGAATTCGTTTAACGAATTAAATGGTGTGCCTTCAACTGGAGACGAATATTTACAACGTGATGTTTTAAAAGGACAGTGGCAATTTGATGGTTTTGTAGTTTCGGATTGGGGCTCAATTACAGAAATGATTGCTCACGGACATGCCGAAAACGGTAAGCATGCAGCAGAATTAGCTGTAAAGGCAGGTTCTGATATGGATATGGAGTCGTACTTATATGTCGAAGAGTTAGCTGGTTTGGTTAATGACGGTACGGTTAATATTAAAGATATTAATGATGCTACAAGCCGAATTTTACGTGTCAAGTTTGAATTAGGATTATTTGAAGATCCATATAAGTATTTAGATGAAACTCGAGAAAAAGAAGTTATAGGAAGTCAAGAAATACATGATGCAGCTTTAGATATGGCTAAAAAATCTATTGTACTTCTTAAAAACGAAAATAATATACTTCCACTTAAAAAAGAGGGACAAAAAATAGCATTAATCGGTGCTTTAGCATCAGATAAAACAAGCCCTTTAGGTAGCTGGCGTATTGCTGCAAAGGATAGCACTGCGGTTTCTGTTTTAGAAGGTCTAAATAAATACTCAGGTAATACCATTACTTATGCTAAAGGTGCGGACGTCTCTATAGGTAAAACGGAATTTGCTTTTGAAGTAAAAATTAACACCTCTGATAAAAGTGACTTTAATGATGCCATCAAAGTTGCTAAAAAAGCAGATGTAGTGGTTATGGTTTTAGGAGAACATGGTTTTCAAAGTGGAGAAGGTAGAAGTCGTACAGATTTAGGATTACCTGGTGTACAGCAACAGCTTTTAGAAGCAGTATATAAAGTTAATAAAAACATTGTTTTAGTATTAAATAATGGTCGTCCGTTAACCGTGACATGGGCAGATAAAAATATACCTGCAATTGTAGAGGCTTGGCAATTAGGAACACAATCTGGTAATGCTATTGCACAAGTTTTATACGGAGATTATAATCCTAGTGGTAAATTACCAATGACATTTCCTAGACACGTTGGACAAGTCCCAATTTATTATAATTATAAAAATACGGGTAGACCAACTTTACCAGGAGAGGATATTGTGTTTTGGTCGCATTATCAAGATGAGAAAAACACACCTTTATACGCTTTTGGTCATGGTTTAAGTTACACGACGTTTAAGTATGATAATTTAAAAATTGAAAACACTTTTTCAGAAAACAAAACAGTAACGGTTTCAGTAGATGTTACTAATACAGGAGAATTGAAAGGAAAGGAAGTTGTTCAATTGTATATCAGAGATTTATTTGCAAGCATCACACGTCCTGTAAAAGAGTTAAAAGGATTTGAGCTAGTCGAATTAGATCCAAACCAAACAAAAACAATAACCTTGTCTTTAACTCAAGAAGAACTTGGTTTTTTTAATAATCAAGGTCTTTTTATTGTAGAAGATGGTGATTTTGAAGTCTTTGTTGGTGGAAGTTCTGAGACAGTATTAACGGATAAATTCAAATTATAATGAAGCTTTTAAAACTAATCGTATTACTTGTTTTCTGTTTTTCTTGTAAAGAGAATCAAGATAACAAGAAGTTAAGTAAAGCTAATGATGTATTTAGTTTTACAGATCAGTTTAAAGGCGCGCAGTTAAATGAGTCCTATTGGAATTACGACCTTGGTGATGGTTGCCCTAATTTATGTGGTTGGGGTAACAATGAAAGACAGATTTATACTAAAGAAAATGTATCTGTAAAAGATGGTAACTTAATAATTACAGCGACTAAAGATTCGACTGGATATTATTCAGGAAAAATCACAACTAAAGACAAAATTGAATTTCAATATGGAACAGTAGAAGTTAGAGCTAAGTTGCCTTTAGGTTCAGGTTTATGGCCTGCATTTTGGATGCTAGGGTCTGATATAGATACTAATACTTGGCCTGCTTGTGGTGAGATTGATATTTTAGAATATGTAGGTAAAATGCCTAATCAAATTCATACTACATTACATACACCAGACAGTTATGGAAAGTCTGTAAACACAAAAATTTCAACGATTGAAGATATAGAGGAAGGATTTCATAATTATAAAACCAATTGGACTAAAGATTCGATTTCATTTTATGTAGATGATAATTTAGTTTACACCTTTTCTCCAGACGTTAAAAATGAAAAAACATGGCCTTTTGATAAACCTTTTTATCTAATAATAAACTTGGCAATTGGCGGAAATTTTGGAGGTCCAGAAGTGGATGATTCTATTTTTCCTCAAGACTTTATTATTGACTACGTAAAAGTGTCAGGGTCTAATTAATCTTAACTACAATCACCATGAAAAAAATTACAGTATTAGTATTTTTATTTGCGACAACACTAGGGATATCTCAGGTATTACCTATAGATTACTCAGATCCAGCTGACGTCATGAATTGTTTTGATTGTGGTTTTATGCTCACAACAGATGCCGGAAATGATGTCGGCCAAATAGCAGGTGGTGGTTTGTTATACGATACCGCACAACTTAATCTAGCAGAAAATTTAGATCTGTCTGACGATGCTAATAATACTATTACTTTTAGAATTAAACCTATTGCAGAATATGGGACACGTACACATTTATTAAAATTTGAAGGTGGTACAGGCCCAAATACAGAATTATCTTTTACAACTACCGGTACGGATTGGCAAGTGGTAAGTTTAGATTTTCCTGCAGGTTTAGGTAATTACGACTTAATGGTGTTTTTTCCTGACTTTAATAACAATGAAGTAGGTACCTACTTAGTAGATGACTTTGCAGGAGGAACAAATATAGCACCAATTCCGGAGTTAGAAATCCCGTCACCAACACCAACAACACCTAATAACGAAGTGTTAAGTATTTTTGGAGATACAGGTGGATTTACTAATGTTTGGACAAATGATTATACGTTTGGAGAAACTACAATAGTTGATACAGATCCATCAGCGGTGATTAATAATACCTTTAAAATGGATTTTTCTATTGCAGGATATGGACAAGGAACAAATCCAGGTGCAGTAACAGATTTATCGGCATATAGTAATTTTCATTTTGATTATTATACGACCAATGCCACTCAGATTAGAATGATTTTGATTGAAGAAGATGGCGCTGTTTTTGAGTATTTTTATGAACTTCCAACAGAAGAAGCATTCGTTTTTAACCAATGGCAAAGTGTTGATATACCATTATCTTTTTTCACAGATCAAGGCTTTAGCTTAGATAAGTTTTTTCAATTTAAAATAGGAACCGAGTCAGATTTAAATACAGGTATCGCTTATTTTGATAACCTATATTTTTCTTTAAACCCAGGGACTAGCTTAAGTGTTGATAGATTTAGTGCTAATACGTTTTCTGTTTTTCCAAATCCTACAACATCAGATTGGAATATTCAATCTACAAAAACAGTTAATACAGTGCACGTTTTTGATGTATTAGGAAAAACTGTTTTTACACAAAAAATAGACGCTTTGCAATTTACAATACCTACAGATAATATGCCTTCAGGATTATATTTTGCAAAAATATATTCTGATAAAGGTAACCAAACCTTAAAATTAATTAAAGATTGATAGCCCTTAGCCTAAACAATAAAAAAGGATGTAATTTTTAATTACATCCTTTTTTTTATACTTTAAAATATTTAATGCTATTCGACCCGACTTAGGTCTTGTAGGTTTTCAATTTTTATCTGTTTTCCTTTAGTGCTAATCAAGCCTTCTTTTTTAAATTGAGATAAAATACGGATGGCGCTTTCAGTAGCAGTACCAACAATACTAGCGTAATCATCTCTAGACAAGTTTAAGGCTAAATAACCGTCTTGGTCTATATCAAACGTTGTTTGTACATAGATTAAGGTTTGTGCTAAGCGCTGTTTTACGGTTTTTTGTGCCATATTAACAAGACTATCTTCAGAAGTCTTTAAATCTTGAGCCATGCGTTTTAAAATATCCATAGAAAAATTGACGTTTTTTTGTAAATCACGAACAATTTCTTGTCTAGGAATAAAGCAAATTTGCATATCATTTATAGCTACAGCTGTCAGGTTTGATATTTCTCCACTAACTAAAGAGCGTTGCCCCATCATACCGCCTTTAATAGCTAGTTTTACAACTTGTTCTTTTCCGTTATCGCTAAGTTTAGTTAATTTACAAACGCCTTCTCTTACACAGTAAATACCATTTAAAGATTCTCCTTCTCTAAAAATGATGTCTCCTTTTTTTATCACGCTACTTGTTTTGCAAGCAGACACACGGACTAACTCCTCCTTGGTAAGGGTCTTTAGACTATTAAATTGCCTTACAATACACTGTTCACATTTACTCATACCTAATTTTGTTGGAAGTATACCAAAAGTATACAATATGTAACATGACAAATATCATAAAATATAAGCCAGTAAAGTGTAACCTTTGTTACAGGTAAATGAGCAAATTATGGAATTAAAAGTATGTTATCATTGTGGCGATAATTGTACAGATACAACTATCCTTTTAGAGGATAAACCGTTTTGTTGTCAAGGCTGTAAAACGGTGTATGAAATCTTGTCTGAAAGCGATTTAACGTGTTATTACGACTTACAATCGTCTCCTGGAGCTATTCCAAAAGAGATTGAGGGGAAGTACGACTTTTTATCTCAAGATAATATTATTGAGAAGTTAGTCGAATTTGATGATGGTAAAACACAAATAGTCACACTTTACATTCCACATATCCACTGTAGTTCTTGCATATGGATTCTAGAAAATTTAAATAAGTTAAATCCTGCGGTTACTTTATCTCAAGTTAATTTTGGTAAAAAAACAGTGCGTGTTTCTTATAATACAGCATCGTTTTCGCTTAAGCAGTTGGTATTGTTGTTAAGCTCTGTAGGGTATGAACCTTATATTAGCTTAGACGATTATAAAACGGGGCAAGAAAATGTAAATCGTAGTTTAATTTACAAATTAGGAGTTGCCGGTTTTGCTTTTGGGAATGTGATGTTTTTATCTTTTCCAGAGTATTTTGAGGTCAACGAGTTTTGGTTAGAGCAATACAAGCATGTCTTTAGATGGATTATGTTTGCTTTTTCTTTACCTGTTGTGTTTTATGCTGCTCAAGATTATTTTATATCGGCTTACAAAGCTATTAGAACACGAATTTTAAATATTGATATTCCTATTGCTTTAGGTATTATTGTTTTGTTTGCACGTAGTACAGCAGAAATAGCATTCGATTTGGGCTCAGGATTTTTTGATAGTTTAACAGGGTTGGTTTTCTTTTTATTATTAGGAAAATTTTTTCAGCAGAAAACCTATTCATTTTTATCTTTTGAACGCGACTACAAGTCGTATTTTCCAATCGCAGTTACAAAAATTTTTAATGGCGAAGAAGTGCCGGTTCAGGTTTATGATATCGAAAAAGGGGACCGTTTATTAATTCGAAACCAAGAACTAATTCCCGTAGATGGTATATTAATTAACGGGAATGCGAAAATAGATTACAGCTTTGTTACTGGCGAGTCTGAAACGGTTACCAAGCAATCTGGTGACAAGTTGTTTGCCGGAGGTAAGCAAACCTCTGGAGTTATTGAGATGGAAGCGATTAAGTCGGTTGAGCAAAGTTATTTAACACAATTATGGAGCAATGATGTGTTTAGAAAAAATAAGGACGATGGCTTTACAACGTTAACCAATGCGATTAGTAAGCGTTTTACAGTGGCTGTTTTAAGTATTGCTTTTATTGCTACAGTATTTTGGTTATTTAAAGACTCTAGTAAAGCTTTAAATGTATTTACAGCAGTTTTAATTATTGCTTGTCCGTGTGCTATTGCTTTATCCGCACCTTTTACTTTTGGTAATTTATTACGCATTTTAGGAAAGAAAAAATTCTATATAAAAAACGCTTCGATATTAGAGCAATTAGCACATATCGATACTATTATTTTTGATAAAACAGGAACAATTACTTCTAATAAAAAAAGTGATGCACAGTATGAGGGATTACCTTTAAGTGCTGCTGAAGAAGTCTTACTTAAAAACACACTGCGTGGCTCTAATCATCCATTAAGTCGTGGTTTGTATGATATTTTAGAAGAGAATAATATAGTTACACTAGATACATTTGAAGAGCATTTAGGTCAAGGGATTGAAGCGTCTCATGCTTCTGATAATATTAAAATTGGCTCTGCTAAATTTGTAGGGTTTCAAAATGAAAATGCAGTATTAAATACAGCAGTACATATTAGTGCTAACAATAACTATAAAGGAAAATACACGTTTTATAACAGTTACCGTAAAGGGTTATCAAAGCTGTTTAATAAGTTGAAAAAGAATTTTGATCTTGTCATTTTGTCGGGTGATAATGAAGGGGAACTAGAAAACCTTAAAAAGTTACTACCAGCAAAAACTAAAATGCTATTTAATCAAAAGCCAGATGATAAGTTGGAGTATATTAAATACCATCAAACGGAAGGCGCAAAAGTATTAATGGTAGGGGATGGTTTAAACGATGCTGGTGCTTTGGCACAAAGTAACGTGGGTATTGCTATCTCTGAAAATGTTAATGTGTTTTCTCCAGCTTGTGATGCTATTTTGGATGCTACAAAATTTAATCAATTACACCAATATATAAAGGCGTCTAAAAGTGCCATTAAAATTATAAAATGGAGTTTTGTACTCTCTTTTTTCTACAATGTTATTGGATTGTATTTTGCGGTAACAGGACAATTAGCGCCAGTAATTGCTGCTATTTTAATGCCTTTAAGCTCTATTAGTATTGTTGTTTTTACAACAATAGCCACTAATTTGGTAGGACGAAAATTAAAGTAGTTGTTTGATAAATAGAAGGAAGTCACTAAGACTGCTCTGTGTACTTTTTTTTCTAGTATTACTATCGTTTCGTTTTAAATTACTGCGTTTTGGCAAATTTTCCGTGTAAGCGAAAAACAATCTTAAATAAATCTTAATTTTTTTTGAGAATTTAATTCAAACATGATAAATGTCATCTTTTAAAACAGGCATCTAAGCTACTTTTGTAGCATAACTTCTAATAGGTATGAGCGTTATATACATTTTACTAACAGTCAGCATTGTTGTCGCAATTGTCTTTTTTATAGCCTTTATATTGGCAATAAGAAACGGACAATTTGATGATAGCTATACGCCTTCAGTAAGGATGCTTTTTGAAGATGAATTGGTTAAAACCACAGAATCACTAACTAAGAATAATAAAAAGACTAATCACAATTAATTATGGAAATGCAGCAATTTTATTACGATAACAAGATCGTTAAAAAGTTTCTTTACGCAACCATGCTCTGGGGAGTTGTTGGTATGCTTGTAGGGTTGCTTTTAGCCTACATGTTTTTATTCCCGAATATGACAGACGGAATTTCATGGCTAAGCTTTGGACGTTTAAGACCTTTACACACCAATGCGGTGATTTTTGCATTTGTTGGTAATGCTATTTTTGCAGGGGTTTATTACTCTACGCAACGTTTACTAAAAGCTAGAATGTATAGCGATTTACTAAGTAATATTAACTTTTGGGGATGGCAATTAATTATTGTTGGTGCCGCCATAACATTACCATTAGGATACTCTACATCTAAAGAATACGCAGAGTTAGAATGGCCTTTTGATATTGCTATTGCTTTAATCTGGGTGGCTTTTGGGATTAACTTGATTGGTACGATGATGAAACGTCGTCAACGTCACCTATACGTTGCTATTTGGTTTTATATTGCCACATTTGTAACTGTCGCTGTATTACACATATTTAATAGTTTAGAGTTACCGGTTAGTTTAACGGGTATGAAAAGTTACTCAGTTTACGCAGGGGTGCAAGATGCCTTAGTACAATGGTGGTATGGACATAATGCGGTTGCCTTTTTCTTAACAACACCGTTTTTAGGGTTAATGTACTATTTTGTACCTAAAGCAGCCAACAGACCAGTATATTCTTATAGATTATCAATTGTTCACTTTTGGTCGTTAATCTTTATTTATATATGGGCTGGACCACACCATTTATTATACACAGCTTTACCAGAATGGGCTCAAAATTTAGGTGTTGCATTTTCTATTATGTTATTGATGCCATCTTGGGGAGGTATGATAAACGGACTACTAACACTTCGTGGTGCATGGGATAAAGTACGTGTTGATCCTGTACTTAAATTTATGGTAGTTGCTATTACAGGTTATGGTATGGCAACGTTTGAAGGTCCAATGTTATCGCTTAAAAATGTAAATGCGATTGCGCATTATACAGATTGGATTATTGCACACGTGCATGTTGGAGCATTAGCTTGGAACGGATTTTTAACCTTTGGTATGATTTACTATTTGGTACCAAAATTATTTAAAACAAAATTATACTCTTTACCATTAGCAAACCTTCATTTTTGGATTGGTACCTTAGGTATTATCATGTATGCCTTACCAATGTATGTTGCAGGGTTTACACAAGCTAGTATGTGGAAACAATTTAATCCAGACGGAACATTAGTGTACGGTAACTTTTTAGAAACAGTTACTGAGATTATGCCAATGTACTGGATGCGTGCTATTGGAGGGACTTTATACTTAACAGGAATGTTAATCTTAGTGTTTAACGTAATCCAAACCATTAGAAAAGGTAGTGTTGTTGAAGATGAATTAGCAGAAGCTGCAGCATTACAACGTGTGTCTAAAAAACGTGTTTCTGGAGAGGGATGGCACACTTGGTTAGAACGTAAACCTATTAAATTAACTATAGGTGCTACAATAGCTATTTTAATTGGTGGTGTTGTACAGATTGTACCTACAATAATGGTTAAATCTAATATACCAACCATTAGTAGTGTTAAACCATACTCTCCTTTAGAGTTAGAAGGTCGTGATATTTATATTAGAGAAGGTTGTGTTGGATGTCACTCTCAAATGATTAGACCATTTAGAAGTGAAGTAGAGCGTTACGGAGAATATAGTAAAGCAGGAGAGTTTGTTTATGATCATCCATTTTTATGGGGAAGTAAACGTACAGGTCCAGATTTACACCGTATAGGTGGTAAATATTCAGACAACTGGCATTTTAACCACATGTATGATCCACAAAGTACCTCGTCAGGATCTATAATGCCATCTTATAAATGGTTAATAGATAATACGCTAGATAAGACTGATATCGAAGCTAAAATGAAAGTGATGGTAACATTAGGTGTCCCTTATACAGATGAGGATATTGCAAATGCACAAGCCGAAATGTTAGCACAAGGAACACAGATAGAAAAAAATCTTTACACAGATCCTGATTTTGCAGAAGCTTATGAAGCTAGTAAGAAAAACGGAGGTGCTGATTTTGTAGAAATGCGTAACCGCGAAATAGTAGCAGTTATAGCTTACTTACAACGTTTAGGTACTGATATTAAAGAAGGAAAAGAAGAAACAACCGTACAAAACTAAAACGTCATGTTAAAATTTGTAAAAAATCATTTAGACAGTATTGCAGGTGTAGAGATATACCCAATACTATCATTACTTATATTCTTTGGTTTTTTTGTAGTCCTTTTTTGGTGGGTAATTACCGCCAAAAAAGACTATATCACTCAAGTAAGTAATATTCCATTAGAATTAGACAACGAAAACGAAAACGAAATCGAATGATCAGACCAAACGCTTTATTATTTAATTATAAAATAATAAAAGTCAAAGGTTCTATTTGTCTATTTCAAAACAATAAAAACTAATCAAATGAAAAAAATAATCCCATCATATGTAAGAGTCCCAGCTCTCTTTTTTGCCATCTTTGGATTGGTAGAATATTTTGTAGACTCTGGAGATAAACCCGCTTTTTTAGAGTATCCAATTATCATGTTATTTTTAGTATTAGTATTATTTATACTAATTGCTGTAGAAGGTATTGTTGGATCTATAGAAAACGTATTGTTTCAAAGTTTAGATGAAGCAGGTAAAGCACGTTACCTAGCAAACACCTCTAAAGTACCAGAGTTTAAAAAAGCTAAAGCGCTGTACCATAAATTAAAAGGAGGAGAAACTCCAATAGAAGAGGAGCATGAAATTATCCTTGACCATAACTACGATGGTATAAAAGAGTTGGATAATAATTTACCACCATGGTGGTTGTATTCTTGGTATGCTTCTATGGTTTTTGCTGTAATTTATTTATTTAATTTTCATGTTACAGGGTCATCAGATACACAATACGAAGAATTGGATAACGAGTATGCTCAAGCTAAAATAGAAATTGAAGCGTATAAAAAAACAGCTAAAAATTTAGTAGATGTTAACTCAGTAGTTTTATTAACAGATGCGGCAGATCTTCAAATTGGTAAAAAAGTATTTGATGCTAACTGTGTTGCCTGTCATATGGCAGATGGAGGTGGAGGTATTGGACCAAATTTAACGGATAAATACTGGATTTTAGGAGGAGACATTAAAAGTGTGTTTCATACAATCTCTGAAGGAGGTAGATCAGGAAAAGGTATGATCTCTTGGAAAAAAGAAGGTTTAAAACCATTAGAAATGGCTCAAGTTGCAAGTTATGTATTGTCTTTACAAGGTACAACGCCAGCTAAAGGTAAAGATGCTGAAGGCGATTTATGGCAGCCGGAAGGAACAGAAGATACTACAACTCCAGCAGAACAAGAAAACACTGAAGCTTTAGAAATAGGTGAAACTATTTCTAGTAATAATTAAATTATAAAAATGGAAGCTCCAATTAACGAGGGTTTTAGAGACTCAATATCAACTATAGGCGAAGACGGTAAACGTGCTTGGGTTTTTCCTAAAAAACCCAGTGGTAAGTTTTACGATTATAGGAAGATTGTTAGTTATGTGCTATTAGTCTTTTTATTTGCAGCTCCATTTGTTAAAATTAATGGTAACCAGTTTTTATTATTCAATGTTCTAGAGCGTCGTTTTAATGTTTTTGGATTTCCGTTTTGGCCTCAAGATTTTCACTTATTTGTAATCTCTATGATTATTGGTGTGGTCTTTATTACCATATTTACGGTTGCTTTTGGGCGTATATTTTGTGGATGGATTTGCCCACAAACCATATTTCTAGAAATGGTATTTAGACGTATTGAGTATTGGATAGATGGGGATAGAGGGGCGCAAATGAAGTTAAAACGCACCAAATGGACTCCAGAAAAAATTAGAAAGCGTGTATTAAAACACACCATTTTTATAATCATTTCCTTTTTTATTGCTAATGTGTTTTTAGCCTATTTAATTGGTAGTGATAAGTTATTAAATTACGTAACAGAAGGACCCTCTCAGCATTTAAGCACCTTATTTCCGTTATTGATTTTTACAGGTTTATTTTACTTTGTATTTTCATGGTTTAGAGAGCAAGTATGTATTATAGCTTGTCCTTATGGACGTTTACAAGGTGTGCTATTAGATAATCAATCCATTATTGTTGCTTACGATCATAAACGTGGAGAAGGAGAAAATGGACGCAAAAAGTTTAGAAAAAACGAAGACAGAGAAGCACTTGGTCATGGTGATTGTATAGATTGTATGCAATGTGTGCACGTTTGTCCAACAGGTATTGATATCAGAAACGGTACACAATTAGAATGTGTTAACTGTACAGCTTGTATAGACGAGTGTGATGATATAATGGAGAAGGTAGGTTACCCTAAAGGGTTAATACGTTATGCTAGTGAGGATAATATAGAAAAGAAAGCGCCTTTTAAATTAACCACGCGTCTTAAAGCCTATATTGTAGTACTAGTTATTTTAACGGGTGTTTTAATAGCGATGTTACAATTGCGTAATGATGTCGAAGCTAGAGTCTTAAGGTTACCTGGGCAATTGTTTGAGCATAAGGCAAATAATGTCATTAGTAATGTATTTACATACAAGGTTGTTAATAAAACAACTCAGGAGATTGATAATGTCAATTTCAAACTTAAAAAATATAAAGGGACTGTCAAGTTAGTATCAACAGATAATAGTTTTGTAGTACCAGCACAAGGTTTAGCACAAGGAACATTGTTTATAGAGCTTGATCAAGGCGTTTTAAAAGATGATAAAACCAAATTAACTATAGAGGTTTACAGTCATAACAAATTAATAGAAACCACAACAGTAAACTTCTTAGGACCTAGAAGCTATAATTAAAAAATAAGACTATGAAATTTAACTGGGGAACAGGTGTTGTAATTGCATTTATACTATTTATAAGCTTTATCATGTATTTTGTGATATCTATGAATACGGATAAAAGCCTAGATCACGATTTAGTAGATGAAAACTATTACAAGCAAGAATTAGAATTTCAGAACGATATCAATAAAGAAAAAAACGCCAAAACATTAGCGTCTAAAGTGACTTGGAAAAAAACAACCGAAGGTATTGTTATTAGCTTTCCAGCTGATTTTGAAGACAAAGACATTACAGGTAAAGTATTCCTATATAGACCATCTAATAAACAACTAGACTTCGAAACCACAATTTTGTTGTCTAATCACAATTTGCTCATACCTGACAAACGTTTATTAGATGGTCGTTGGAATATTAAAATAGATTGGAGCTATAAAGATACAAACTACATGCTTAAAGAAGAAATACAGTACTAATGTTACTTACAGCACTCATATTTGGCTTATTGGGTAGTTTTCACTGCGTTGGTATGTGTGGACCTATTGCTTTTATGTTGCCTGTAGACAGAAGTAATTCTTTAAAAAAAATAACACAAATAGCGGCTTATCATTTTGGACGTCTATTAGCCTATAGTATTATCGGATTAATTTTTGGTTTAATAGGTAAAAGCCTTTATATTTTTGGATTACAACAAAAGTTATCTATTGTAATAGGTGTTTTAATGATTGTTGTTATCCTTTTTCCTTATAAAAAATTGGGTCAAAATTTTATAGTAAAGCCCATTTACAAGGCAGTAGGTTTTGTAAAAAAACAAATGGGTCAAGCCTTAAAAAATAAGACTGCAGACACCTTTTTAACCATTGGCTTTTTAAACGGATTTTTACCTTGTGGATTGGTTTATATGGCTGTTTTTGGAGCTATTGCAACAGGTACAGCATGGCAAGGCAGTTTATATATGGCCTTTTTTGGTTTAGGTACAATACCGTTAATGACCACAGCAATATATTTAGGTAAATTTTTAAATGCACAAGTAAAACAACGTATTCAAAAGGCTATTCCTGTATTTATCGTTATTATTGGTGCCTTATTTATTTTACGTGGCTTAGGTTTAGGTATTCCTTATATATCGCCAAGTCCCGTGGTGGAGATGGCAAATAGTGCCATAGATTGTCATTAAAAGAAAATATTTTTTTCGCTTTCGCGGAAATAATGCCAGGCACATTTAATGCTAGTAAATAGCTGCTAGTCTTATAAATAAACGTAAATTATCAAACCTTATTTACTCAAAAAACGTCTTTAAAATGAAAAACATCCTTTTACTTACAGATTTTTCTCAAAGCTCTAAAAATGCCATGCATTATGCAGCTATGCTTTTTGAAAATAAAGCTATTAATTTCCATTTAGTATATGTACACAAAGCGTCTGCTTTTACATCTGCAGATTTAATGACAACTGGAAATGCTAATTTGTATGCCTCTATAGTTAAAACACCAAAAGAAGATCTAGAAGATTTGGCACAAGACTTACAAACGGAATGTAACAACCCAAAACACACGTATAACGTACATATAGATTACGATGTGTTTACAGATGCTATTAACCAGTTTGTGGTTTTAAATGGTATCCAATTAATTATTATGGGTACAAACGGAGTAACTGGTGCTGATGAGGTTGTTTTTGGAAGTCACACACTAAATGTAATTAGAAAAGTAAGTTGTCCAACATTAATAATACCAAATGGTTTTAAGTTTGTTAAACCAAAATCGATTTTACTTCCATTAGACGAAAAGGATCAATTTAATCAACAAAGATTGAATCAGATTTTTAATCTTGTAAGCAAAGAAGCGTCTCATTTTCATGTTTTAAGAATAACAGAAACAGCAGAAGACCATACTACAGATATAAACACTTTAAAAAGCCTTTTAAAGTCTGGTAATTATAAATATCATCACGTTATAAATGTACCAATGGATAAAGTTGTAGATACGTATATGCAAACAAATACAATAGATTTAGAAGTCTTTATTATACAAAAAACTAGCTTTTTAGAACGTTTGTTTATGGGGTCACCAATAACAAAACATAGTAAAATAGCTAGTGTTCCATTATATATATTACATGATTAATGCGTTACCACTAATCATGTAATATATATTAGTTTTTTTGTGGTATTATTTTATCTTCTTCTAAAACTAAAATTAAAAGTTTTGAGTAATCATTTACCGTTTTATTAATATTTTTTGGATCCACAATATCTATATATCCTTTCCATATTAACGTGCGGTCTTTAGTAGGGCATAAGCAGTATACAGCCGTTTCTGCGTTATAGACTTGATACTCATTATATGCATCTGGATTAAAATGTTGGTCTTGATACATTAAATAATCATCGTTAAAACGATTATGACTTTTAGAGCTATTGGTATAGTCTTTTTTAAACTGGATTTTATTTTTAATTCCAACCACTTTGGTAAACACAACAGCATCATAACCTTCCTTTAATAGCTGGTTTTCTAAAGCTTTTATTTCTGTGTCGGTTCTTTTTTTAGCAAGAAATTCTGCATCAAATTTATCAAGGCTAATTGTAGCTTCAATTCCTCGTGACGTTAATTGGCTTTGTAATTTTCTTTCGAATTTTTCTCTAGCTTCAGGATCGTCAGTCAACCCAACAATAAACACTTTTTCTAGTGTGTAATTATCTGCTTCGGGACTAATCCAACGGTCTTTTAATTGTGTACTTCCGCAACTGTAAAGCGAACAAACAAGTAATATTAGTAAGAGTTGTTTCATGGTTTAGTTTAATAAATGGTCTTGTTTATCTCTTTTCATTAAGGTTTTTACCAAATTGAAAATTTCAGATTTCACAGCTTTATAATCATAAAAAAACGAACTTACTTGCTTAATAAAGGCTAGATGATCAGCTTTATATTGTTCTTCTTTGTCTAATTCATTTTTACCGTCAACCATTAGCTCAAGATCATTTTCATGTGCTACTAAAGCAGTAATTAATTTTTGACTGCCTCTTTTTGTTCTCAATAAAGCAGTTGCTGCATCTTGCGCTCTAGCTAATACGTGGTCATCTATAATTAGTTGTGTGTAATCTGTAATTAATTCTTCTAAAAACACTTGTTCATCTTTAATAAAATTTAAATCAGATAACCAGGTTTTAGACATTTCATGCATGCGGTCTGCACCATACCATTCTACCATTTTGTTTTTGTTTTGTGTTTTCATTTTTATGATTTGTTTATTAAAAAAAAACAGGAAGTAAAGTAGGCCATACTTCCTGTTTAAAGATTACATCATCTTTTATTACCTATTAACAAGACTGTTTTTGAGGCGTCGTGTTAATGATTAATAGCGTGTGGTAATTTTAAAATATTAGATTTTGTAATCTAAATATTATATGGTTTTTACTATAAATTAAAGATAGAATTATTACAAGTTAATTAGTATGATAAATATCATGTTGTACATTATCTATAACTCTATTTCTATAGTTTCAAATAAATTTGGGATACAAGTATACCAGTTAAAGGTATCTTTAATTTTAACTCTTAAAGCATTTTGGGCAGTAGGTTCGCCATGTATTAGATAAACTGTTTTTGGCGTGTTTTTAATAGCACTTAACCAATGTAGTAACCCATTCTGATCTGCATGAGCAGAGAGACTATCTATAGTTAATACAGCTGCTTTTACTGGATAGTATTTACCATAAAATTTAATTTCGTGAGCGCCTTCTTTTAATAGTCTACCTCTTGTGCCTTCTGCTTGATAGCCGACCAATAAAATAGTTGTAGAGGCATCATCTATTAATTGTTGCAAGTATGTTAAAACGCGACCACCGGTAACCATTCCGCTACCTGCAATTATAATTTTACTTCTTGGATCATCAATGGTTTTCCAAGTATCTGCATAACTTTTAATAATATTTATGTGCTTACACATAGCATTGTAATCGGTTTCAGATAGCTTATGCCATTTAGGAAAACGTTTAAAAATCTCTAACACATTATTACCCATTGGACTATCAACAAAAATGGGGATGTTTGGTATTTTGTTTTTTTGATAAAGTTTAAATAAGATAAACATTAGCATTTGTAAACGCTCTACCGCAAAACTTGGTATAATTAAATTGCCTCTAGTGTTTATGGTCTCTTTAATAATTTGAGTTAGTTTATTTTCAATGTCTTCGATAGGGTGTAGTTTGTTGCCATAAGTACTTTCTAGAAACAAATAGTCTGCTTGATCAGGTCGTTTTGGGTCGTTTAATAAATAATCATTAACTCTACCAATATCTCCAGAAAACACAAATCGTTTTCCTTCTATATCAAGTTCAATAAACGTAGACCCTATTATATGACCATTATATTTAAATCGATAAGAGATGTGATTATTTATAGCAATCCATTTGTCTTCGACTTGTACTTCAAATTTTGATACGGTTTGATCTACTTCCTTAGCAGTATAAAAAGGTAAAGCTGGTTGATGCTTAGTATATTTTTCTTTGTTTGCTTTTTTTGCTTCTTCTTCCTGTATTTTAGCACTGTCTTTAAGTATAATTTCGGCAATAGCTAGAGTAGGCGCTGTACCAATTATTTTACCATTAAAACCCTGTTTTATTAACCTTGGTAAATAGCCAACATGATCTAAATGCCCATGAGTTAGTAATATTGTTTCAATTTTTGAAACAGCAATGGGTAAAGGGTTCCAATTTAGTTGTCTTAAATCTTTTAGACCTTGAAATAAACCACAATCGATTAATATAGAAGTATTAAAAGCTTCAATAAGATATTTAGATCCTGTTACTGTTTTTGCGCCTCCTAAAAATGTAATTTTTACTTTAGTTTTCATAATTTATGATTTTAGGTTACACAGTAGTTTAATTTCGTTTAAAATTCTTTTTTTTCTAATATCTGATATTCCTAAGTGATCTAAATAAAAAGCATCATTTATTAAATCTTTGCATAAGACAACCTCTCTGTTTAATAAAAACTGTTTTTCTCTTTTTGTTAATAAAGTAGAAGTGGTTATTGGGTATAATTTTAGTTTATCAATACGGTCTTTTAATCCATTATGTAAAGGGTAATCCCAGCTTAATAAATACAGCCCAATGCAGTTTCCGTAGGTTTGAGCATCCTTAGTAAATCTAGTATTAGTAACAACCCAACCTTCGGTAATTTTAGTTTTTAATCCTAATTGATTATTCCATTTAGATTGAATGTCTTTATATCTAGAATGGATGTACAATGGGATTTTAACGTTGCAATTTAAACCAGCTTCACCATGAAATTTACATTCTATAACAATAGTTGCTTTTTCTTTTGTGGCTAGTATATCTACTTCATGATTTACACATTTGCCATTAATGATCTGTCCAACTTTTACATCATAACCAAACGCTTTTATGATAGAAGCTATATAACGCTCAAACGGAAAACCTGTTGGACCTAATTCGTAAATTGCTTTTTTTAATTTGTATTTGGAGGCTATATGACTTTTTTTAGATTTTAGTAATGCATACGCTTTATTGTAAATTTCTTTTGTAGAAATGCCTTGATATAATTGGTCCCTAACATTATTAACAATACTATCTGTTAACATAATATCTGCTCCAGAATTTATTAAAGATTTTCTTAATTTTTTAATTGAAAATTTAACAGGCTTTCCTGATGCTTTTTTTATATAAATATCTTGATTATTCATGTGTTACTATTTATTATCAGGTAGTATTAGAAAAGGAATGCTAGGCTTAAACCCTATTGTTTTTATAATAGGTTCGTTTAAATAACGCGCTATAAGACTATGTTTGTAGTTAACCATGACTAATAAATCAATGTTTAAATCGTTTATAAAGGTTGAGATTATTGTAGCTTTTTTATCGTAATTAGGAACGGAATGGTAATGTGTTTCAAAGCGCTTTAAACCACTTTTTAATACCGCTAAATTATATTTTTGAATCTCAGTTAAAGCTTTATTTGTCTGGATATTTATTACTCTTAAAACAGCATTGTTATTTGTAGTAAATTCGGAAATTGTATTAATTACTTTTTCAAAAAAGAATCGGTTTAAATCAGTTGAAAACACAATTTGATCTATTGGTTTATAATTGTATTGATCAGGAATAATTAAAATAGGACATGTTTTAATGTGGTCTACTAAATGCACTGTGTTACTTCCAAAAAATAAGGCTTTATTATTAGTCGCTCCTTTAGTACCCATAATTATTAAATCAATTTTTGTATCTAATATAAATTGATCTACAGCACTATTTAATTCCATAAATTTAATAACCGTTTTAAAAGTATGATTAGGGGTTTTTTCGGCGTTTAAAACCTGTTGTTTTAATTCAAGTAACTGTTGATTACTTTGTTGCCTTATACTTTTTATATAAACATCGGACAAGGTGGCTAAAGAGGATGGATTTAGTGGTTTTGCGTGTAGTAAATAAAAAGTACAGATATCATCTCTATAATATTTTATGGCATATACAATTGCGCTCCACGCATTATCCGAAAAATCTGAAGGTAGAAGTATATGTTTCATAACGTTAGGGTTTTGGTATACTTAAAGCTATGATTAAAAAACAACTATAAAAATGATATATATTAGTTTTAAAAAGAAAACCCCTATAAAAATGATAACTCATCTTTATAGGGGTTTAATCCTTATTAGTGTGTTGTATTATTTGATTTTAAAAGTCACTACAGGTAAAGATGAGTGGTTTGCAATATCCTCAGAGATACTTCCTGCCAAAAAGTGAGTAAAACCTTTACGACCGTGTGTTGCAACAGCTATTGCATTTGCACCTGATACATTAGCATGATTTAATATACCTTTTTCTACGGTGTAGTCAGAGATGTATTTTACTTCTGATAATTTATCTAAATTACCATCCGCTTTTTGTAAAAAGTTAACAACAATTTGCTCCATTTCTGAAGTGCTGTTAAAATTATCTCCTGGGGTATTTACATAGATAAGATGTAAATTAGCACCAAGTTTATCAAATAATTTTGTTGCGTTTATATAAGGTGTTACTGTGCTTTCTGAAAAGTCAGAAGCAAATACCACATTCTCAAAACTTAGGTTTGTTGGTTTGTTTTTAATAACCAATACTGGCACATCAGAATGGCGTACTACTTTTTCTGTATTAGAACCAATAAAGATTTCTTTTAATCCGCTACTTCCATGAGACCCCATTACAATTAGGTCCGCATTATGCTCCTTAGCAACCTCATTAACTTCAGTAAATACTTTAAAATGTTTAACAATAGGGGTTACTTTTACGTCTTTTAAAAAATCTTGTTGTAAAAAATCTGTAAATCGTTGTTCCGCTAATTTTAAGAAAAATACAGTTTCGGCTTGTAAATCAGCTTCTCCTTTTGTTAATATCGTTTCTGATATTTCTAACATGTGTAATGCTAATATTTCAGCATCATATTTTTTTGCTAATATAGCAGCTGATTCTAAAGCATAATTTGAATGATCTGAAAAGTCTACTGGTACAATTATTTTTTTCATGTTTAGTGGTTTATTAGTATTAAGATTTACTAAAATTAATAAATCTTTAAATCAGTTTTTAGTTTTTATGTATTAATTAACACCCTTAAATGGTCATTGAAAACAGTTGTGTTTCAGGTTTATTACGTTGTAAAAGTAAATCGAAAGCCATACAAATGTTTCTAACAAATGGTTTCCCTTTTTCGGTAATAAAAATTTGGTTCAACTCTTTTTTTAATAAACCATCATCTTCCATTTCTTTCAATTTGGATAAGACCTCTGGGATTTCTTCAAAATATAAATCAGAATCGATCCAACTGGTTTTAAAATGACACATTAAGTTTAAAATATGTTGTCTAATTATAAGGTCTTCGTTAGTTAAAATATGTCCTCTAAATACAGGTATGATTTGCGATTCTATTAAATGGTAATATTCTTCTATTCCTTTGACATTTTGAGCAAAAGCATACCAACTATCACTTATTGAGGACACGCCTAAACCAATCATTACTTTTGTTTTGGAAGCGGTATATCCCATAAAATTACGGTGCATAGTCTCTGATACACTAGCAGTATAAAGACTGTCCGTTTTTAATGCAAAGTGATCCATTCCAATATCATAATAACCAGCATCTGCTAGTAGTTTTTTACCCAATTGGTATTGGTTTTGTTTAATGCTTGGTGTTGGTAAGTCACTGTCTTTATAACCACGTTGTCCATTTCCTTTTATCCATGGGACATGTGCATAGCTGTAAAAGGCAATACGGTCTGGTAATAATTCTTTTGTTTTATTTATAGTCTCAGCAACATGTGCTTCGGTTTGAAAAGGTAGTCCAAAAATAATATCATGACTAACAGATGTGTAACCAATAGCTCTTGCTTGTTCCGTTACTTTTTTGACGTTTTCAAAAGGTTGTATTCTGTGTATAGCTTTTTGTACAATAGGGTTGTAGTCTTGTACTCCAAAACTAACACGCTTAAATCCCAAGTCAAATAAGGTCTGTAAATGCGTTTCTGTCGTATTGTTTGGGTGACCTTCAAAACTAAATTCGTAATTATCCGCTAATTTTGCTTTGCGTGTAATGCCATCAATTAATATTTTTAGATTTTTAGAATCAAAAAAAGTAGGTGTTCCACCGCCTAAGTGTAACTCTTTTATATTAGGTTTTTCGCCTAATAAATCACAGTATAAATCCCATTCTTTTAAAACCGCACTTATGTAAGGCGATTCAACTTCGTGGCGTTTTGTAATGCGTTTGTTGCACCCACAAAAAGTGCATAAACTTTCGCAAAAAGGTAAGTGAATATAAAGACTGATACCTTCTGTAGTATTACTTTCTTCAAATGCTTTTTTTAGATTTTCTTTCCATTGTTTTAAAGAAAATTTATCAACATTCCAATACGGTACAGTCGGGTAACTAGTATATCTAGGTCCGGCAACATTATATTTATTTACTAATGAAAAACACATAACTTTTTTGTTTATACGTCAAAGTTAGTGTCTTATTAGAAGTTAAAATATGACTAATATCATAAGTTAAAATTTAAGATAATAAGGCGGTAATTGTTTTAAAAGGAATATCATTAAACGTATTAACCACATGATCAGCTAAAGTGTAATCTTGGTTTTTAGAATGGAAACTATCAAAACCAATACAATAACTACCAGCAGATTTAGCTGCTTTAATACCGTTAGTCGAGTCTTCAATAACTATGCAATGGGCTTGTGGATGTCCTGCTAATCCTGCTGCTTTTTCAAAAATTTCAGGATGTGGTTTTGATGCTTTTAAATCTGCACCACTAATTTTAGCTACAAAATATTGATCTAAATCAAAACGGGTAAAGACATTGTTTATAGTTTGCATGGATGCAGAAGAGGCTAGGACAAGCGTTAAGCCATTTTTATGGTAATCTTGGATAATGTCAAGCACACCATCTATTAACTTTAAACTAGGGTCGCTATGGAACAATCCTGTAAAAATCTTACGTTTACATTGGACCAACTCTTCTGGGTTATTGTCTAAACCAAAAACCTCGCATAGTCTTTTACAAACATTGATAGTAGATTGCCCTGTGGTAGATTCATACAACGCACTGGAAACATTTATGTTAAAGTGGTCAAACATTAAAAAGTAGGCTTTTTTGTGTAACGGTTCTGTGTCAACAATTACACCATCCATATCAAATAAAACAGCTTTTAGCATTGGTCTAGTTTTTAGGCGAAGATACTTATTATGTGCTTTTTTACCATACATATATTTTTTTCTCTGTAAGAATTAGAATATTTTGCATAACCAATAGATTAATATGATTTACACTATTATTTTTATAGCACTAGTTATACTTGTTATTTACGCGTTTTATGTCATGCGCCCAAAGAAGATTGAAATATTCCCAAAGCATTGGCATGATCTTTTGGTAAAAAACGTTTTGTTTTATAAAAATCTTTCTGCACCGGATCAAGCCATTTTCAGGAAGCGTATGTTGTTATTTTTAGGCGAAATAAATATTGATGGTGTTAATACAATAATCGAAGACTTAGATAAAATACTAATTGCTTCAAGTGCTATTATTCCTGTATTTGGTTTTTCAAATTGGAGTTATAATAACTTATCAGGTATTATTGTTTATCCTGATACCTTTAATGCTGATTTACAATTTTCTGATAAAGATGAAAACAAAAAAATATTAGGAATGGTTGGAACGGGGAGATTTGAAAAACAAATGATTTTATCAAAAAAGGCCATACGTTTAGCATTTAGTAATAAAACCGACAAGCATAATACGCCAGTGCACGAGTTTGTACATTTATTGGACAAAATGGATGGCGAAACGGATGGTGTGCCTGAATTTTTTTTAGGAAAAGAATATATTGGCCCATGGTTAGAGCTAATGCACGAAGAAATGGAGCGTATTAATAATGATGCCTCTGATATAAGAAAATATGGCGGTACCAGTCAAGCTGAATTTTTTGCGGTTGCATCAGAGTACTTTTTTGAAAGACCTAAACTTTTTAAGCAAAAACATCCTGAATTATTTAAAATGCTTTCGCTTTGTTTTCAGCAACCTAAGCAGGGATCGTAAAATAAAAAGTGGTTCCTTTTCCTACTTCAGAGTCTAACCATATTCTACCACTATGGGCTTCGACTATTTTTTTACAATGGGCTAATCCAATTCCTGTACCTTCATACTCGTCTCTAGAATGTAAACGTTGAAAGATAGAGAAAATACGGTCTTTATGTTTTTCTGGTATTCCTATTCCATTATCTGTGATAGAAAACACCCAATAGTCAACGCTCTCTACATTAGATTGCAGATTACAATCAATTGAAATAATAGGTTTTACTCCTTTTTTTGTAAACTTAATACCGTTACTTATCAAGTTCTGAAACAATAATCTAAGTTCTAATTCTGCCCCTTTAATTGAAGGTAGGTCAGTGGTAATAATTGTAGACTCTGTTCTGTCAATAACGTTTTTTAAATCGTCTTTTAAAATAGAAATCACACTATTACAATTTATGTTTGTTGTGTTTTTACTTTTTCCAAGTCTAGAATACTGCAGAATGGCATCAATAAGTTTTTGCATTCTTGCGCTAGATTGACTAATAAAATTAAGACTCATTTTACCGTTATCGTCTAGTTTGTCTTCATATTCTTCGACTAATAAATCTATTAATCCAGTAATTGTAATTAAAGGTTCTTTTAAATCATGACTTGCAATGTATGCAAACTGCTCAAGCTCGTCATTTTTTATCTCTAACTCAAGACTCTGTTTTTGGATAGCAGCATTTTTGTCTTTTAATTTTTTGTTTAATTTTTTCTTACTTAGGTAACTTCTATAAATAAGTATCCCGCCCAATACCGCTAAACTGATTAAGGTTATTAGTAAGATATTTATGGTTTTTTGAGTGTTTAGCTGAGATTCTTTTTGTTTTAAAATAAACTCTTTAGTTTCAATTTCAGCAATTTGGTTCTGTATAAAATTATGTTGCTTTTGTATTTCTAGATTACGGCTAATAATGTTTTGATCTTGACTTTTAATAAATTCAATTTGACGCTTAATATTGTCTTCTAAATCTTGTTCTATTTTAACTTTATCTTCAAATCGCTGTTTATGTAATTCGCTTTGATTGGATAGTGTTTCAATCCATTTATCTTGTGTAACTACAGTGTTTAATATGGTGTCTATTTTACTTTCTTGCGTATTGATTTGTTGTTTCTGTGATAATATTTCAGCATCTTTTGTAACAAGGTTTTCTTGTTGTTCTGCTTCTGTTTTTTTTGAAGCTTCAAGATTAGCTTCACTATTTTGGTATAAATCTTTCCATTTTTGAGAGGAGCTAATAGCGTATTGTTGTAACGAGTTTGCTATTTTAAAACCTTCCTTATCAATAGTCTTGTTATTAATTTCATATTCAAAAGAATCTCCAACATTTACCATATTAATCATGGTTGTGTGGTAATTGTAATCTTCTGTAACTAGTAATATATTTTGACCTGAAATTTTATTTAAGATGTAATTGATGTCAAAATTGAAGGATTTATTGACGTACAGTAATTGTACGTCTTTGACATCTTTAACGCTATTAAAATTAACTACCGTAACTGGTTTGTTGTTTATGTTACGTTTTTGTGCTAAAGATTTAAAGTCTATTATAGCACGGTCCGGACCTAGTACACCTATTTTAAATTGTGTAGCATCTACTTGATTTGGCCAACCTACTTGTTGTGCAAAATTGTATACAAAAATAGCCCGTTGTAATCTTTTTACTTGCTGATTTGTTGTTTGAGCATGAATTGATAAACCATAAAAACACAGTAAAACACAAACCACTACTGATTTGTGTTTTAGATTATAGAGTGTTGTTTTTAGATTTAATTTCATTATAGTTTTAAAAAGGCTCTCATGTAAAAGTTAGAACCATTAACTCCAAATTGTTGCACACGTCTACTGTAAACAAAATTACCATTATCAATATTTGCAGAGTGTGTGTGTTTATCTGGATAGACGTTAAATATGTTATTACCACCTAAGGTCAGCTCAATACTACTATTAAATTTGTAAGAAACAGCTAAATCTGTAAGTAATTTAGGTGTAAATTTTTGATCTCTAGATTCTACTTCTCCAGATAATTCATTTAAAACCCAATTGTCACGATTACCATCTTCTGGATGTATAAAGCTGACGTCACCAAAATAGGTGTTTCCTAAAGATACTTTATAACTGTCAAACTCATAAGACAACAGGTTGTTTATCTTATAGTTTGGTTGTCCAGATTCTACTCTTGCAATTTCTTCTCTATTAAATAAGACATCTTCTTGACCAACTAAAGATTCTGATACTTTAATATCACCGATGACCTTTGTCTTATTAAAGTTTGCTGCTAAAGAGGCATTTAGTTTTCCTGATCCAATAATTGTTTTGTATTGTATAGCGGCATCTAAACCAGTGGTTCTAGAGTCTATGGCGTTTGTAAAAAACTGAGCAGCTCCTACATTAAAGGGTTCTAAGATACTTTCATAACCTTCATCAAAACGACCAGATAATACAATACGATCTTTAATTTTGATATAGTAATAATCTAAAGTGAAAGAAAAATTATCTTTTAATTTACCGTTAATTCCTAAGCTATAATGTCTAGATAATTCAGGCTTTAAGTTTTCAATTTTAAAAGCTTCTTGCGCTACAGCACTTTCGTTATTAAACGTACCTACTTGAATAATTTCACCATTAATAAATTGCGAGCTTATATTCTGAAAATAAACTTGGTGTAGGGAAGGAGCTCTAAATCCTGTAGAAATACCACTTCTAATACCTAAGGCGTCATTAACTCTATATAGACCGGAAACTTTCCAAATTAACTGTCCACCAAAATCGTTGTAAGACTCAAATCTAGCAGCAGTTTTGATTAATAGTTTTTCAGTAATGTTAGTTTCAATATCAATATATCCGGCACTATTTGTTCTAAATCGACTTAACTCATTCTCTGGCTGAAAACCAGGAAACACTTGTGCTCCGGGAATACGCGGTTGTTCGTCGCCAAAGGCATCTGTATACGTACTGCCTCCATCAATAAAAGACGCTTCTTCTCCAGCTATAATTTGATAGTTTTCAACTCTTAATTCTGCTCCAAAAGCAATGTTTACACCATGTAACCAATCATAAGTTCTAGACAGGTCTAAATTAGATGTGCTTTGTTTGTAAGCAAATCCTCCTGAATAAAATGTTTTTGGAGAAGCAATACCTAATGAGGCATTAATAGAATTATTTACCGTGTAGTCTAAAGCATTTTTTCCAATAGAATGACTAAAATCTATATCCCAATTATTTTTGACACCTCTAATTCCGGCTGTTACCGCATCATCTTGTATGTCGGTTAAAATTTGTGGAGAAAACCCATTAGGAAACAACTCTAAGACCACACGGTCTTCATCCTTTGGTAATCTATAAAATCCTTTAGCTTGACCTTCTCTGTAGTTTCTGCTACCGTTAAAATAAAAGGTTGTAATTTCAGAAATAGGAATTTCACCATTAAAAGTAATGGCTAAGTTTTGTGTTTTGGCACTTCCAATTTCCATTATTTTTTGATCATCGTATCCTGTATTATTAAAAAAGTTGTGCTCACTAACTAATTGTGCGTCTTCAATAGGTGTATCAGAATAAACAGGTCCAGTATAATTACCCGCTCTGTTAGTAGATTCTCTACTGCGGTATTCTCCAGTAATATTTATAAACCCTTCTGTACCAATATTAAATCCAAAATTAGCGCCAAAATAACTTGTTTGTCCGTCTCCTTCTTTATTAACACCAACGCGTCCAACGATATCAATAACTTCAACTTGTTGTTTTAAAATAATATTTACAACACCGGCAATAGCATCAGATCCATATTGCGAGGTTGCACCATCACGCAAAATTTCTATGCGCTCTACAGAGGCAACAGGAATAGCATTAAAATCTGTTCCAACAGTTCCTCTTCCAACAGTTCCGTTAACATTTAATAACGCACTATTATGGCGACGTTTTCCGTTTACTAAAACCAATACTTGATCAGGTCCTAAACCTCTTAATGTGGCAGGATCTATGTGATCTGTACCATCAGAAATAGTTTGAGTAGTAGAGTGGAAGGACGGCACTAGATAATGTAAGATATGACTTAGCTCTATTTGTGTTGCATTTGTAAGTTCTTGCGGAGAAATAATGTCTACAGGAGCAGTGGTTCTTAAAGAAGATATTGGTTGTGCTCTGGATCCTAAAGATACTGGTTGGTCTATGGAAAAACCAGTTTCTAATTTAAAATCTAAGGTTGCTGTTTCTCCAACTTTAACTGTAATACTTTTTGATATGGAATTGTACATTACAAAACCTGCTGTAATAACATAATCACCTTCTTCTAATTGCAACGTATAAGTCCCGTTTACATCGGTAGAGGTATTTAAATTAGTACCTTCAATACTCAGTTTAGCACCCGGAAGTGTTCCAAATTGATCAGAAACATTACCAGTAATAGTCGCTCTTTCTTGGCTATAAGCATTTAGTTGTAGACAAAATAAAAAGATACAAGTTATGTATGGTTTTATGGAAAAAGACATGGTAGTTAGTTGTTATGCACTTTTTAAAGCGTTAAAATAAATTAACAGTAATGCGTTATTCTGTGTTTAATGACAACACAACAGAATAGATATTATACGGTTTTTTGTTTGTAATGGCTTTCTATTAAGGTTGTTAATAAACTAGCAGATAAAGGCTTGTTTATAAAGTCCTCAAGTAAATCTATAGTTTTAAAACGCTTATAATCGTCAGGATTATTAGAAGTCGTTAATAAAATTATCTTTATTGATGATGTAAAATCTGTGTCTAGCTTATTATATTCTTCAATAAATTCCCAGCCATTCATGGCAGGCATATTTATATCTAAAAAAATAAGATTAGGTTTAATGGCTAAGCCTTTACTAGCATCTTCAAGATATTTTAAAGCTTTTAAAGCACTGTTAACAGATATAACTTGATTAAAATCATCATGTTTGTTAACTATTTTTTCGTTATAAAAATTAATAACTTTGTCGTCATCAATTAAGAGGGTAAAGTCTACGGGAAAATTAATTTGCATGTTACAATATTAAATATATTTATCAAATGTCAGAGATAAATTAGATTCATTTTTTTTTATTCGCTGAATGGCTTAAAAGCAACGACTACTAGCAGGTTTCGAATAGATGAACACCAATTATGTATTGGGCAAATTTGTTTAACTTTACCTTATAAAAAAACAAAAGATGTTAGAAGAGTTACAACAAAATTACGGGTATTTATTTGAAGATGAATTGATTCAAGAAATTAATAATGTTGGGACTTATAAAGATATTCCTGAGGGTTTTAAATTAATCGAAATTGGTGACTACATAAAGTCAATGCCACTTTTAGTAAGTGGCGCTATTAAAATTTTGAGGGAAGATGAAGATGGTGACGAATTGATACTATATTTTATAGAGCAAGGAGATACTTGTGCCATGACATTGTCTTGTTGTTTAGGTAATTCTAAAAGTGAAATTAGGGCTGTTGCCGAAACCGATACTAAATTAATCATGGTGCCCATTGTAAAAATGGAAGAGTGGTTAGGTAAGTATAAATCTTGGCAAAAATTTGTGTTACAAAGCTATCATAATCGAATGTCAGAATTGTTAGAAGCTATTGATACCATTGCTTTTTTAAAGATGGATCAGCGTTTGTTTAAATACTTAAAAGACAAGGCGATGGTTAATCATAATGAAGTTATACATGTCACGCATCAAGAAATCGCAAGAGATTTACACACCTCTAGAGTCGTGATTTCTAGATTATTAAAAACCTTGGAAATTGATGGTAAAATAAAACTTCATCGAAATAATATTACAGTAATTGATTTATAAGCGTAACAACTGTTACATATAATTACTATTTAAAACAGTAGTTTTGTTTTCGATAATTTAACCTATGGATTTTACACAAATTTTTACTTACGTTGCAGCATTTTTAATTGGAGCTATTTTAGGCTTAATTGGTGGTGGTGGTTCCATTTTAACAGTACCATTATTGGTTTATTTTTTAGGGTTTAATCCAATAATTGCAACAGCGTATTCTTTATTTGTGGTAGGATCTTCATCTCTTGTAGGTGTGGTTCAAAAATACCGTAAAGGATTAGTAGATTTTAAGACAGGTTTAGCCTTTTCGTTTCCATCATTTATTGCTGTTTTTATTTCTAGAAGATATTTGGTGCCAGCAATACCAGATGTGCTTTTTACAATAGGAGATTTTGCATTAACTAAAGGTATGGCAATCATGATATTTTTTGCTATTATCATGTTTTTGGCAGCTTTTTCAATGATTAAAACAAAACAAGAGGACTCTGTTTCTAACGGGTCTCAACCCTATTACAAAACGTTTGTTCAAGGCATAATAATTGGTGTTATAACAGGGTTAATTGGTGCTGGAGGTGGTTTTTTATATGTTCCTGCACTGGTGCTTTGGGCTGGTTTAGATATGAAAAAAGCAGTCGGAACATCTTTAGTTATTGTAGCAATTAACTCACTAATAGGGTTTTCTGGAGATGCTCAAACTTTAGATATTGATTGGTTTTTTCTGTTAACTTTTTCTTTATTAACAATTGTTGGGATATTGGTAGGTGGTTATTTTTCTAAATTTGTTTCAGGAAAAAAACTAAAAAAGAGCTTTGGTTACTTTGTATTAGTAATGTCAATTTATATAATTTTTAAGGAGTTGGTTTTTTAATTATGTAACTTATGTTGCTATAAAAATTTAAAAACATTAGTAAATTTGAAGAATTAAATAAGATGTTTAGCCTTAAGGCGAACACATTTTACCAAAATATAAAATAGAATTCAAAATGAACCGAGCTATTAAAGCGAACACATTTTACCAAAATATAAAATAGAATTCAAAATGAACCGAGCCATTAAGGCGAACACATTTTACCAAAATATAAAATAGAATTCAAAATGAAGATAGAGCAGATTTATACAGGTTGTTTGGCACACGCAGCCTATTATATAGAAAGTAATGGAGAAGCAGCAATTTTTGACCCATTAAGGGAAGTGCAGCCATATATAAAAAGAGCAAAGCAAGACAATGCTAAAATAAAATATATTTTTGAAACGCATTTTCATGCAGATTTTGTGTCTGGCCATTTAGATTTAAAAGAAAAAACAGGCGCTCAAATTGTATTTGGACCCACAGCAAAACCATCTTATGAAGCAGTTATAGCAACAGATGGTCAAATATTTGAAGTAGGAGACTACAAAATAAAGGCCATCCATACACCAGGTCATACTATGGAAAGCACAACGTATCTTGTCATTGACCAAAATGGAAAAGAGCACGGTATAGTTACAGGAGATACGTTATTTATTGGAGATGTTGGACGTCCTGATTTAGCACAAAAAATAGCATCAGACTTAACACAAGAAAAGCTAGCAGGGTATTTATTTGATTCGCTTCGTAATAAAATTATGACGTTACCAGATAGTGTTATTGTATATCCAGCACATGGCGCTGGTTCTGCTTGTGGTAAAAACATGAGTAAAGAAACCACTGATACTTTAGGACATCAAAAGGAAGTTAATTATGCATTACGTGCAGATATGACTAAAGACGAATTTATTGCTGAACTATTAGACGGGTTATCAGAGCCACCAGCATACTTTCCTCAAAATGTTATGATGAACATCAAAGGTTATGAAAGCTTTGATAAAGTCATGACTAAATCTCAGAAACCATTAACTCCAAAGGCTTTTGAAGCTGCAGCTAATGAGACTGAAGCTATTGTTTTAGATGTGCGTAATCAAACCGAATTTATAAAAGGACATATTCCACGTTCTATATTTATTGGTATTGATGGTGGATTTGCGCCTTGGGTTGGTGCATTGATTGCAGACGTTAGTCAGCCGGTTTTATTAGTCGCTCCAAAAGGTAGAGAAGAAGAAGTAATCACACGTTTATCTCGTGTTGGTTTTGATAATGTAATTGGGTATTTAGACGGTAGTTTTGAGGCTTGGAAAAGTTCAGGAATGGATTATGATACATTAACATCAATTTCTGCAGAAGAGTTTGCTAAACGATACGAAGAAAACAAAGACGTTATTTTTGACGTTAGAAAAGATGGCGAATTTACTGCCGAGCATGTTGATGGTGCAAAACACACTGCTTTAGATAATTTAAACAGTCATTTAAGCGAGTTTCCAGAAGATAAACCGTTTTACATTCATTGTGCTGGTGGTTACAGGTCTGTAATTGCAGCATCAATATTAAAAAGCAGAGGTATTCATAACTTAATAGATGTCGCCGGAGGTTATGGTGCCATCAAGAAAACAGACATACCAAGAACAGATTTTGTTTGTCCTACAACATTAAAATAATATTAAAGTTGTTTTTAGTTAGTAAAAGCGCGTATTGCATAATTGTAATACGCGCTTTTTTTGTGTAACATTAGTTACCGTTTAAGATTTCAATTTGTAGTAAATTTATATATTACTTTAATACTTTGGCCTTACGGCGAAACAGTTTTACCGAAATTTAAAATAGAATTAAAAATGAACCGAGCCATTTTAGCGAAAACATTTTACCGAAATTTAAAATAGAATTAAAAATGAACCGAGCATTTTAGCGAACACATTTTACCAAAATTTAAAATAGAATTAAAAATGAACCGAGCATTTTAGCGAACACATTTTACCAAAATTTAAAATAGAATTAAAAATGAACCGAGCATTTTAGCGAACACATTTTACCGAAATTTAAAATAGAATTAAATATGAACACTTCAATAGTAGTACAAAACTTAAAATGTGGTGGTTGTGCAAACACTATCACTACAAAATTAGCCGAAATAGAAAACATCTCTGAGATAACAATAGATGTTGACAATAGTGTAGTAGCATTTAATCATAATAATCAAGCAGAAGCTTTAGTAGTAAAAGAGCGACTTAAAGCATTAGGTTACCCTTCAATAGATGATGATAATAATTTAGTATCTAAAGCTAAATCTTTTGTTAGTTGTGCTACTGGAAAGCTTTCACAATAAAAAAAAATCATGAAAAAGGTCTACTTACTTATAATAGTATCGTTGTTTTTGGTTAGCTGCAATAATTCTAAAAATAAAAAATTTTCTGCATTTGACACACAAATGGAGGCTAATAAGCATCCTGGAAAAAAGCTAATGGAAACAAACTGTTACACATGTCATAGTCCAACAGCAAGTCAATCTGAAAGGATTGGACCGCCAATGATTGCTATCAAAAAGCATTATATAGATAAAAATACAACTAAAGCGCAATTTGTAGAAAATATGCAAGCATGGGGCAAAAATCCCAATGCACAAGACGCTAAAATGTTTGGAGCAGTAAAACGTTTTGGTGTTATGCCAAAGCAAGCATTTCCAGAAGAGACAATTGCTAAAATAGCAGACTATATGTTTGATTATGATATTGATCAACCAGATTGGTTTGAAGCCCATTTTAATGAAGAAAATGGTAACCATAAAGGAAATAGAAATAAAAATAACGTTAACCAGCAGCAGTCAGAAGTAAATTTTAAAGATTTACCGTACGCGGAACGTGGATTAAAATATGCCTTAACAACTAAAGCTGTTTTAGGAAAAAACCTAATGGGAACTATCCAGAAAAAAGGGACGTTAGATGCTTTGGCGTTTTGTAATGAAAAGGCTTATCCTTTAATAGATAGCATGTCTGTAGTACATAATGCAACCATAAAAAGAGTTTCCGACAAACCAAGAAATCAAAATAATTTAGCAAATAATAAAGAATTAACGTATATTAAATCTTTTAAAAACGACATCAAAAATAATACAGAACCAAAACCTATAGTTGATGTTTTAGATAGCAAAGTACTTGTATATTATCCTATAACAACAAACGCAATGTGCTTGCAATGTCATGGTAAACCAAATCAAGATATTAAAAGACCAACATTAAATAGTCTTGCTAATTTGTACCCTGAGGATAAGGCAACAGGTTATTCTATAAATCAGGTTAGAGGTATTTGGAGTATTAGTTTTGATAAATAAATAAAATTAATAATGAGTAAATTTTCAGAAATAATAAATCAAGATTCACCAGTGTTGGTGGATTTTTATGCCGAGTGGTGTGGGCCTTGTAAAACAATGAGCCCTATTTTAAAAGATGTAAAAGATAGTTTAAAAGAACGCGTTTCGATTATAAAAATTGATGTAGATAAAAACCAAGAATTAGCATCTAAATACCAAGTTAGAGGGGTGCCAACATTATTGTTATTTAAAAATGGAAAACAAGTTTGGAGACAATCAGGTGTGCTACAAAAAAACGAATTGATTGATGTTATTACAGCAACGTATTAATGGATTTAAACGCAGGTTTTTGGGATGATAGATACCAATCTAATGATATTGGTTGGGATTTAGGAACCATTTCTCCGCCATTACAAGCTTATTTTGATCAGTTAACTAATTTAGATTTAAAAATTTTAATTCCTGGTGGAGGTAATAGTTATGAGGCAGAATACCTTTATAATAAAGGCTTCAAGAATATCTTTGTTGTCGATTTATCTAAAACAGCTTTAGATAATTTAAAAGCTAGAGTGCCCGATTTTCCATCTTCAAATTTGATTTTAAATAATTTTTTTGATTTAAATATGACGTTTGATTTAATTATAGAGCAAACTTTTTTTTGTGCTATAGATCCAAGTTTAAGAAGTGCTTACGCTAAAAAAGCTTCTGAGATTTTAAATTCAAAAGGTAGCGTTTCGGGATTACTATTTGATGCTGTGTTAAATACAACGCATCCACCTTTTGGAGGTAGTAAAACGGAGTATTTAGGCTATTTTAAGCCCTATTTTGATATTAAGATTATGGACGAGGCTTATAACTCAATAAAGCCAAGAGCAGGACGAGAATTGTTTTTTATCATTCAAAAAAAAGGATAACTAACAAAGGTTTGATAAAACTGATATTTGTCATATTAAATTTAAAAAGGCAATAGTAATTTTACACTATCAAATAACGACATAAATTTTATACTATGATATCTCAAAACATTGCATTATACAATTGGAACAACGGAGTAATAATGATTGCTATATTCGCGCTTGTTTGCTTAGGACTTATTGGTTTATTAGTAAGTTCAATGACAAACAGTGATAGAGATAAAGAAGAGCCAAAAGAAAGATAATTTAAAACACTACAGATAATAATTTAAAAAGCGCATATTATGCGCTTTTTTTATGCAATAAAGTGTTTGTTTTAGCTATTGTTAACACTTATAATAGGATAGGGAATACGTATGGTTTAAGTCACAAATGTTACAAACCAACTTGTACTTCTAGAGTAATTTTATACTATAAATAATTAAAACTCGATATACTATGAATACGCTAGAAACAACACCACAAGACACATTTGCAATGCCAAGAATTGGTGATAAAGCACCAGAATTTACAGCAGTAACGACGCAAGGAAATATTAATTACCCTTCAGATTATAAAGGCAAATGGTCTATATTATTTAGTCATCCCGCAGATTTCACACCTGTTTGTACCTCTGAGTTTATGACATTTGCGCATTTAGAAGAAAAATTTGCAAAAGCAAACTGTAGTCTTATCGGTTTGTCAATTGATGGTCTATACAGTCACATTGCTTGGTTAAGAACTATTAAAGATAAAATTGAATTTAACGGAATGAAAAACATTGAGGTTAAATTTCCTTTAATTGAGGACATCTCGATGGAAGTTGCCAAAAAATATGGAATGATTCAACCCGGAGAAAGCAAAACACAAGCAGTTAGAGCTGTCTTTTTTGTAGATCCAAACGAAACCGTTAGAGCTATCATTTATTATCCATTAAGTTTAGGTCGTAATTTTGATGAACTTTACAGAGCTTTAATAGCTATGCAAACTTCAGATAAGTTTAATGTAGCTACTCCTGCAGATTGGAATCCTGGAGATGATGTAATTGTATCTCCTGCTGGATCATGTGGTGTTGCAGAAGAACGTATGACATCTGCCGAAGATTTAGACTGTAAAGACTGGTTTTTCTGTACTAAAAAACTAGATAAAGACTTAGTCTTAGATGCAATCTTAAAAAAATAATTCAAACTAATTATAAATAACAAAAAAGCCTCATTTTTGAGGCTTTTTTGTGATAAAGGTTACACAGCGTTTAAGCGTTGTGTCGTATTTTTATAGTCTAAAAACTAGGATATGGAAGACATGCTCTTTTACGATAGATTGCAGTTTGCATTTACTATCACATTTCATTATATATTTCCGCAATTAACCATGGGATTATCATTATTGATAGTCTTTTTTAAAGGAAAGTATTTAATAAATAACATCGAAAAGTATAACAATGCAGCAAAATTTTTAATGAAAATTTTTGCTATCAATTTTACCATGGGAGTGGTTACAGGAATTCCAATGGAGTTTCAATTTGGTACCAATTGGGCGAAGTTTTCAGAACTCACAGGTGGTATTATTGGTCAGACTTTGGCTATGGAAGGGATGTTTTCTTTCTTTTTAGAATCCTCGTTTTTAGCACTCTTTATTTTTGGTGAAAAACTAATGGGACAAAAACTACACTTTCTAACAGGTTTTCTAGTCTTTTTAGGATCTTGGGCAAGTGGATGGTTTATTCTAGCTACTAATGCTTGGATGCAACATCCTGTAGGTTATGAGGTTTTAGAAAACGGTAAATTTGTTTTAGAAAACTTTTCAGCACTCTTTACAAATCCTTGGCTATTACCAGCCTTTTTGCACAATCAAATAGCGTCGGTTGTTACGTCTTCGTTTGTTGTAGCAAGTATTGGTGCATTTTATGTATTAAGAAATAAGCAAACGGAATACGGGAAATTATTCTTAAAAACAGGTGTGATTTTCGGATTAATATCTAGTGTATTGGTTGCTTTTCCAACAGGTGATTGGAATGCTAAAAATGTTGCAGAATACCAACCAGCTTCTTTTGCTGCTATGGAAGGGATTTTTGAAACAGAAGAGGCTGGAGCCGAAATTGTTTTAGTTGGACAACCTAATATGGTAGAAAAGAAGCTAGATAATAAAATAGCAGTACCTAATATATTAAGCTTTTTAACCCATCAAGATTGGGATAAACAAATTCCGGGAATGGATCAGTTTAAAGAAGAAGAATTGCCAAGTAATATTCCTGCGCTTTATTATTCTTATCACATAATGGTTGGACTAGGAACTATTTTTATAGGTGTAATGGCATTGGCACTTTTCTTTTTATGGCGAAAAAAACTATACACATTAAAACCATTATTATGGACCATTATGTTTTTAGTGCCATTTCCTTATATCGCAAATCTTACCGGTTGGTATACTGCAGAACTAGGACGTCAACCCTATTTAGTGTATGGTTTATTAAAAACTAGCGATGGGATTTCGCCAACAGTATCTTCAGGAAACACGTTATTTACATTACTTGGTTTTGTTGCTTTATATATGCTTTTAGGCTTGTTATTTCTAGTCTTAGTTGGTAAAACTATTAATCAAGGTCCAAAACCTCAAACACATTAATTATGGAAGTATTTTGGTATATAGCAATCGCTATTGTTTTAGCAGTGTTTTTTATTTTAGATGGTTACGACTTTGGTACAGGAATCATTCATTTGTTCTTTGCTAAAAAAGAAAAAGACAAAGAAGTCATCGCAAAATCTGCTGGTTTATTTTGGGATTCTAACGAGGTTTGGTTAGTTGCAGCAGGAGGGATGCTTTTTATGGCGTTTCCAACATTTTACGCGTCTGTATTTAGTGGTTTTTATTTACCATTAATTATAGTGCTTTGGCTAATTATTTTCAGGGCTATTGGCTTAGAGTTTAGAGGCCAATTTAAGTATCAAATGTGGAAAGACATTTGGGACACCTCATTTGGTGTGTCAAGTTTGTTATTAGCCTTGTTTTTTGGTATTGCTTTAGGTAATATTGTTAGAGGTGTAAACTTAGGAGGCGTTGAAAATGGAGTTTCAGCTTACGAAGGACATTATTTTTTCTTACCCTTATGGGATAGTAGTTTTAGTCCATTAAGTGATACGCCTGGAATTATAGATTGGTTTACAATTATTATAGGGTTAATTTCTGTGATCACCTTAGCTATTCATGGTGCTAATTGGGTGATTTTAAAAACTAATTCTTCAATTAATACAAAACTTAAAGGTGTCATTTTTAAGTTGAATATCGCTCTAGCAATACTAACGGTGTTTTCCTTATTTATATGGCAAATTGTTAACCCTAACTCGCTAGATAACTTTATAAAAAGGCCTTATTTAATAGTCTTTCCTCTTATTTATCTTACAGGATTAATTGGATTGTTTTTTATCAACAAACTAAAGAAAGAAAGTCATGGTTTTATGTTTTCAACCTTATTAATTTTAGGAGGAATTACATCGTCATTGGCGTCACTATTTCCGGTTATATTACCGTCTATCAATAATACGCATGAGCATTTAACAATTTACAATACAGCTACAGAAAGTTATGGTTTGTCAGTCGCTTTTAATTGGGCAATTATTGGTTTTATTCTGATTGTTATTTACTTCATTATTCAAAAAAGACTAATGGCAGGAAAAGTTGATAAAATGGATTACGGACACTAGTGTAAACTTACTATTATGACAGGGACTTTAATTTCACTAGTTAGTATTCTTATTGGCATTATTGCGGCTAATATCTTTGGTGTTTTTTATAAAAAGTACTCTTTTGGTTTCATAGGAAACACTTTAGTAGGTGTTTTTGGAAGTATTTTTTTAATCAAATCTTTTGGAAGATTAGGTTTTGATCCCTGGTCAATAATGCAAAATGAAAGTTTTAATATAACTTTATTCGTCGTCAATTGTTTTGTCTCTATTTTAGGAGGCGTTTTAGGACTTGTAGTTGCTAAATTAATCTATAAAAAACTGAATAAATAACAATGTATTAATTAGGTATGGTTTTGTTTCCAATCCAAAAAAAAAGAGATAGAGAATGTTTAGATAGTTTTAAATAGCTTCTGAAGTTATAATATGTACACCCATAGCAACCATTTTAATCTTAATAGTTTCAAATGCTTTTAGATCTAAAGGTTTAGAAGCATCTTCAATAAAATAACATTCAAAACCTTCTTGAATAGCATCGCGAATAGAAAAGTAAACACAAATATCAGATGCTAAACCACAAAAATAGAGTTTTTTTGCCTCCTTTTCTTTTAAATAACCTGTTAACCCTGTTGCTTTTAAATGGTTGTTGTCATAAAAGGCGCTATAACTATCAATATTTATATCAGTACCTTTTCTAAAAATAGCTTCGTATTTTTTAGTGTCTAATTCTGGATGTAATTCGGCTCCTTTACTGCCTTGTACGCAATGTTCCGGCCATAAGGTTTGCAATTTCCCGCGCCATTCTATACTATCAAAATTAGATTTGTTATCATGGTTTACAGCAAAGCTAGAATGCGTTTTTGGATGCCAATCTTGCGTAGCTACAATCAAATCGAATTTATCTTGTATGCTATTTATTACGGGAACAATGTTATCTCCATCGGGCACTGCAAGAGATCCGCTAGGCATAAAATCGTTTTGTACATCAATGACTAAAAGTGTTTTCATAGTTTGACTATTTTTTAATGGATTAGGTTACGATTTATCTAACCATCTGCAGTATTGCTTTAACTTTTATGTTTGTTAATTAGATCGTTTCGTTCTTTTTTAAGTTGACTACTCAATCCAACTTTATAAGTATGTGGATTTTGAAAACGTTTATATTCATCCGGAAGTTGTGCTAAACGCGATTGCGAATATTCTGCAATTTCGGTAACAGTTCTAATCGGAACGACACGTTTACCATCTTCCATGACTAGCTCCAATAACGGTTCTTTTTTTAGTGCACTAATATCTATTTGTTTGGTAATATCAAAAGGGTGTTCCATTTTATCAATCTCACCTTCGGCATAAATAGCCACAGCATCTGCACCATAAAATTGTCCGTCGGCATCAGTCATTCTGTACACTTGCTTTTTAAAAGGTAGCGATACTTTTATGATGTTTTCAGAGAGTTTAATTCTTGGATCACCATTGTATTCAGATAATTTATAAACGCCATCTAACGCCGCATCTGGTCTTCCAGTAACCAGATTAGTTCCTACACCAAAAACATCAATAGGCGCCTGTTGTTCTTTTAAACTTTTTATAACAAATTCGTCTAACTGATTAGAGACTACAATTTTTACATAACTTAAATCAGCAGCATCCAAAATGGCTCTCGCTTTTTTAGATAGATACGCTAAATCACCACTGTCCAATCTGATTCCGAATAATTTTTCACCGTTCTCTTCCATTTCTTTTGCAACAATAATCGCATTTGGAAGTCCTAATTTTAGGGTATTATAAGTATCAATTAAAAGCACACAGTTTTTAGGTCGCACTTGAGCAAAATCACGAAAAGCGTCTAATTCATTATCATAACTCTGAATAAACGAATGTGCCATTGTTCCTGTTGATGCGATGTTGTAATCTTCTGCAGCTTTCACATTACTAGTACTGTCAAAACCACCAATAGCAGAAGCTCTTGACGCATAATAACCACCTGTAGCATGGGCACGACGTAATCCCATATCTAATAGTATGGCATCTTTTGCACTATAGCGTATTCTACTAGCTTTGGTTGCGATTAAGGTTTGAAAATTAAGAATATTTAATAAAAGGGTTTCTATAATTTGTGCTTCTATAATATTGGCTTCAACTTGTAAAATTGGACGGTTAGGAAAAACAATATCACCTTCTTTACTAGAACGAATACTACCTTTAAAGCTAAAGTTTTTTAAATACTCTAAAAACTCGTTCTCAAATCCTTTTTGCTTTAAATAAGAAATATCAGATTCTGAGAATTTAAGCGATTCTAGTATGTCTAAAACATCTTCTAACCCCGCAAATATGGCATACCCATTATCAAAAGGATTACGACGGTAATAATAGTCAAATACAGCTTTACCATTTGGTTTAGTCACAAAATAGACTTGCGCCATTGTAATTTGATATAGATCCGTATATGCTGCAGTAATGTCCATAAATTTATAAGTTTAGTTTACAAGATATTTAAAATTTGAAAGATTTCCATTCTCAAATTCTAAAGAAATTAATAGTATGTAATAATTAGTCTAGTTGAAATTAAATAATGGTTTTTAAACCGAAATTAATTCCCTTTTAAGCGTTGCCAAAGTTCTGATAATAGCTTTTTACCATCATTAGAATCTTTAGGCGCCTCTATAAATGAAACTTTACCCGTTGGATCAATTTCTAATTTGTATTTAAAAACAAAATTGGTTGATTTTGGTTTTAGGCTTAATAATCCAAAGCGTAAATCGTTAAAGTAAAGTGTGTTATTTTCTTTAGTAATAGTATACCAACCTTCAGTAATAGCAATCATTTGTTTTACACTTTTATCCTCAACAAGACTACCTAATAAGTCGTGGTTTTTTGGATAGCTTTCAAAAGTGATGGGTTGGCTATCAAAAAACGAATAATTACCAAGTAAATAAGCATCTTCAGTTTGCACATTGGCACTCCAAAGTATCGTGTTTAAAGGTGATGGTCTAGTGTCAATATCTGAATAATCAATATTTTGTGTTGCTAAAGTAGATTCAAATTTTGTATAAGCAGCCCACTTTAATAATAAAGTTAATGCTAAGTAAGAGGTACTTAAAATCAATCCCATGTTATTATAAAAACGACGTTTTGCAGTAGTCCGTTTCTGGCGCATTGCCAAAATTAAAAACACTAGAAAAGGCAAGGTGTATAATGGATCAACTACAAATATATTTTTGAACGCTAATCGTAAATCAAAAGGCCAAAACAGTTGTGTTCCCCAAGTCGTATGTGCATCTAAAATAGGGTGTGTTACAAATGCTAAAAAGAATAGCCAAGTCCAGTTTTTAAAGTTTTTATAGCTTTCGTACCGTGTCACAATCCATGCCAATATGGGCGCGAAAAGGACAGAAAACACAATGGAATGTGTAAATCCACGATGCACATAAAGTGCAGTGACATTGTCTGTAAAAAAAGATGCTAGGACATCTAAATCAGGAATAGTTCCTGCAATAGCACCATAGAGCATGGCTTTATTTCCAACTTTTCTACCTAAAACAGCTTCGCCTACAGCTGCTCCTAATACTATTTGTGTTAATGAATCCATATCAAATACAAAAGTAAGGGATACCAATATATTTATAACAATACTTATGTTTTAAGTTACTTTTTGGGCGCTTAATAAAAGGAGGTTGTCAGCGTTTTTTTTATTTGGTTTTATGGAATTATGTGATAATCAATATTTTGTATGATAATTATCAGTGTGTAGACTTTTTATTTATTCTAAATTTAGAACTATTAACGATGTCTCGAGTACTATTACTTTTCTTAAGTAACCTATGTTACTGACTAAAGTAAATTCCTGAACTATTTTTGTACTGTAAATTAATGATAAATGAAAAAACACATATATATAGTCGCTTTACTTTTTGTTTTCAGTATGTCTGTAAAAGCACAAGACTTGGTGCTCCTAGCAAAATCTGATGTTTTGTCAAAAGTATCTGAAAATAATACTAGTATAAAAATTTCCGAACAAGATTTTAACGCAGCTAGAGCCGACTACAGACAAACCAATGCTGTGTTTTTGCCAAACATTACAGCAAGTCACACTGCAATGGCGACAACCAATCCTTTAATGGCTTTTGGTTCTAAATTAAATCAAGAGATTTTAACACAGAATGATTTTAGTCCTGCGTTGTTAAACGATCCTTCTCAAATAGAAAACTATGCAACCAAATTCGAAATTCAGCAACCATTAATTAATTTAGATGGTATTTACCAACGTAAAGCTGCTAAGTCAAAAATGGAAGCCATGTCTTTAAAGACAGAACGTACACAAGAGTATTTAGTGTTTGAAGTTGATAAAGCCTACATGCAATTGCAGTTAGCATATAAAGCAGTTACTGTTTTAGAAAAAGCGTTAGTAGCTGCAAACGCTAATAAAAAATTAGCAGATGATAGTTTTAAACAAGGCTATTTACAACGTGCAGATGTATTGAATGTGGAAGTACGTGTTACTGAAGTTCAGAATCAGTTGCAAACCGCTAAAAGTAATGTGCAAAATGCCTCTAATTATTTGTCTTTTTTAATGAATGATGACACCTATGTCGTTTACATTCCAACAGATGAATTAACCATTGCCTCTTTTACTTTAGAGGATAAAATGGTGTCTGAAAACCGTTCTGACATTAAAGCCATGCAATTAGTATCAAATGCTTATGAAGCTATGAATAAAGCGGATAAAATGGCGTTTTTACCACGTTTAAACGCATTTGGGAGTTACGAGTTGTATGACGATAAAATTTTTCAAGGTGATGCAAATGGGTATTTATTTGGAGCACAATTAAGTTGGGATATTTTTAAAGGCTCAAAACGTTTTGGAAAAGTACAAAAGAGTAAAGCTGAATTTGAAAAATCAAAGCTAGAATACAATCAATATGTATCACAAAGTAATTTAGAATTAAACAAAGCTAAACGTGCCTTTATAGATGCCGAAAATAAGTTAAAATTAACAACTCTAGCATTACAACAATCTGAAGAATCTTTACGTATTAGAACAAACAGATTTAAAGAAGGTTTAGAAAAAACATCAGATTTACTAATTGCCGAAACACAATATGCGCAAAAGCAATTGGAATACTATCAAACCATTTTTGAATACAATTACACACAAGCATATTTGCAATTTTTAACTAAAGAATAAAAAAGATACAAGAATATAGAACCAAGAATCAAGATTGATTTTCGAGAGTTTTTAATTATAAAAAATGTCACACTGAGCTTGTCGAAGTGTCTTAAATAAAAAATAACAACCATGAAAAAAATATATACAATCCTAACACTTTCTGTAGCGCTATTAGTAGCAAGTTGTGGTAGCGAAGACAAAAAACCAGTTGTAGATAATTCGCCAGCAATTAGCGTAAAAACGAGTCAAGTAGCAGCAAATGAAAATAGCCCTTTTTTATCTGTAAGCGGTAAAATACAGGCTACTAATAGTGCCGATTTAAGTACTAGAATGATGGGTTACGTTAATAAAGTACATGTAAACGTAGGAGACAAAGTACGTAAAGGACAATTATTAGTCTCTATTAATAATAGCGATTTACAAGCTAAAAGAGCGCAAGTAAATGCGGGGATTACAGAAGCAAATGCAGCTTTAAGCAATGCTCAAAAAGATTACAACCGTTTTAAAAATTTATTTGCGGATAATAGTGCGTCTCAAAAAGAGATGGATGATATGACTGCAAATTACGAAATGGCAAAAGCTAGAGTAGAAGGCGCTAATCAAATGAAAAACGAAATTAACGCACAATTTGCTTACAGTAATATTACTGCACCTTTTAGCGGAACAGTAACTAGTAAAAATGTAGAAGCTGGTAACATGGCAAATCCTGGTGTATCATTAATAAGTATAGAAACACCTGGAAATTTTGAAGTGATGGCAATGGTTCCTGAAACTGAAATTTCAGCGATTAAAAAAGGAGCTACTGTTGCTGTTTTGGTTAAATCAATCAATAAAACCATAAAAGGCAAAGTAAAAGAAGTGAGTACTTCTGCTAAAAATACTGGAGGACAATATTTAGTAAAAATAGATTTAGATAAAACAGAGGCTAATATTTTGTCAGGTATGTTTACAACAGTGCAATTTCCTGTGGAAAGAAAAGCAACGTCATCAATGGTTTTAATACCAAACGAAGCTATTGTCACAAATGGGCAATTATCTGGAGTCTATACAGTAAGCCAAAGCAATACAGCATTATTACGTTGGTTGCGTTTAGGTAGAACTTTTGGAGATCAAGTGGAAGTATTATCTGGTTTAAATGCAGACGAAGCATACATTGTTTCTGCTGAAGGAAAATTATTTAATGGTGCGAAAATTACAATTCAATAACTAATAAGTTGCGTTAAGGATAGAAGAGGAAATCCTTTTTACGTCAGTTCGAGTGAATTTGCCTAAGCAAATTTGTATCGAGAATAAGTAAAAAGATTGTAACGGATAGCCTGTTAAAACGCCCAAAATAAAAATTCAAATGAAAGAAGGAATCGCAGGTAAAATTGCCAAAGTCTTTATGCAATCGAAGCTTACAGTGCTTTTGATGATTGTATTTATGGTGGTTGGTGTGTACAGTTCGTTTTTAATTCCGCGTGAAGAAGAACCGCAAATTGATGTGCCTATGGCAGATATTTTTGTGGGGTATCCAGGAGCAAGTCCTACGGAAGTAGAGTCACGTGTGATTAAGCCTTTAGAGCAATTAATTTCGAATATTAAAGGTGTGGAATACGTGTATTCTACGTCTATGAAAGAGCAAGGAATGGTCATCGTACAGTTTTATGTTGGCGAAGATATTGAGCGCTCTTTTGTAAAATTATACAACGAGATTAATAAGCACATGGACCAAATGCCGGAAGGTGTTACGTTTCCGTTAGTAAAAACGCGTGCGATTGACGATGTGCCAATGTTGGGTTTAACGTTGTGGAGTGAAAATTATGACGATTACCAGTTAAACCAAATGGCTCAAGAGTTGGAAGCCGAAATCAAGAAGATAAACGATGTGGCTATTACGCATAAAATTGGTGGTAGAGATCGTCAATTACGTGTGGTTTTAGATAAAGATAAATTAGCTGCAAGTGGTTTGGACTTTTTGTCGGTTTCGGAAATGATTAAAGCAAATAACAGCCAGTTAAGTGCTGGAAGTTTTGATAAGAATGATACTGAATTTTTAGTAAATACAGGTTCGTTTTTAGCTTCGGTTACTGATGTTGAAAATCTGGTGGTTGGTGTGCAACAAAATCAGCCTATTTATTTAAAGCAAGTCGCTAAAATTATTGATGGACCAGAAGTACCACAAAATTATGTGAGTTTAGGTTACGGAAAAGGAAGTGTAAAATCGGTTGATTATAATTCGGAATATCCTGCTGTAACTATTTCGGTAGCGAAACGTAAAGGTGCAGATGCCATGAAAATTGCTGATGTGATTATTGATAAAGTAGATCATTTACGTAGTACTTTAATTCCCGATGATGTACATGTGGAAGTCACTAGAAATTATGGTGAAACAGCGTCTCATAAAGTATCGGAATTACTGTGGCACCTCATTGGGTCTATCTTTGCAGTAACACTTGTAGTGATGCTAGCAATGGGTTGGCGTGGTGGATTGGTCGTGTTTTTATCGGTGCCAATTACGTTTGCTTTGACCTTACTGAGTTACTACATGATGGATTACACGCTAAACCGAATTACCTTATTCGCGTTAGTATTTGTAACGGGAATTGTGGTGGATGACTCGATTATTATTGCCGAAAATATGCACCGACATTTTAAGATGAAACGCTTACCATTTAAAGACGCAGCTTTATATGCGATTAATGAAGTTGGGAATCCAACCATTTTAGCAACATTTACAGTTATAGCGTCGGTTTTACCTATGGCGTTTGTGTCTGGATTAATGGGGCCATATATGGCACCAATGCCGATAGGTGCGTCTATTGCCATGATATTGTCTTTATTTGTTGCCTTAACTATTACACCATATTTAGGCTATATTTTCTTAAGAGAAAAAGATAAAAAAGGAGCAGAGGAGAAACCAGAAAAAGCAGTTGAAGACACGCTTATTTATAAGATTTATAACAAGTTTGAACGTCCTTTATTAGAAAGCAAAGGTAAGCGTTGGTTGTTTTTAGGGATAACGTTTATGGTCTTAATGGCGACAATGGTGTTGTTTTTCACAAAATCGGTTGCTGTAAAAATGTTACCATTTGATAATAAGAATGAATTTCAAGTGGTTATTGATATGCCTGAAGGCACAACGCTAGAAAGAACAGGAGTTGTAGCACAAGAAGTGTCGCAATACTTAGCGACGCGACCAGAAGTGGTTAATTATCAAAATTACGTTGGTACATCTGCACCAATTACGTTTAACGGTTTGGTGCGTCATTACGATTTACGTGGTGGATCTAATATGGCAGATATCCAAGTGAATTTAATTGATAAAGGCGAACGTGATATTCAAAGTCATGGTATAGCAAAATTAATGCGTCCAGATATTCAGAAAATTGCAGCAAAGTATAACGCTAATATTAAATTGATAGAAGTACCACCAGGACCTCCAGTATTGTCAACGATTGTTGCAGAAGTGTATGGACCTGATTATAACGAGCAGATTAAAATCGCCAATGGCGTTCAAGAGATTTTAAAAAACACAGATGATGTGGTAGATATTGATTGGATGGTGGAAGCCGATCAAACCGAATATCAATTTAATATAAACAAAGAAAAAGCCATGCTGTATGGTGTTGCGCCACAACAAATTGCGTATACCATGAATATGGCATTGTCTAATAGAGCGATCACAAATTTATATGATGAAGATGCGGTTACTCAAGTAGGTTTGATATTGGCTTTAGATGAAAAAGAGAAATCTACAATTAGTGATATTTCGCAATTAAAAGTAAAATCGAAACAAGGAAATATGGTACCAATTGCAGATTTGGTAACTATTACGGAAACGATAGCTGCAAAAAGTATTTATCGTAAAAACCAAAAGCGCGTGGTTTACGTGATGGCAGATATGGCTGGAGAATTAGAAAGTCCTGCGTATGCTATTCTTGGAATGGAAGAAAAGTTAAAAGAGATTCCGTTACCAAAAGGCTACGAGTTAAACGAAATGTATTTAGGTCAACCAGATTTTGAAGATAATTATACTGTAAAATGGGATGGCGAATGGCAAATTACTTTAGAAGTATTTAGAGATTTAGGTATTGCCTTTTTAGGAGCTATTATCTTAATTTACATTTTGATTGTAGGCTGGTTCCAAAACTTTAAAGCACCTATCGTTATGATGGTTGCGATACCATTATCGTTAATCGGAATTATACTAGGACATTGGATTATGGGAGCGTTTTTTACCGCAACGTCGTTTATTGGTATGATTGCTTTAGCAGGAATTATGGTTCGGAATTCGGTATTACTTATTGATTTTATTAATATAAGAACAGCAGAAGGTGTGCCACTAAAACAAGCGTGTATTGAAGCAGGCGCAGTGCGTACAACACCAATTTTATTAACAGCAGGAACGGTTGTTATTGGAGCATTTGTGATACTTTTTGATCCGATTTTTCAAGGATTGGCGATATCATTAATGGGAGGGACTATTGTGTCTACAGTGTTGACTTTACTGGTTGTGCCTCTTGTTTATTATATGATAGAGAAGCAAAATTATAAATAATGGGTAATTGTATTGTGAATGATGGGATTCTGAAATGAATTCAGAATGACGTGCGGTTTGCTGATAAGATTGGGTAATAAAAAGAAAGTTGAGTTGTGAATAATTAGGTTTTGAACTAGTTCAGAATGACGTGAATGTTAAGTTATAAATTTAAAAAAGAATAAAGATGTTGAATACATATTTTAGAGTAATTGTTGGTGTAATGGTATTGTTAAGTGTGGTGCTTTCTGTTTATGTAAGTCCAAAATGGATGTGGTTTACAGTGTTTATAGGTGTAAATTTAATACAGTCTGCATTTACAAAGTGGTGCTTATTAGAAACAATATTAGTAAAGTTAGGAGTGAGGAAAGAAGGCGCAGGTTGTAGTGTTAAATAACATTAGTTTTATAATAGGTTTATTCCTATAAAATTGGTGTTGTAAAATTCCATAAATTGATTTGTAGCATGTATTTTTGCGCAAATTTAATTTATGGATTTTTTATTTCAACCTTGGCATTGGTTTGTTTCAGGATTTTTAATTGCCTGTACAATGCTATTCTTATTATTAATGGGAAAGAAGTTTGGTATGTCATCAAACTTAAGAACTTTTTGTGCTGCTTGTGGTGCCGGAAAAGTCAATTCGTTTTTTAAATTTGATTGGAAATCGGATGTGTGGAATTTATTAGTCGTGATAGGGGCTATGCTTGGTGGGTTTATAGCATCACATTATTTGTCAGCTACAGATATGCCTGCCATTAGTGATGCTACAAAAGCATCGTTATCTAGTTTAAATATTTCAACTGAAAACCAATACTTACCTGTCGAGTTATTTTCTATTTCCGCTTTAAGCGATGTAAAAACCATTATAATTTTAGTTGTTGGTGGTATTTTGGTTGGTTTTGGAGCACGATATGCTGGAGGATGTACTTCTGGTCACGCCATTTCTGGATTAAGTAATTTACAACTTCCGTCTTTAATTGCTGTTATTGGCTTTTTTATCGGTGGATTAGTAATGGTTCATTTATTATTCCCTTTAATTTTTTAATATGAAAAAACTACTTTTTATTTTTATAGGACTTTGTTTTGGGATTATAATGTACAAATCAGAAGCTGCTTCTTGGTTTAGAATTTATGAAATGTTTCGTTTTGAAGCATTTCACATGTATGGTATTATTGGTACAGCTTTAGCGTTTGGTATTTTGTTTGTTCAAATTATAAAAAGGTATAACGTCAAATCGTTTGATGGTAATCCAATTGTAATTGCACCAAAGGAAAAATCGTTTTCTAGATATTTACTTGGAGGTATTATTTTTGGACTTGGTTGGGCACTAGTTGGTGCATGTCCAGGACCAATATTTGTGCTTATAGGTGCGGGTTATCTGCCTATTATTATCGTGTTTTTGTCAGCAGCATTAGGGACATTTTTATATGGTGTTTTAAAGGGTAAATTGCCACATTAATTAAAAATATTTTTCAAACTCTGTAACATTTTTACAAATTATACGTCATATAGGTATAAATCTAAAAAGCGAATTAAAGTAAAAATGAAAACAGACAGACAATTATTAGTATTAACCCATTTAAGTCAATTGGCATCTTTAGTTATAGGATGCGGTAGCTTAATCTTGCCATTAATAATATGGTTGACCCAAAAAGATAAAGTATACGACATGGATGCACATGGAAAGGCAATCGTTAACTTTCAGTTAAGTATTGTTGTTTTATACTTTGTATGTGTACCTTTAATACTGTTATTTGGATTAGGTTTTTTAGGATGGTTTGTTCTAGGCCTAGTATCTATTATATATCCAGTAATAAATGCTGTTAAAGTTAGTAATGGCGAAAACCCAGAATACCCTTTATCTTTTAATTTTATTAGTTAGTTATATTACTATGATAAAGAGAAAAACGCAACCTGTAAGGGTTGCGTTTTTAGGTTATATACTATGTTGTTTGCGTTTATTGTCTTATAAATTCTAAAGTCGAAAAATTTTCTAAAATTAGATTTCCATTCTCCAAAAATTGCACTGATGTTATGGTTTCTGTGCCATTTTGTTCGGTTATAATTAATTCAGCTTCGTTAAGTGTCCAAGTAAATGGGTTGGCACTAGATATAATTCCTGCTTGGGTGGTTAGTTGTTCTGTTATTAAGCCATTAGCATTATCTTCATAAAAAAACAATTTATATTCTGTAGATGTATCAACTAAGTAGTCACTTCTTAACCATTCTCCAATAATGGAATTGTTACTAGTTGTACTTGTTGTGTTGTTATCGTTTTGACAAGATAACTGTGTTAAGCATACTAGAACTAAAAGTATTAGTTTAATGTTACTTTTCATACTTTGGATTAATTGTTTCAATAAAATGTAATTATAATAACTGAGGGAAATTAATAATATTGTTTTAAGCGCTAAAAGTACTAAATTAAGTAGCAATAACACATTGGTTATTTGTCAAAAAAAAAGCAACTCGTTAGAGTTGCCTTTTTTAATATTATTTAAGCGGTAGTTATTAGCTATTTAACATAACTGGCATAACTAACATTGTAACATGTTCTCCTTCTTCTAAATCGTCAATAGGCGTTAAGATACCTGCTCTGTTTGGCATACTTAATTCTAATTGTACATCGTTAGATCCTAGATTGTTTAACATCTCTGTTAAAAAACGCGAGTTAAATCCAATTTGCATGTCATCTCCTTGGTAATCGCAAGTCAAACGCTCTTCAGCTTTGTTAGAGTAGTCAATATCTTCTGCAGATATATTTAATTCTGCTCCAGCAATCTTTAATCTAATTTGGTGCGTTGTTTTGTTAGAGAAAATACTAACACGACGTACAGAGTTTAAAAATTGAGTTCTGTCTATTGTTAATTTATTTGGATTCTCTTTTGGTATTACAGCTTCGTAGTTTGGATATTTACCATCAATTAGACGACAGATTAATACTGTGTTTTCAAAAGTAAATTTAGCATTAGAATCATTATACTCGATAGTGATTTCTTCGTCGCTTGCTCCTAAAATTCCTTTTAATAAGTTTAAAGGTTTTTTAGGCATAATAAATTCTGCAACCTGAGATGCTTGTACATCAGCTCTTGTATACTTTACCAATTTATGAGCATCTGTAGCTACAAACGTTAAACCTTCAGTAGAAAACTGAAAGAAAACACCACTCATTACAGGTCTTAAATCATCATTACCAGCAGCAAAAATAGTTTTGTTAATTGCAGTTGCTAAAATATGACCCGGCATTTTTGTATTACTTGGATCCTCTAGGCTAATTGCTTTTGGAAACTCGTTACCATCCGCATAAGCTAAAGCGTATTTACCATGATTAGAGCTAATCTCTACTGTATTGTTTTCTTCAATTACAAACGTTAACGGTTGTTCTGGAAACGTTTTTAAAGTATCTAAAAGTAAACGTGCAGGAATAGCAACGCTACCTTCGTTATCACTTTCTACATCTAATACTGAAGACATAGTTGTTTCTAAATCACTTGCAGATACGGTTAGTTTTGTTCCGTCTAATTCGAATAAAAAATTATCCAAAATTGGCAGTGTATTCGAGCTGTTAATAACACCTCCTAAAACCTGTAATTGTTTTAGTAAGTAAGTACTTGATACAATAAATTTCATCTATATATGGAAATTAATACTATTAATAATTGGTCTTACAAATATATTGTTAATGTCTTAAATTAAGAAACAAACTTATCAACACTTACTTAGCGTATTTTTTCTTTCTTAAGTAGTTAAATACAAATCCAAAAACACCTAATAAAACCAATGGTAATAAGATGTTTAAGAGTTGCCATTTTGTTTTTTCGGCACTTATTTTTTCAGGATTTAAAAAGGCAACCGCAATTTCTTTAGACCTAATGTTTATAAGTCCAGTGTCGTCTAAAAGATAATTAGCCACATTTATTAAAAATTCTTTATTCCCAAAAGTCTGCCCTGTATATTTATCAAAACCAAGTTCTTCTGGGCCAGTTCTGCCTACTTCATTTTTAATAATATCACCATCACTAATCACGACCATTTTGGTTGGTACACTTTCATTTTTGGTATTTGGTAGATTTACCGGTTTTACTCTATTATTATAAACAGATGTAAAGGTGCCTTCTAGCAAAACAGCAAGCGTTTGCGGACCTTTATTAAAGCTTTTAGGATCTAATTGGTCGTTTACCATATCCAAGCTTATTTCTCTTGGAGTCCCTTCTAGTTTGCTTAAAGGTGCACTTTGTAGCAATATAGTTTTCTTAGTGCTACTTTTTAAAACATCCATTGGATTTGCAAAGTCAAACTTTAAAAAGTCTAAATTATTTACAATTGGATGCTTCGTGTTTCCTTTTGCAAGCGGAGAATACGTCCATGGGTAACTTTGAAACTGGCTATCACTACCTTCGCCAGAAGCTAAAGTAATAGGAGCAGAGTACATAGAGCTTACAATTAATGGATTAATACGTACACCATATTTAAAGAAAAAATCAGTTAGTTTTAAATCCATTGGGATGGCCACATTTTTACCTAAGTCGTTGTAAAGACTATCCTTGTCCATAGCGACTTGTTCTAGCAACCATAGGCTTTTTCCACCATTCATGGTATATTGATCTAAAACAAATTTTTCTTTCTCTGTAAAAGCTTCTGTTGGCTTAGCCGAAATAATTAAATCGTATTCCTGAAGTTTTTTCAAGGTGTTTTCCGCCTGATTAGCAACGCTATCTAACGTAAAAGGGGCAATAAAATAGTAGTCTCTAATAGACTTTACATAATCTGCAATGTATTTGTTTTCTAGTTGTCCGTTACCTTTTAAAACTGCTATTTTACGACGTTTAGGATTAACTAATTTACTAATCCCATCAGCAAAGGCGTATTCTAATTGTTGTACAGAATTTGTAACTAATTGTTGTTGCGTTGCTCCAATGGTGTTTTTTACTAAAGGAATTTTTACGGTTGTATTATTAAAACTGGCTAATGCCCAAGGAAATATAACGGCTTGACTAGATTTTCCGTTTTCCTTTACATTTAATTGCATTGGTGTTAATCCTCGATCATTTAATTGCTGAATGGTTTGATCACGAGTTGCATCATTTTCAATAGGATTAATAAAACTGAAACTGATATTGTTGTTATAAGCCTTAAACTCTTCCAATAATTGTCTGGTCTCTAATTGTAGTTTTCTAAACTCTGAAGGAAATGCTTCCCCTTCTAAAAAGACATCAATTACAATGGGTGCGTCAGCTTTGTCTAATATCGCTAAAGCGGAAGGATTAAGCGTATAACGTTGATCTGTAGTTAAATCGAAGCGTTTATAAACAGTCTGTGAGAGTACGTTTAGTAGTATTAAACCAACGACTATAAGTGCGATATTTTTGATAAGTTTATTCAAATTTTTTCTCAAGTTTATAGGTTTTAACAGCAACTATGGTATCGTTTTTAAATTTAAACTCGACACACTCTTGTTGATTATTAAAAGCACCTGGTTTAAAGCCCATATTATAGTTCCATTGGTCTTTAGAGTTGGCTTTGATGCTATCATCCCAACCAAACCATTCTGCAGTACCAAAATCCGTAGTTATCTGTGCTTTAGTTTTTCCAATTAACTGATTGTCTTTATTTAGCTGGTCCATCATTTCAAAACGCAGTTCAGGGTATTCTGCCCAGTTTTCAGCATTAAAATATTTTTGATGATGGTAGTTAGAAAAGATATTTACTAAAGGGTAAAACATATAAAAATAGAGTAGTGGTGTCGCAATTAAAGTAATAAGTAAGCTGACCCATTTATTATCTCCAATGGTTTTTATAAATAACCAAGCCAAAACAAAAACAACAACAAACGATATAATTAAAGTAATAGTAATAACCATATTATTGTTTTTTGATATTGAATTTGGTTAGCGCAATAAACAGTATAGTTACACTTAAAAAGTAAATAATATCTCTAGTATCTAAAACACCACGACTCATACTTTTATAATGCGCATTCATCCCCAATTGCTCAATCATATTACTGGAAGCCACATCAGCAATCCCTTCAAAACCTATAAAAAAGAATAAGCATAAAAATACGGCAACAATAAAGGCTACAATTTGATTATCGGATAATGTGGATGCGAATACACCAATAGCAGTGTAAGCAGCCACTAAAAATAACAGTCCAAAATAAGACCCTAAAGTGCTTCCAAAATCTATATTTCCTGTTGGATTTCCCAATTGGTATACTGTATAGACGTATAATATTGTTGGTAATAATGCGATAATTATTAATACAAAAGCACCAAGGTATTTGCCTAATACTAACTGTAATGTGCTAATAGGTTTAGTTAAAAGTAACTCTAATGTTCCTTGTTTTTTCTCGTCACTAAAACTACGCATGGTTACCGCAGGAATCAAGAATATTAAAATCCAAGGCGCTAATAAAAAAAACGGAGACAAATCTGCAAATCCATTGTCTAGTATATTAAATTCGCCTTTAAACACCCATAAAAAGAGACCGTTTAATAGCAAAAATATAGCAATCACTAAATAGCCTATTGGCGAAGCGAAAAATGAATTTATTTCTTTTTTAAGTATGGCTAGCATGCTTTTTCTTGGTTTTTGTATTATTTATTACTTAAGTGATGCTAACTTATCAACACTCCAAGCTTCGGGTTTGGCATTAAACAACGGTTTTGTCTTTGCCCAAATACCTTTAAATAGTTCAGAGTTTCGGTAGTTTTCTAAGTCGCTCTCAGCATCCCAATAACTATACGTAAAAAACACATTACTATTGTGTTTGTCGCGATACAATTCTAATAATTGGTTGCCTTCAAAGTTTCTTATTTTAAACTTTATGATTTCAAAATTAGCTAAAAAGGTGTCAATATTTTCTTCAGCAAAACTTAATTTTACAATTCTTACAAACATGATTTTTACCTTTTTTAATTTCCGCTTAAGCGAAATAATTACTCTTTAAAAAAATTAATAGTAACAGTATCTCTTATTCCTAATCCCATTAAGCTACTTGCGCTACCAACGGTTTGGTTGTTACTTTTATATATCGCAATTTCTAGGTAGTTAGAGCTGTTAAAAACCACCAGACCACGTCCTTCGTCATTACGTTTGTCTTCGGGCGTTTCAAAATTAACAATATCACTATATTTATTTTGTATTTTTTTAAACTTATAGTTTCTAGCAGAGACCTCATAAGGGCGTCCTTTTTGAAGTGTTTCAAAAAAGTTTTTTCTAATATTAGTCACTACATTACCGTAATTGTCAATATATATAATACTTCCAATAATTTGGGTTTGTTCCTCATTAACGTAAGGGACTAAGTTTTTAATTGGCTTTATATTTCTAATCGCTTTTCCAATAACTTCTAATGTACCACCTCGCGCAATATGGCAGGCCACTTTTACAAAAACATCTAATACAGGAAAACTAGTTTCTATCTTGTCGTGTATATTAATTTCGACTAGTTTAGAAGGTGCAATTTCATTGGCAATCATACTCATTATTCCATTGTTTGCACAGATAAAATAATGCTCGTCCAATTCTACCGCAATATGTTTGTTTTCAGGGTTTATTTCTGAATCAATTCCAATAACATGAATAGTTCCTTTTGGAAAGCTACTGTATGCATTTTGAATAATGTATGCAGCTTCTGCACTATTAAATGGTGAGACAGAATGAGAGATATCAACAATTCTTACTTCAGGTAATTCACTATAAATAGCTCCTTTTATTGCGCCAGCAAAGTGATCTTTCTCTCCAAAATCTGTGGTAAGCGTTATAATTGGCATGTAGTATTGTTGATATTTTTTTAACCTTAAACACACAAAAATTGTGTAAGTTTGTTAGATACACAAAACTAATAAAATTGTACAGACTAATTTAATAAATCCACGCTTTTGAAAGAAATAATTATTGAACTAGAGGAGATCTCTCCAAAAGAGTTTTTTGGAACAGGAAACGAGAACATAACTCTTTTAAAAAAATACTTTCCAAAACTTAAAATAATTGCGCGCGGAAGCAAAATTAAAGCCATTGGTGATGCGGAGCTTTTAGAAGAATTTGATCGTAGAATGACTATGTTGATTAAGCATTTTTCTAAATATAATGCTATTGATGAAAACGTTATTGAACGTGTATTAACCAGTCAAAGTAGTGACGATTATAAGACTTCAGAAAAAAGTGGAGAAGTTTTAGTACATGGTGCTAACGGAAAACCAATTAAAGCTATTACAGCCAACCAACGTAAAATGGTGGAGCTGATGCGTAAAAACGATATGGTTTTTGCTATTGGACCAGCCGGTACAGGAAAAACATATACAGGTGTTGCATTAGCTGTTAAAGCCTTAAAAAATAAAGAAGTTAAACGTATCATATTAACTAGACCTGCAGTAGAAGCAGGAGAAAATTTAGGGTTTTTGCCAGGAGATTTGCAAGAAAAATTAGACCCTTACATGCAGCCTATTTATGATGCTTTGCGAGATATGATACCTGCGGAAAAATTAGCACATTATATAGATAACGGAACCATACAAATTGCACCATTAGCATTTATGCGTGGACGTACATTGGATAACGCATTTGTTATTTTGGACGAAGGTCAAAACACAACACATGCACAAATGAAGATGTTTTTAACCAGAATGGGTAAAAATGCTAAGTTTTTGCTAACCGGTGATCCAGGACAGATAGATTTACCACGTCGTACCATTTCTGGTTTAAAAGAAGCGTTGCTTATTTTAAAAGGGGTAGAAGGTGTTGGAATGGTTTTTCTTGATGATAAAGATGTTGTGCGTCATAAATTAGTTAAGAAAATTATTGAAGCATACAAGAACATCGAAAATGTAGATTAGATTTTTAAAAAAATATAAAATAAATAAATTACCAGATTAAGTAATGAGTAATACAATAATAGATACCAATTTTAACTTCCCGAATCAGAAAAGCCTTTACAAAGGAAAAGTTAGAGCAGTTTATAATATTAATGACGAAGAATTGGTCATGATTGCAACAGATAGACTTAGTGCGTTTGATGTGGTAATGCCAAAAGGAATTCCGTATAAAGGACAAATCCTTAATCAGATTGCAACTAGCATGATGAAAGCGACTGAAGATTTGGTGCCAAACTGGTTAACAGGTACTCCGGATCCAAACGTTGCTGTTGGGCATTTATGCGAGCCTTTTAAAGTAGAAATGGTAATACGTGGTTACATGTCTGGTCATGCTGCACGCGAGTATAAAGATGGAAAACGTATGCTTTGTGGCGTTGCAATGCCAGAAGGGATGAAGGAAAACGATAAGTTTCCTGAGCCTATAATTACGCCTGCAACTAAAGCAGAAATAGGTGATCATGATGAAGATATCTCTAGAGAAGATATTTTGAAAAAAGGAATTGTTAGTGAAGCCGACTATATTGTTTTAGAAGATTATACACGTAAATTATTCCAAAGAGGTACTGAAATAGCTGCTTCACGAGGATTAATATTAGTAGATACTAAATATGAATTTGGTAAAACTAAAGACGGAAAAATTGTTTTAATTGACGAAATCCATACGCCAGATTCTTCTCGTTATTTTTATACAGAAGGTTATCAAGAGCGTCAGGATAATAACGAAGCACAAAAACAACTGTCTAAAGAGTTTGTAAGACAATGGTTAATTGCTAATAATTTTCAAGGTTTAGAAGGTCAAACTGTACCTGTTATGTCTGATGCGTATATTGAAACGGTATCAGAACGCTATATTGAATTATACGAAAATATTATGGGAGAACCTTTTGTAAAAGCAGAGGTGTCTAACATACAAGAACGTATTGAAGCTAATGTTTTAGCCTATTTGAAATAAGACTTAATTATTTAAGTTTAATAATAGCTGATATCCTTATTTATAAGAAATAAGAATATCAGCTATTTTATTTAAGTCTGGTTCGTTTATTTCTGTGTGTGGTGCTAACGGAAATGTTTGCTGTCCTGGACGACTTACAAAAGCAGCTCTCCAGCCCGCCCAAAGTGCGCCTGCAACATCCCAACCATGTGCAGCAATAAGCATACACTCTTCTGGTTTTACATTCATTTTTGTTGAAGCCCAATTATAAACATCTGTAAAAGGTTTAAATTTTCCCACAGATTCAATGCTTAATAGCGCGTCAAAATAAGAAGTTAAACCAACGTTTTCAAATTTGTTTTTTAAGCTTTCTTTATTAGAGTTAGTTAATGCAACTAAAGTATAACCTTCTTTTTTTAATTCAGCTAAGGCTTCTTTAACTTCTGGATGTGGTGGTAAATTTTGCATCGCATTTACAATAATATCTCGCGCTTTGTCTTCTGGAATAGTAATGTCATGATTGGCGGCTACCATTTGCAATGCAGCAGCACCAATATGTCCAAAAGGCTCATAACGCCCACTAGCAGATACCACTAATGAATACTGTAACATTGTAGTAAACCATAATGATAACAACGCTTCGTTTCCGCCTAAAGCGTCACCAACTTGTTTTTTCATTATCGTCAAATCTAATAAGGTTTCGTTTACATCAAAAAATAAAACTTTAGGTCTGGTTAGGCTACTCATAACTATAGTTTTTTTAATGCAGTTACTATCTCAGAAACTTCTGCACGTTTGGTATAATCAGCATCTAAAAACGCATATTGTATAATTCCATTTGTATCTATAACGTAGGTTGCTGCTAGTGGTAATTGGTTACTAGCGTCTCCATTTTTTTCATTTAAACCAAAACCATTATTATAAATAGTGGCTACTTCTGGAGTTAATTTAAATACAACACCATAATTTTTACCAATAACATTACCAACATCACTTAATACAGAAAATTCTAAATTGTTTTTTTCAGAAGTATTTAATGAGTTGTCCGGTAACTCCGGTGTTAATGCTAAAAGTGTAGCACCTGCAGTTTTAATTTCAGGTAATTTATCTTGTAAATAGTGTAAAGTAATATTACAATACGGGCACCAACCACCTCTATACCATGTTAGCACAACAGGACCATCTTTTAATTGGTCATATAAAGATACGGTCTGATTTAGTTGATTTTTTAATGAAAAGTCTAGTGCTTTATCACCAACGTTTAAAGCGGTATCTAGGATTCCTGAATCGGAAACACTAGCAATACCATCAGCGTAAATTTTCTTTTTCTCCTCAGTAAATTTTGAAGCACCGTCTTGACGCTTAACATCTAATAAGGCATCTAAAGTTCCTGTGTTTTTTGTGGTATCCATAGTATTGTGATTTTATAATTAAATATTATTGTTCAGCGATTAATTCTGAAAGCACTTGTTTAAAGGTATCCACAGGCTGTGCGCCTGTAACTGCACTTTTTCTATTAAAAACAATAGTTGGCACAGAATTTACGCCCATGTTTTTCCAATAGTCTTGTTTTGTTCTAACTTCTTTACGGGCTTCTTCATTGTCTAGTTTAGCTAAAGCTTCGTCAGCATCTAAACCAACTTCTAACAATGCAGCTCTTAAAACATCATGTTTAGAGACATCTTTACGATCACTAAAAAACGCTTTAGTAAGTGTCATTTTTAGTTCTGTTTGTTTACCAAAATCTTTAGCATATTCTAATAAAACGTGTGCGTCAAAAGTGTTGACCATACGCATGTCATCAAAATAATCGAAAGTAAACCCTAATTCAGCCCCAACTTCCTTCATGTGTTGTTTGGACTGATTTTGTTGTTCTATTGTAGAGCCATATTTTTCTGTAATATGTTCGTTTACATTTTGACCTCCGGCAGGCATGTTTGGATTTAACTCAAACGGTTGCCATTCTATTTCTACTTGATCTTCAACACCAAGTTCTTTGATTGCTTTTTCTAAGCGTTTGTATCCAATGGTACACCAAGGACATACAACGTCAGATACGATATCTATTTTAAGTTTTTTTGTCATAATTAAAAAGTTACTAGGTTACTAATTTGAAGTTGTCCCTCTACGTTACTATAATTTTTGACATCAGCAGCAAACGTTTTTGCATGAGGTCCAAAAGCAGCTTGAAAAGCAGCAACATCATAAAATTTTAAATGTGCAATAGCGACATAAGGAGCAGGCTCTCCCGGAACTCTGCTAGCAATACCTAAGTCTAGTTCTAAACCTTTTAAGGCATCACCAAGTGCATTAACAATCATTGGTAAATGACTGTTAGTGTAGTAATCAGAATCAAACGTGACGTCTTTACCGTTTGGGTACATTACAGATACTTTTATCATAATATGTTTTTTATAAAATTAGTAAACCTTCTGTAAAAGTAACAGAAGGTTTACAGCTATTTATTAGTAATAATGGGATACTCTTATTTTTTCCAAGCAAAAGCTTTGAAAGCATCATCAACAGGTGTGTTGGCAATGTGGTTTGTATAGTTACTAATTACTTTTTGAGATAACCCTAAAATAATTTCTAATACTTGTTGCTCACCATATCCAGCAGCATAAAAAGTTGTTAAATCGTCTTGCGTTACATTACCACGGTTTCTAACAATTGTTAATGCCATTGTGCGTAAAGCTTCTAGTTTAGGATTTTCTAAAGCTGTTTCGTTACGTAAAGCTTCTGTGATTGCATCATCAACTTTCATCATTTTTGCAATTCCTGTGTGTGCAGGGACACAATAATGACATCCGTGTTCAACATTTATTGCTTGCCAAACCACAGTCAATTCTTCTTCATTAAAAGATGTTTGTGTAAATAACTCATGTAATTGCTGGTATGCGTCTAATAATTGAGGTGCTCCAGCTAATACGCCATGTAACCCAGGAATCATCCCGTAAGCCTTTTGAGACTTTTCTAATAATGGTTTTGCTTGTTCAGGAGCAGAGGCGATGTTGTGAATTTTTAAAGTTGTCATAATTATTTTTATTAATTGTTTGTTAATTTTTCTAAACGCTCGTTTAGTTATTGTTTAAAAAAAATGATTTTAAATTGTTTTAAAAATCATTTCTATATAATCTTCTATTTCTTGTTTTGTATTTACCCTTGACGCAGCAGCTAATCCGTGCTTTGCTAAAAGTAAAAAGTTAGCTTGTTTTAATATTGTCGCTTCGTCTTTATTGTTATCCAATGCTAACTTTTGGATAATAATATCTTTTAGATTAGCCATAAAAGCAGTCATTTGTGCTTTCACTAATTCATCTTCAGTTTCAGAAAACTCATTATACGTGTTTGTTACTAAACAGCCTTTTATATTGTCGCTTTTAAAACTAGAACTTACAGAATCGTAAAAAAAATGTTTGATGTCTTCAACACCTTGTGTTCCGTTTTTTAACTTTTCTAAAGTCACACTGACTTTTGCTTTGTATTGTTTTAGGCTTTCTAGAAATAAACCATGTTTACTTTCAAAGCTAGAGTAGATGGAAAACTTATTAATGCCCATTGCTTTTTCAAGCATCTGCATAGATGTGTTTTCGTAGCCATTACGCCAAAACAATTGCATTGCTTTGTCAACAACTTCCTCCTCTATATATTGCTTTTTTCTAGCCATTATTTTTAATTACACGACAAAACTAACTAATCGGTTAGATATAATAATACACTTTAACATTTATTTAGTTTTTAGCTTTTTATAAAAGCGTCTTATCTTATTGTAAATATAAGTATTGGTTTTTACGTAATAAAATGAAATAAAGCAAACAACCACTATAAACACTATCGCTCCAAGGATGGCTTGGGTTGGATTTAAACTCTTGTATAAAAAGTGTTTTAAGCTTAAACCTGTAAAACTACCGTAGATAATCATAAAATGAATCACATAAATAGACAATGTTTTTTGTCCTATTTTAGTAATTATAGCTTGTTTAAGGTACGTTTCAAAAGTGTAGAATATGCCAAAGATCACTAATACATTACCTAGTCTACTAAACAAATAATTGTAGTTAGCACTTTTATTAAATAACGGAATATCAAACAGGTTATCCATAAGTTTTAAACCCGCACTGGAAAAAAATATTAATGCCAAACCAACAACCAGAAAACCAATAATTTTTAAAGGTTTGTAGTTGTTTTTATGTCCAAACTTGAAAAATAATACAGCAATAAAGCCACCAAAAGCAACAAAGCCAAACCATGGAATAATAGTAAACACAGAGCCATTTTGCTGACTTATATAATTAACAAAAAGGATTGGTGCATCCGCTAGATTTAAAGTGCGGTACAACGGTTCAGAAACAAAAATACCACACCCTAGAATTAAGAAGAGTAGTGCTAAAACCCATTCGTTTTTAAAACTAATTTTATATAATAAGATTAAAATTAATAGCGATAACCCTATGCATTGCAGGACATCCACTTGTAGGAAATTCATGTTAACTTTACCATACATCAAGCTTAAAAACGAGAATCGTAAGGCATAACCTAATATAATAAGCAATAGCCCGCGATTAATTCCTTTTTTAATTCGCTCGCGTTCTGTGCCTTTTTCTTTAGCTTTTAATAATAAAAACACAAAGACTAATCCTGTAATTGTAAAAAAGGTAGGTGCGGTAATCCCTCTAAAATAGGCCCATACATTGTAAACCGTATTAGAGGTGTCTCTATAAATCGGGTTTAAAAGCGAATCTATAAAATGACCTTGTAGCATCATTAGTATAGCAAAAGCTCTAACAGCATCAAGAAAAAATAGTCTGGTTGGTTTCAAGTAGTAATATTTGTTAGTCATGTAAAGATAATAGTTATATTTAAAGTCTAAAACTTTAGAATAATATGTACGATAAAATAAATGAGTGGGTTGGAGATTTTGCTTCTTTTGTTTGGGGTTTACCTTTACTAATTTTATTAATTGGAGGTGGATTATATCTATTGATATTATCTAAATTTTTACCATTTAGGTATTTGGGACATGCCATACAAGTCCTTCGTGGTAAGTATGATAACCCAGAAGACACCGGAGAAATCACTCATTTTCAAGCCTTGACAACTGCGTTATCCTCGACCATTGGAATGGGGAATATTGCAGGAGTAGCAGTGGCCATTTCTATTGGAGGGCCAGGCGCTGTATTTTGGATGTGGATTAGTGCAATAGTAGGGATGTCTACCAAGTTTTTTACTTCAAGTTTAGCTATAATGTATCGTGGTAAGGATAGTGAAGGTAATACCCAAGGTGGTCCAATGTACTTTATAATGGAAGGATTAGGTAAAAACTGGAAACCGTTAGCTATGTTTTTTAGCGCCTGTGGATTAATAGGTGCATTACCCGTTTTTAATGTCAATCAATTAACGCAAGCCATCAACGATATTGTCTTAAAACCTAACGGAATTACTGTAAATTTTACCTCAAATTTAATCATAGGATTGGTATTAGTAACTATTACTTCAGTGGTTATTTTAGGGGGTTTAAACCGAATAAGCAAGGTGGCATCTAAACTAGTACCTAGTATGGTATTACTATATTTTGTGTTGATACTTATTATTTTGTTCGCTAATGCGGAAGTCGTGCCAACTTATTTTAAATTGATTTTCACAGATGCTTTTGCAGCAGAAAATTATAAAGGAGATGCTTTTTTAGGAGGTCTTTTAGGTGGATTGATAGTTTTAGGTATCAGACGTGGTGCATTTTCAAACGAAGCAGGTATAGGTACAGCGCCCTTAGCGCATGGTGCAGCAAAAACTAACGAGCCTATTCGCGAAGGTTTAGTAGCTATGTTAGGACCTGCAATAGATACATTAATTGTATGTACACTTACTGCTTTAGCTATTTTAGTAACTGGTGTTTGGGAAACCACAGATGCTAATGGAGTTAGCTTAACAGCAAAAGCATTTAGTAGTGCAATGCCACTTTATGGTAAGTATCTATTGTTAATATGTATTGTTGTGTTTAGTGTATCGTCACTGTTTTCGTATTCTTATTACGGAAGTAAATGTTTATCCTTTTTAATAGGAGATAAAAACAAACACTACTACAATTACTTTTATATAGTCAGTATTATTTTAGGAGCAACAACATCTTTAGCTTTAATGATTAATTTAATTGATGGTGTTTTTGCATTAATGGCAATTCCGACAATGACAGCAACTTTAATCTTATCGCCAAGAGTAATAAAAGCAGCAAAAGATTATTTTAAGAGGATGAAAGAGGCAAAACAAGTTTAAGCTTTATTTACGGACGCCTTAAATTGTTGAGGCGTCATTAGTTCCATTTTTTTAAATTGTCTATTAAAGTAACTGGTATTATTAAAACCAGATTTAAAGGCAATTTCAGACATTCTAAAATCTTTAGATTCTTTAATTAGCTTTTTAGAAAATTTAATCTTTTCAGAATTTATATAATCAATAGGAGAGATGCCTAAGGTATTTTTAAATTGTTTATGGAAGTGCGACGTGCTCATGTAAGCTTTTTTTGCTAATAGATTCACGCTTATATCTTTATTAGTTAAGTTGTCTTTTATGTATTTAATAACGGTGCCTATTCTGGTGTCGTTAAAAACCTGATTAGGATCATTAATAATTAAAGACTTGGCTTTGGTTTGTAATAGCCTAACAATTAATTCCTGAATCATTAAATCCAACAACACATCCTTAGATTTATTATTGTTTGTAAAAGTGTAAGTCAGGCGTTCTATTAAATGATTAACATCTGTGTTATTTATTAAGTGTGATGTGGTTTCATTTAAATCCCAAGTATTATTCTCATTTTCAATAGCGACTTGTTGATTAAATTTTTCAACAACCTCATCAATTTTAAAGGCATCAATTCCCAAAGCTAAACATTGTGTTGGGTTATTTTGTGTTGCATTTGGAAAGTCAATAACCATTTCTTTATTAGAAGGCATAACTACAGATTCGCCTGGAAAAAAATCAAAAGGATCATAACCATCAATATGCATAACTTTTTGGCCAGTTAACATGCTTGCTATAATTGGAAAATTAAATGTCAACGAGACTTTTTCCGCGAAAGCGTGTGTCTCATAGATATTAAGTTCTGCATAGTCGGCACTATAAGTCGTTCTGTTTTCTACTAAAGTGGTTAGTTTTCTGGTATTTAGATGTTGATTTAAAAGCGGTTTCATAGTCAATATTACAAAATTTTAGTCAGCAGATCTGTTAATAAGAGATATGTTCACAATTATGATAAATACGTGCAATAAACTTCGGATTTGATAAAATAACTTTATCAAAACTAAAGATAATATATTTTTTAGAACAGAAAATTATCTAATTACTAATTTAACATCAATTTATATGAGTTATTCTAAACCTAAGTTTAAAGAGAAATATGCTAATTTTATTAATGGAAAATTTGTCGCTCCTATTGGTGGGCAATATTTTGAGAATACCTCACCAATTGATAATAGTTTAATTGCAAAATATCCGCGTTCTCAGAAAGAGGATGTCGAGCTGGCTTTAGATGCTGCCAATGCTGCCAAAGAAGCTTGGGGAAATACCTCAGCAACAGAGAGAGCCACGTTATTAAATAAAGTAGCCGATATTATTGAAGTAAATTTAGAGGAGTTTGCAGTTATGGAAACCTGCGATAATGGTAAACCTATCCGTGAAACTTTAAATGCAGATGTCCCTTTGGCAATAGATCATTGGCGTTATTTTGCAGCGTGTATTAGATCTGAAGAAGGAAGTGCAACCGAGTTAGATCAAAACACATTATCCATGAATATTAAGGAGCCTTTAGGTGTTATTGGTCAAATTATACCATGGAATTTTCCGTTATTAATGTTGTCTTGGAAACTACCGCCAGCATTAGTAACAGGTAATTGTGTGGTTTTAAAACCTGCAGAACAAACACCCTCTACAGCAACATTATTAATGGAGAAAATTGCAGACGTCTTCCCTCCAGGTGTTATAAATATAGTGCATGGTTTTGGACCAGAAGCCGGAAAACCATTAGCGTCAAGCGCGAAAGTGGATAAAGTAGCCTTTACAGGAGAAACAACAACGGGGCAATTAATTATGCAATATGCTTCTAAAAACTTGAATCCTGTAACTATGGAATTAGGTGGTAAGTCTCCAAATGTTTTCTTTAACTCTGTTATGGATCATGACGATGCCTTTTTAGATAAAGCTATTGAAGGTGCGGTATTATTTGCTTTTAATCAAGGAGAAGTTTGTACTGCACCTTCTAGAATATTGGTTCAAGAAGATATCTATGATGCGTTTATGAAACGCGTTGTGGCGCGCACAAATGCCATTATACAAGATAACCCATACGATGTAAATACAATGGTTGGGGCACAAGCTTCTAAAGATCAGCATGAGAAAATACAATCGTATTTTAAAATAGGTAAAGACGAAGGTGCCAAAGTATTATCCGGGGGATCTGCAAATAATCTAAGTGGTAATCTAGCAAATGGGTTTTACATAAAACCAACCTTATTAGAAGGTCATAATAAAATGAGAGTCTTCCAAGAAGAAATTTTTGGACCGGTAGCTTGTGTGACTAAATTTAAAGATGAGGCTGAAGCGATTGAAATTGCTAATGATACGCTTTACGGACTTGGAGCAGGCGTTTGGACTAGAGATGCACACCAATTATATCAAATTCCGCGTGCAATAAAAGCGGGTCGTGTTTGGGTAAACTGTTACCACGCGTATCCTGCGCATGCACCATTTGGAGGTTATAAAAAATCTGGATTTGGTAGAGAAAATCATGTGATGATGTTAAACTACTATCGTCAAACTAAAAACATGTTAATCTCTTATGATAAAAACAAATTAGGGTTCTTTTAGTAGTTATTTAGAAACGTTTTATTAGTAACACAAAAGGCTGAGTTTAGTTAATTCAGCCTTTTTTAATACATTTAAGTTATGGAAAGAGTAGCAATTACAGAAGCAGCAATAACGGTTTTGGAACAACTAAAAGCAAAACATGGCGATTTAATTTTTCATCAAAGTGGCGGGTGTTGTGACGGGTCTGCGCCTATGGTTTTTGAAAAAGGGGATATGTATCTGGATGAAAGCGATGTGTTGTTAGGAACGTTAAAAGGCGTTAATTTTTATATGAATCAAGATCAATTTGAATATTGGAAGCACACACACCTTACTGTGGACATAACAGAAGGTCGTGGTGCTAGCTTTTCTTTAGAAATCCCTTTAGGACTTCGGTTTTTAATTCATTCTAGATTATTAACTACAGAAGAGGAGGCTTTTTTTAATAGCTGATTTCAGATAGGTATTCCGATTTTAATAATATAAGCTCTAAAAATCAATGATATTGTTGGTTTTAGGGCTTTTTTTTGGGGTAATAATTAATTATTTAACAATTTGGTTTTTATTTTATTGCTAAATTGATATATTTATGCTAAATTAATATACATGACTGTAGATTTATGTCCCAATTGTGGATCAGACCATTACATTAAAAGCGGAATTGTTAACGATAGACAGCGTTATAAGTGTAAAAAATGCAACTATTTTTTCTCTGTTAATAAGATCGGTAAGAAGATAGATGACTACTACGTTAACAAGTCACTGCAATTATATTTAGAAGGATTGACTTATCGAGAAATCGAACGCATTTTAGGGATCTCTCACGTCAGTATCATGAATTGGGTGAAAAAGTACAATATTAAACGCCCTTATAATTCTAATTACCATCCAACCTATAAGATTTTAAACGCTACAGAACTGGGTATTTATTTTAGTAATGCTCAAAATATTAAAGGCGCAGGTGTTGTTGTTACTGAGTTAGGGGATAAATTTATGTTGATTAAATGGGAGCGTTTTAAAGATTAGTATAATAAATTAACAGATAAATATATTAATTTTCTGTTAACACATTGTTTTTAAGAGCTTAGTAGTGCACACAAAACCAATTAACTACTAATTAATCCTTTAAACAATGAAAAAACAAACCCTATTATTGGCAGGACTCTTTTTAATGTCCTTTCAATTAATGACCGCTCAAGGCTCTCCCGATTATGATGGAGGTCTTAAGTTTAAGTTTAACGAAGATGGTTCTAAATATCTTCGGCTTATTTCTTGGGCGCAAGTCCAAGCTAACTATAATACAGACGATACATTTGATGCAAACGGAAACGAGAACAGTAAATTAAATTTTAATTTACGTCGTGCTCGTATTTTAATGTTTGCACAAATTAATAAAGACTTTTTAATCGTAACACACTTTGGATTAAACAGTTTAACAAGTTCTACATTAAGTCCAACAGGAAAAGGAGATGGTTCTCAACTCTTTTTTCATGATGTTTGGGCACAATACAATTTAGGTAAAGACCATACTGTTGGTGGTGGTTTACATTATTTTAATGGTATTTCAAGACTAAATAATCAAAGTACACTTAATATGATGACGTTGGATAACAACCGTCAATCTTGGGCAACCATTGGTTTATCCGATCAATTTGCGCGTCATTTAGGTGTTTTTGCAAAAGGTAAATTTGATAAGCTTCAATATCGTGTCGCTATTAATGACGCTGCGGTATCAACATTGGACGGTCGCACAGCAGTTGCTGGTGGAGACGCAGTTTATAATGGTCGTGCTACTTTAGGATCTAAAGATGCGGGTAAAACATACGCCGGTTATTTTGATTATAATTTCTTAGATCAAGAATCTAATTTTCTGCCGTACAAAGTAGGAAGTTATTTAGGAGGAAAAAAGATTTTTAATATTGGAGCAGGGTTCTTCTTGCATCCAAAAGGATCTGTAATTGATACTGGTACAGCATTAACACCAAACTTAGAAGGTGAGGATATTTCAATCTTTGCAGTAGATGCTTTTTATGATGCGCCACTTGGTGATAATGGAAGCGCAATAACGGCTTATGCGGTCTATCAAAATAGCGATTACGGTAAAGATTACTTATACAGTGCTTATGGTACTGGAAGTATGATTTATGGTCATGTTGGTTATGTCTTTAAAGGCGATGTTACAAAAACAAGATTTCAACCTTATGTAAGTTACGGTACGCATAGTTATGATGCTGTAGGTGATGACAGATCTATATTAGGTGTTGGTGTTAACGCTTATATGAGTGGACATAATTCAAAATTAACTTTAGAATATAAAAACCAAGAATTTGGGGCTTTAGATGCAAACACTATTTCGCTTCAAGCTATGATTTATCTATAAAAACTAACAACTATGAGTGATAAACAAAAACACGCGTCAGCGTATTGGAAAGAAAATATTAAATATTTGGCAATACTTCTTGTCATATGGTTTGTGGTATCCTTTGGATGTGGCATTTTATTTAGAGAAGAGTTAGATCAATTTAGACTTGGAGGATTTAAACTCGGTTTTTGGTTTGCCCAACAAGGATCTATATATGTATTCGTGATTTTAATTTTCGTATACGTAAGATTAATGAACAAATTAGATAAAAAATACGGTTTTGACGAGTAGTCTAAACTAATAACTTAAAAAATAAGATATTATGAGTGTACAATTTTGGACATGGTTATTAGTAGGAATTACTTTTGCCTTATATTTTGGAATAGCAATTTGGGCCCGAGCAGGCTCAACTAAAGAGTTTTATGTTGCTGGTGGAGGTGTTTCTCCGTTAGCAAATGGTATGGCTACCGCAGCCGATTGGATGAGTGCAGCCTCCTTTATTAGTATGGCTGGTATTATTTCCTTTTCAGGGTATGATGGCTCAGTTTATCTTATGGGATGGACTGGTGGTTATGTACTGTTAGCGTTATTATTAGCACCTTACCTGCGTAAATTTGGTAAGTTTACAGTGCCAGATTTTATTGGAGATAGATATTACTCAAACACAGCAAGAACAGTAGCAGTAATTTGCGCATTAATTGTATCATTTACATATGTTGCAGGTCAAATGCGTGGTGTAGGTATTGTGTTTTCTCAATTCTTACAAGTAGATATTAATATAGGTGTTATCATTGGGATGACGGTTGTTTTAACTTTTGCGTTATTAGGGGGTATGAAAGGAATCACATACACGCAAGTCGCACAATATTGTGTCTTGATTTTCGCTTTTATGGTGCCTGCATTTTTTATCTCTTTACAAATGACAGGAAACATTATTCCTCAAATTGGAATGGGAGGTAAGGTTGAAGGTGGTGCTTTTCTATTAGATAAATTAGATTTATTACATACAGAACTTGGATTTAACGAGTATACTAGCGGAACAAAATCTACTTGGGATGTTTTTGCAATTACATTAGCATTAATGACTGGTACTGCAGGATTACCGCACGTAATTGTACGTTTCTTTACAGTGCCAAAAGTAAAAGATGCCCGTAAATCTGCTGGTTATGCCTTATTTTTAATTGCTATTTTATATACAACAGCACCTGCAATTGCAGTATTTTCAAGAACTAATTTAATTGAAACGGTTAGTAATAAACAGTATAAAGAAATTCCAGAATGGTTTAAAAACTGGGAAAACACTGGGTTAATAGCGTGGTCTGATAAAAATGGAGATGGAAAAATCCAATATGTTGCAGGTGATGCTTTATCAAGTAAAAAACCAATATATACGGATGCTAGAGGTGCAAGTGGAGAACGTATCGTGTCTAATGTTAGTGATGCTTCAAACGAGCTTTACGTAGATAGAGATATTATGGTATTGGCAAATCCAGAGATTGCAAACCTACCCAATTGGGTTATTGGATTAGTCGCAGCCGGAGGATTGGCAGCAGCACTATCTACAGCAGCAGGATTGTTGTTAGTAATTTCGACATCTGTGTCTCACGATTTAGTTAAAAAACAATTAAAGCCGGATATTTCTGATAAAGACGAATTGAAAGTCGCAAGAATCGCCATTTTTGTAGCCATCTTAATTGCGGGGTACTTCGGTATTAATCCGCCGGGATTTGTCGCAGCGGTCGTCGCACTAGCATTTGGCCTCGCAGCAGCGTCCTTTTTTCCAGCTATTATTTTAGGAATATTTGATAAGCGTATGAATAGCGAAGGTGCTATTTCAGGAATGGTTGTCGGTATTGTTTTAATGTTATTCTACATGATGAAATTTAAACTCGACATGTTTGGTGGTGGTACAAAAGAAGATTGGTGGTTTGGTACATCTCCAGAAGGATTTGGTACTATAGCAATGATTTTAAATGTTGTGGTATCACTTGTGGTATCGCGCTTAACACCTGCGCCACCTCAGAATGTACAAGATATGGTTGAAAGTATAAGAATCCCTTCAGGAGCTGGAGAAGCTCAAGATCATTAAGGCATTGAGTTCGGTCTTTAATCGTTTTTAGCTTTCGCTAAAAATTAAAGAACTTAATTTTAATTTAGTTAGTATGCAAATCAGCATTACATTTATGTAGTGCTGATTTCTTATATTAGTAAAATAAACTAAATTCTGTTGCTCAAATCATGTCAGACTGAGCTAGGTGAAGTCTAATCAATAAATATATTTAGATAATAATTTCCAATGAAAAAACGCCACGAACAAAAGCTAGTTGTATTATCAATAGCATTATGTTTAATTTTTAATGTCCCATTTATCTTAGTCTTTAATTTTGAAGGTGCTATTTTTGGTATTCCAACCTTATATTTTTCAATATTTTCAATTTGGTTAGTATCTATCGTTATTTCATATATCGTATTAAAACGTCACTATGAATAACTACGCACTAATTGCCATAATTGTAATTTATTTAGCGGTGTTATTTTACATTGCTTTTCTTGGTGAAAAAAAGAAACAAAGCAAATGGGTTAACAATCCTTATGTGTATACGCTGTCTTTAGCAGTGTATTGCTCTGCATGGACGTATTACGGAAGTGTTGGTATTGCAGCAAATTCAGGAATTAATTTTTTACCAATTTATTTAGGTCCAGTTATAGCAGCGCCTTTGTGGATTGTTGTGCTTCGGAAGATTATTAGGATTTCTAAACAACATAAAATTTCAACTATTGCCGATTTTATTTCGCTACGTTACGGAAATAGTCGATTTCTTGGAGCGTTAGTAACCATAGTCTGTTTGTTTGGAACCTTGCCCTATATTTCATTACAATTAAAAGCAGTATCCGAAACGTTTGAGATTATGTCTGACGATACTAGTTATGTTTCTACAACTGTAATTGACGATTCTACTTTTTATGTCGCTTTGTTGTTAGCGATATTCGCTACTTTTTTCGGGACACAAAATGCGGATGCTTCCGAAAAACATAAAGGAATTATTGCTACTGTGGCTTTTGAGTCGGTTTTAAAACTAGTATTCTTTTTGGCTATTGGAGTTTATGTGACCTATTACTTGTTTGATGGGACTACAGATATTTATAATCAGATTTCAAAAACTGAAAATTTTAAACAACTCACCACGCTTAGTGGTGTGGAGGATGGTTTTAACTGGTTTTTCTTAATAGGATTGTCTTTTATGGCAATATTTTTATTACCGAGACAATTTCAGGTTTCGGTTTTAGAAAATAACAGAGAAAAACATCTTAAAAAGGCTATTTGGTTGTTCCCATTGTATTTATTATTATTTAATCTGTTTGTTATTTTTATAGCTTGGGCAGGTAAAATCACGTTTGGATCGACTCAGAATGCAGAATATTACTCGTTATTATTACCATTAGAAAATGGGAATTCGTTTTTAGCAACATTAGTTTTTCTAGGTGGTTTCTCAGCTGTAATATCAATGGTTATTGTGTCCACTTTGGCATTGTCTACTATGGTGAGTAATAACTTGATTATTCCTTATGGATTTTTAGATAAGTTTATAAAAAATCAACCAGAACGAAACTCTAAGTACATCAAGAATATCCGACGTATTTCTATTTTTACAATCATTATTACAGCCTATTTTTTCTATGTGTTATTCTCAAAAGAATTATCGTTGTATTCTATTGGTTTAATATCGTTTGTTATTATCTCGCAATTAGCGCCTTCCTTTTTTATAGGATTATATTGGAATCGAGGGGCTTCTAAAGCAGCAATTATAGGGATATTAGTCGGTTTTTTTATAGCGGTGTATACATTAGTGTTACCTTTTACACTTCAAGCTTACACAGGTACGGATGATTTTACGCAACTTGGTTTGTTCGGTATTTCAGCTTTAAAACCTTATGCGTTATTTGGTATTGATTTTTTAAGTCCGCCTGCGCATGCTTTTTTCTGGAGTATTACTTTTAACATGTTATGTTATTCGGTGTTTTCATTAACCTCAAAAGGAAATTACAGAGAGCGTAATTATGCTGAGATGTTTGTGGATAGTAATAACTTTACGACACTTCAGGATAATGCATTGGTTTGGAAAGGAGAAGCTTACGTTTCTGATATTAAAAGTGTATTAATTCGGTTTTTAGGTGAAAAAAGAGCCACTCGTGCGCTGACTATATTCTTCACTAAATACAAATTACCTCAAGACACACAATTAGCGGATGCTAGATTAATTAATTTCTCAGAAAAATTGTTAACAGGAAGTATTGGTTCGGCTTCAGCCAAAATATTAATTGCCAGCGTAGTCAAGGAAGAGCAAATTAGTTTAGTCGAAGTTTTAAAGATTTTAGAAGAGTCTAAAGAAAATATCGTCAGTAATAAAGTATTAATAGAAAAATCAAATGAATTATCTCAGCTATCTTCAAAGTTAAAAGAGGCTAATGATGAATTAATAAGTAAAGATAAGCAAAAAGACGAATTTTTAGACACTGTTGCGCATGAGTTAAAAACACCAATTACTGGTATTAGAGCTGCAACAGAGTTGTTGATGGATGAAGACGATGATATGCCACAAGACATTAAGGCACAGTTTTTAAAAAATATCCTTCAAGATTCCGATCGTTTAGGACGCTTAATACATAATATCCTTGATTTTGAAAAGTTGGAGACAGGGCGTTTGCACTTGGATTTACAATATCAAAATATCCAGAAAACAATACACAAAGCTACTAGTAGTATTTCTCAGATAGCAGCTAAAAAAGACGTTAAAATAGTTAATAAAAACCCACATGCGTTTAGTACTAACTATGACGAGGATCGTATTCTGCAGGTATTAACCAATTTACTGTCTAATGCCATCAAGTTTTGTAATCCAAAAACAGGAGTTATTGAAATAGATTATAAGCTAGGAAATCAAATGGTAGAAATATCTGTAACAGACAATGGTAAAGGAATTCCGGAAGAAGATCATAAGTTTATTTTTGATAAATTTTATCAGTCAAAACACCAAAATACCATCAAACCACAAGGCAGTGGATTAGGTTTAGCAATTACAAAACAAATTGTAGAAAAGCATAACGGGAAAATTTGGGCAAAAAAAGACGTTAAAAATGGCGCAACGCTTGTTTTTACCATACCTTTTAAGTAAATTGTTGTCGTAAAGTATGAAGAAGAAAATTTTAATTGTTGACGACGAGCCAAATATTGTTATGTCGTTAGAATACACTTTCAAAAAACAAGGTTTTGAAGTGTTTATTGCAAGAGATGGAAGTGAGGCTTTAGAGATATTAAAACATCATATTCCTAACGTGGTTTTGTTAGATATTATGATGCCAAACGTTGATGGTTTTCAAACCTTAACGCAAATTAAAAATACAGATAGTTTAAAGGATACCAAAGTGGTGTTTTTAACTGCGAAAAATAAAGCTTCAGATATTGAAAAAGGTTTAAAACTTGGAGCAGATAAGTATTTAACAAAACCTTTTTCAGTAAAAAAAATAGTTTCAGAAATATTGGAACTAATGACTTAAAACAGTTTTTTAAGTTTATTTAAAATTGGTTTTGTGTGCAAACAAACTAAGTTTAATTAAAGTTTAAAGACATGAAATTTCACATCAACCCATTAGCGTCAGATATTATAATTAGTATTTATATTATCGCTACGCTTTATCTTAGGTTTAAATTTGAAAGTCAAACCTATACAAGCCCAATGCTCTCAATTGTTTTGGGACTCTGTTTTGTGCTTATAATCTATGCACTTGTCAAATTAAAAGTACTTAATCCCAACTGGTTCGGCTTATTTAATTCTAAAAAAGCCTAGCTATGTATTATCAAGAATTTTATAGAAAAAGTATAGACCAACCAACGCAATTTTGGCAAGAACAAGCTATGCAATTGGAGTGGCTTAAAGTGCCAAAAACCATATTGTCTAAGGATAAATATGACTATGATCAATGGTTTGAAGATGGGCAACTTAACTTAAGTTATCTGTGTATTGATAAACATATCAAGGAGGGTTTTGGCGATCAGAATGCTATTATTTACGACTCTCCTGTAACTAATGTAAAACAACATATTACTTTTAATCAATTACATCACGAAGTGTCAAAACTTGCAGGTGGATTGCAAAGTTTAGGATTGCAAAAAGGGGATACATGTATTATTTACATGCCAATGATTCCGCAAGCGTTATATGCTATGTTAGCTTGTGCTAGAATAGGCGTAATACATTCGGTAGTATTTGGTGGTTTTGCACCACATGAGTTGGCTATCAGGATAGACGATTGTAAACCAAAAGCAATTATAACAGCATCCAACGGAGTAGAGATTCAGAAAATAATACCTTATAAACCATTTGTAGATCAAGCCATCACTAAAGCCAAAAACAAACCAGAACACGTTATCGTTTTTGATAGAGCCTTAGGTGTTGAGATTCCGAAGAAAAGCTACGATATAGATTATACAACTTTAGTAGAGGCATCGCCCTCCATTGCTGCTGTTGCTATAGAGTCTACACACCCTTCATATATTTTATACACATCAGGAACAACAGGCACACCAAAAGGGATTATAAGAGATACAGGTGGTTATGCAACCGCTTTAAAATTCGCTATGAAATACATTTATGGCGTAAACGAAGGCGAAACATTTTGGGCTGCAAGTGACGTTGGATGGGTTGTAGGACATAGTTTTATTGCTTACGGACCATTATTAAATCGAAACACAACCATTCTGTTTGAAGGAAAACCCATCAAAACACCAGATGCATCGACTTTTTGGCGTGTGATTAGCGAGCATAATGTAAAAGCAATGTTTACAGCGCCTACCGCTATTAGAGCAATACGAAAAGAAGACCCAAATGGGCATATGTTAAAGCGTTTTGATTTGTCGTGCTTAAAATATCAGTTTTTGGCAGGAGAACGTTGTGATGTGGCTACTTTAAAATGGGCTGAAGAAAAATTGAATGTACCAGTAATTGACCATTGGTGGCAAACAGAAAGTGGTTGGCCAATGATTTCTAATATGGTCGGTGTAGGACTACAGGAAATAAAACCAGGATCAGCAAGTTTGCCTGTAAGTGGTTATGATATCCAGATTTTAAATGAAGAGGGAGAAGAGGTACAGTCTAGTATAGAAGGCTACGTTACTGTAAAACTACCTTTACCACCAGGTACATTAAGTAACCTATGGGGGAATCCAGAGCGTTTTAAATCTGGGTACTTAGAGCGTTTTCCTGGCTATTATTTTTCAGGAGATGGTGGTTATAAAGACGAAGATGGTTATGTATTTATAACCGGTCGTGTAGATGATGTTATTAATGTGGCGGGTCACAGATTATCGACTGCAGAAATGGAAGAAATTGTGTCCTCGCATAAATCGGTAGCAGAATGTGCTGTATTTGGTGTCCATTGCGAGCTTAAGGGGCAAAAACCATTAGGGTTAGTGGTTTTAAAAACAGAAACAGCTTTAGATAACGATGCGATTCAAAACCAAATAATACAAGCCGTTCGTCAAGAAATTGGTGCAGTCGCTTCTTTTAGAGAGGTGTTAGTTGTAAACCGATTGCCAAAGACACGAAGTGGAAAAATTCTTCGTAAATTGTTGCGTAATATCGCAGACGAACAACAGTATAATATACCATCAACCATTGATGATGTTACAATTATAGACGAAATAAAAATAGTATATAAAACCCATAGTATTGGGATTCATAAATAAGCTATCGATACAATGCTCTTAAAATGGCATCACTCTATCTTATTAGACCAGAAGATAACGTCACATCGAGTGATTTTTAAAGTATGAAAAAATTGTATCGAGATCTATAAATATAAAAAACTATTTATCACACTGAGCGGAGTCGAAGTGTCTAGAAATAAAAACTAAATTAATAATATAAATATCCCACTAAACACAATCAACGTGTTTAATAAATTAAACTAATTATGAGTAATTATCACATAAAACATTTAGAAGAGTACTACCAAGTTTATCGTAAATCCGTCAGAAACCCAGAAAGCTTTTGGGAAGAAATCGCAGAAGAGCATTTTATGTGGCGTAAAAAATGGGACAACGTTTTAAGTTGGGATTTTTCTAAGCCTGAAGTTAAATGGTTTGAAGGCGCTAAATTAAACATTACAGAAAACTGTTTGGATAGGCATTTATATACAAGAGGAGATAAAACAGCAATTATTTTTGAGCCTAACAGTCCAAAAGAAAAAGCGCTTCATATTACATATAGAGAATTACATGAGCGTGTTTGTAGATTCGCCAACGTACTTAAAGAAAATGGAGTAGGTAAAGGCGATCGTGTTTGTATTTACTTACCAATGATTCCAGAATTAGCAGTCTCTGTTTTAGCATGTGCCCGTATAGGTGCGATACACTCTGTAGTTTTTGCAGGGTTTTCTTCAACAGCATTAGCAACCAGAATTAATGATAGTGATTGTAAAATGGTAATCACATCAGATGGGTCTTATCGTGGCGCAAAAACAATCGACTTAAAAGGGATTGTAGACGAAGCTTTAGAGGACTGTCCAGATGTAAAAACAGTATTGGTAGCAAAACGTATCAATTCAGATATAAACATGCAAGAAGGTCGTGACCAATGGTTACAACCGCTATTGGATGAAGCCTATCACGATTGTGATCCAGAAATTATGGATGCAGAAGATCCATTATTTATTTTATACACCTCAGGATCTACCGGAAAACCAAAAGGAATGGTACATACCACAGCAGGATATATGGTATATACTGCGTATACGTTTAAAAATGTATTTCAATACAGAGAGGAAGATGTGTATTGGTGTACGGCAGATATAGGTTGGATTACAGGACACAGTTATATTGTTTATGGACCATTATGTAATGGAGCAACAACCGTTATGTTTGAAGGGGTGCCAAGTTATCCCGATTTTGGACGTTTCTGGGAGATTGTAGAAAAACATAAAGTAAGTCAGTTTTATACAGCGCCAACCGCAATTAGAGCACTCGCAAAAGAAGGAGTAGAGCATCTAGAAAAACACGATTTATCGTCTCTAAAAGTCTTAGGTACCGTAGGAGAACCTATAAACGAGGAAGCTTGGCACTGGTATGATGACAATGTTGGTAAGAAAAAAGCACCAATTGTAGATACTTGGTGGCAAACCGAAACTGGAGGTATCATGATTACACCAATTGCATTTGCTACTCCAACCAAACCAACCTACGCAACCTTACCTTTTATCGGGATTCAACCAGCATTAATGGATGAGCATGGACAAGAAATTAAAGGGAATCAAGTGGATGGGCGTTTATGTATAAAATTCCCTTGGCCAAGTATAGCTAGAACCATTTGGGGGAATCACCAACGCTATAAAGACACGTATTTCTCGGCTTATGATAATATGTATTTTACAGGAGATGGAGCATTACGTGATGAGGTTGGGTATTATCGTATTACAGGTCGTGTAGATGATGTGATTATCGTATCGGGACATAATTTAGGAACTGCACCAATCGAAGATGCTATTAACGAGCATCCAGCGGTATCCGAAAGTGCAATTGTAGGCTTCCCGCACGATATTAAAGGAAACGCATTGTATGGTTACGTAACGCTTAAAGAAACAGGAGAAAGTAGAGATCATGTCAACCTGCGTAAAGAAATAAATCAAATTATTACAGAGCAAATAGGACCTATCGCTAAGTTAGATAAAATTCAATTCACAAACGGATTACCTAAAACACGAAGCGGAAAAATTATGCGACGTATTTTACGTAAAATTGCTAGTAATGAAACCGATAATCTGGGGGATACAAGTACATTACTAAATCCAGAATGTGTGCAAGATATTATGGATAATGTATTGTAATGTCATTTCGAGAAGGCACGACGAAGCAATCTTGAATAATGACATGTAAAACTATTATTTGGGCATTACACTTTTCCGCTTAAGCTACAAAGTGTCGGGCTATCCGTTATATCTTTTGCTAAAAGGCAAAAGGATGCCACTACTATCCCTAATGCAAAAAACGCAACCTCAAAAAGGTTGCGTTTTTTTTTATAATTTAAAAAAGAGTTTAGAGTTAAGTAAGCCCACAACAGTAAGTATTCCTTCCCTTTTTTTCAGGGAAGGTGGATTCATGCTTTCTAAAAAGCATGGATTCGGAAGGGTTTTCTTGGTAGTAAAAACAACCACCTCTTTCTTTAAAATTCCTTTTTACGGGAATTTTAAATTCATTCTCCTCCTTAAAAAATAGGAGGAGAATTTTACTCGACTGTTCTTGCGAGTCTCTTTTTGTTGTATTTTCTAAATATTATTTTAATTTAACCACAACAGTAGGTATTCGGAAGGGTTTGACATAAGAGTAATCAAACCTCAATATGCTCACAATAGTAAGTATTCCTTCCCTTTTTTCAGGGAAGGTGGATTCATGCTTTCTAAAAAGCATGGATTCGGAAGGGTTTTACCACTATTAGTTACCTAAAAACTCAGAAGTAATGTGTTTAATTATGATATCGATCATATATAATCAAACTACGATGGTATTTAAGTCAATTTTAATATAACTCTTAAATTATATAGCGATATTTGCAGTGACAAGCAAATATGATAAACATTAGAGAGTATATAGAAAAAACAGTTGCCGTTTCTGATGCAGATTGGCAGTTATTTTCTTCTAAATTAAAAGTCAGAACGTTTAAAAAGAAAACGACTATTCTTGGGGTAGGAGAGACTGAAAACTATATCTCGTTTATTGAGGAAGGTATCGCACGCTTTTTAATTCCGAAGGAAGATGAAGAAAAAGATTTAACCTTTGGATTTTGTTTCAAAAACGAATTTGTCAGTGCTTATGATTCTTTTTTAACAAGAAAACCATCACTTTATCAGTTACAAGCGTTATCGGACATTACAATGTGGAGTATCTCTCATGAAGATTTACAAGAAGTGTATGAGAAAAGTTTTGCAGGTAATGTTATTGGACGTTTATCCTCAGAACGCTTATTTTTAATCAAATCAAAACGTGAGCAATCCCTGTTAAACGAATCTGCAGAAGAGCGTTATCTTAATTTGTTTACAGAACGTCCTAACTTAATAAAAGAGATTCCGTTAAAGTATGTAGCATCTTACATTGGGGTTACACCACAAGCGTTAAGCAGAATAAGGAAACGTATTTCTTAACTTAGGTTCATTTTTATTCAACCTATTATTATAGACCTTTGCAAAATTAAAGCAAGGACTATGACTATTATTATATTTATTATCATTTTATGGTATACAGGTTTGTTCTTTCAAACCTTCTTTTTACACAGATACGCAGCACACCAAACGTTTACAATGTCTAAATTTACAGAGCGCGTTTGCTTTGTGCTAACATGGGTATTTCAGGGATCTAATTATTTAAGCGCCTATGGATATGGAGTAATGCACAGGATGCACCATGCCTATGCGGATACAGAGAAAGACCCACACTCACCTAAATACGATAGTAACTTATTTACTATGATGTGGCGTACTAAAAATATTTATCAGGATATTAATAAAAAACGTATTGCAGTAGCAGATAAGTTTACTAAAAACGTACCACAATGGAAAGCGTTTGACAAAATAGCGAGCTCTAGAATTTCAAGATTATCTTGGGCTACAGCTTATATTGTGTTTTTTATTGTTTTTGCAACTGCTTGGTGGCAATGGTTATTTTTACCTGTAGCCTTTTTTATGGCTCCAATCCATGGTGTTATTATTAACTGGTTTGCTCATATTTACGGATACCGTAACTTTAAAGTTAGCGATACTTCAAAAAACTTATTACCAATAGATATTTTAATGATGGGAGAAGGCTATCATAACAACCACCACTCGCATAGTGGACGCGCTAATTTTGGTGTACGTTGGTTTGAAATTGATTTTACTTATTTAATAATGGTGGTTTTAGATAAACTACATATTATTAAAATCAAGAAAACAGTAAACGTCTAGACTCTTGGTCTTAAATGATTTAAAATAAACACTATATTTTTTGTCAAACAGTTTAAACTAACTAAAAATTAGTTGCTATTTTAGAGGAATGAAATTTATAAAATATTCATTCCTCTTTTTTGTGTTCTTATTTGTTGTAAACAAAGGGTTTGCACAACAAAAAACAGATAGCATAGCTTATTATGTGACTAAAATAAGTCAAGTAAATACTAGTAATGACTTAGAAAAAGCTTATCAATTTTTTCAAAATAATAAATTGAATGCTTTAAAAAACAAGCACAAAGTACAAGTCGTTTATAATCTTTTTCAATTATCTAAAATAGACTATAAATTTGGGTTTTATAATACAAGCGAAGCAAATGCTGTAGAGGCATTATCTATTTTAGATCAGATAAAAAAAACAACATATAATAACACACTTAGGCGATCGCTTTACAATCATTTAGGAAAAGTTTACAAAGAAAAAAACATGTATACTTTGGCTTATGATAAGTATAATCAAGCTTTAGCATTGACTACAAGTGCATTGGATAGTTTAATTGTCTACAATAATATCTCTAATATATTAAAAGATAAAACAGATTTTGTAGCTGCAGAACAGTTGTTATCTAATACATTAAATATGTTTAATCGTGTTGAAAGTCCTATTGAAAAAGCTAGACTACTAGATAATTTAGGTTTAGTTCAGCTTAAGCTGAATAAAGAGAGTGCTTTTAACACATTAAGTCAAGCCTTAGCACTTAGAGAGGCTTCTAAAAGTACGTTAAGCTTATACCCAAGTTATAAAAGTTTTTCTAAATATTATTTAGCACATAAAGATACTGCACAAGCTAAGGTTTTTGCGCTCAAAGCATATAATGTCGCAAATCAGGTTAATAGTTTGTCTTATAAGTTAGATGCAATAAAACTAAGATTACAATTAGGGGATTATGAGTTGTCTAATCAGTATTTTAAATGGAATGATAGTTTGGAGTTAGTTAAGCAGCATAACCAAAACAAGTTTGCATTGTTAAAGTACAATGTTGGTCAAAGTGAGTTAAAGTCGCAAGTAGAAAAGACCAAAAAGCAGCAGTTTCAATTTATAGCACTGTTAATATTAGTTGTTGCTATTTCTCTCTTTTTTATATTACAATCAAAGCATAAAAAAGAAAAGCTACAAGAAGTGTATGCTACTGAAACTCGGATTTCCAAAAAAGTCCATGATGAGGTTGCTAATGATGTATATCAAGTAATGACAAAACTACAAGGTCAAACTATAGAAAAAGAAGTTGTTTTAGACGATTTAGAGCATATTTATATAAAAACTAGAGATATTTCTAGAGAAAATAGTACAATTGATGTAAACCAAGATTTTGAAGATTTACTGATAGATTTATTACAAAGCTATAAGAGTGAATCTGTTAATATCATCACCAAAGACATCTCTAAAATAGATTGGAAAACAGTTTCTGAAATCAAAAAAACAACTATTTATAGGGTGTTACAAGAATTGATGACTAATATGAAGAAGCACAGTCAAGCATCCATCGTCGTTTTGGTGTTCAATAAAAAAAATAAAAAAATAGAAGTAAATTATAAGGATAATGGCGTTGGAAGCGCAGAAAAAAAACAAAATGGTTTGCAAAATGCGGAAAACCGTATTCAAAGCATAAATGGAACAATTACATTTGACTCAGATATTAACCAAGGCTTTAAAGCCTTTTTTATTGTGTAGCGTATGTTTGAAAAAGTATTGATTTCTGATGATTTAGGAAGTATTAATCAAGGTGTAGTAACGGTATTAGATAGTTTAGCAATTAAAAACGTCCATCAAGTCCAGTATTGTGACGATGCGTATCTTAAAATTAAGAAGGCTAGCATGGATCAGGAGCCTTTTGATTTACTAATTACAGATTTATCCTTTGTGTCAGATCATAGGGATCAAATATATAGTTCTGGTGAAGCATTAGTAAAAGCGCTGAAGCAAGAATATCCAGAGTTAAAAATCATAGTATATTCCGTAGAAGACCGCTTACAGCGCGTCAGAACGTTAATAAATAACTACAATGCTAACGGCTATGTTTGTAAAGGTAGACGCGGTTTGATCGAGCTAGGTAAAGCTATTACGTCTGTATATGACAATCACAGCTATTTATCTCCTCAGGTGGAGCGTGCGTTAAGTCCAAAATCTAATTTAGAAATAGACGATTACGATGTAGAACTGATACGTCTGCTATCTCTAGGATTATCTCAAGAACAGATAGGCACTCATTTAAAATCTAAAAACATATCTCCAAACAGTTTAAGTTCTATAGAAAAGCGTTTAAATAAACTTAGAATACAGTTTAAGGCAAATAATGCTATTCATTTAGTGGCTATTGTCAAGGATTTAGGACTAATTTAAAAATAAAAACACCTGTTTACGGGAAACCGTAAAATACAAACTAAGAGAATGCTTAAAATTGCATGTTATTAGTTAGTAATTTTTTTAAAAGGGAAAATTAGAGGCCGACAGTAATGTTTGCCTCTTTTTTTATGGTTTGCGGTTTTCCGTAAAGAATACCGTTTTAATCGTTTTATTTTTGAGCAGACTTTGATTAAAATCTTGATAGGAATCCTTTTAGTACTACTCTAAACTATAGATAACTTACTAATAAAAGGATTGAGTTAATAGAGATAAAATAGCTATTAATCAATGTTGTTCATTTATTTTAAAGCCTTACGTAATAACCAGTAAGGCTTTTTTTTAGGACTATAATTTAAAAAACGAACCGCTTTATGTGGTGTTTCTCTGTCTTTCTAATTTTATGATTAATCTAATAAAATGATTATTACCGTGTTTGTATTATCATTTTCACTACATTTAAATCACAATTGTAAAATTAATTTATAAAACATAAAGTCATGGCTAAGTCTCAAGATTCAAAGAAGAATGTAAAAAAAGAAGCAACATTAACACCTAAAGAAAAAAAAGCAGCAAAATTAGCTAAAAAGGCGGCTCGTAAATAATAGCTTAATTATAGAATAACAAAAACCACTCTAATTTAGAGTGGTTTTTTCCTTTAAACACTATATCTTTAGTGTTGTAAAAGGATATCAATTTAAAAAGAATTAAAACGCTTAAAACTATGGATATAAAATTAGCAGTACTTATTGATGGAGACAATATACCATCCGCTTACGTAAAAGAAATGATGGAAGAGATTGCTAAATACGGTAACCCTACTATAAAACGTATTTATGGCGATTGGACCAAGCCAAATCTTAACAAGTGGAAAAGTTTATTGTTAGAAAATGCAATAACGCCAATACAACAGTACGGTTATACCACAGGTAAGAATGCGACGGATTCTGCTATGATTATCGATGCTATGGATATATTATATTCTCAAAAGGTAGATGGTTTTTGTTTAGTGTCTAGTGATAGCGATTTTACGCGTCTTGCAACGCGTTTACGTGAAGCTGGCATGAAAGTATATGGGATTGGAGAAAAGAAGACACCAAATCCTTTTATAGTGGCTTGTGATAAGTTTATTTACATCGAAATACTTAAAAATCTATCTGAAGACACAACATCTGAAGCAACCACTAAGTCTGCGACACCAAAAAATAACTACGATACCATTACTGCAAAAGAAATTAAATTTATAACCTCTACCATTGATGATGTTGCAGATGATGATGGATGGGCTTTTTTAGGAGATGTTGGAAGTTTGTTACAGAAGAAACAGCCTAATTTTGACTCAAGAAACTATGGCTTTCAAAAATTAACACCGTTAATTAAATCGATTCCTGCAATTGAGATTGAAAGGAGAGAAGCGTCAAAAGGGCGTACAAAATTAATTTACGTTAGAATAAAAGAGGTCAAGTCTAAAGTTAAAAGTCGTAAATAGTATAACTAATAAATGATTATCTAAAACATAATACAACGACTCTTGTCACTATAGAGATAAGTGTCGTGTTAATTTAAAAATCGCGTAATTTTAATTCGCGATTTTTTTTGGTTTTAAGTAAAGCGGACAATTTAAGAAATAAAATAGCGGTTAAATAAGCATCACCAGAAGCTGTATGTCGGTCATGCATAGTAATATTAAACAAATGGCATAATGCGTCTAAGCTATAGTGTTTTTGATTTTTAACGTACTTTGTTTTTTTATAGAGTTGTCCGGTATCAATAACCTTGTTTTTTAACTTAGGTAACGCCATCTGTTTTAAAGCTTGATTTATCATAGCGACATCAAAAGCAGCATGATGTGCTACTAAAACGGCATTTTTTATGTAATCTAAAAACTGAATGATAGCTTCGTGTTGCGTTGTTTTTACGATTGTTCCGGTTTTTAAAATCCCATGTATTTTTACAGTGTCTGCGTTAAATTGAGTTTGGATTATGTAACGTTCAAAACTATCAGCGACGTCAATAGCACCGTTTGTAATGGCAACGCAACCAATGGATAGTATTTTATCTGTTTTTGGCTGTAAACCCGTAGTTTCTGTGTCAAAAACAACAAACCTAGTGGTGTCTAAGCTGTTGTTTGGATGTGTAAAAGTTTCCGCGTAAGCGTTATAAAAATCAGGATATATATGACGCTTAAACCAACCCATTATAAGATTTGAGACAGTTTAAAACGCACGTTTAATAGCTCTTGAATATCTTTGATAGGTTTAAAACAGCCTTTTAGTTTTAGTTTATTGGATTTACTTAGATTTTTGACATCTATATAACGTCCAGAATCACCATGTTTTAGGCCTTGTTTTGTTCTAAAACGTAATAATATTCTGAAAGCATAAATACAAGACTCATACAACTCTTTATTTTGTGGTTCTAGTTCAATTAACTTCTGGTAGCGGGCAATAGTACTATTAAAATCTTTGACATTATGTGATAAAATAATAACTCGGGCGGCGTCTACTAATGGCATTATTGCTCGAGATTTGATATCAAATTGATCTTTATGTTCTCCTGTATCTTCCACCAAGAAACTTCTAAAAAAGCTTAAAGGTGGTGGGTTTTTTAAGGCATTGCGACCCATAAAATTTAAGAAAATAGTATAGTTATCAATTGCCTGAAAGATGCTGTCCGACATTTGACTAACCAAACTTGGTTTTCCGTAAACGATATTGTAGTCAAAAAAGATGTTGCAAAGCATCATTTTGTCTTCGTTAGGATGCGTAATCCAATTAGTGAATTGTGATTGCCAGTCCGATACAGATAAGCACCATTTGGGATTGCTAGCCATCATATTTGCAGGACATAATTCAAAACCGACTATCGCTAATTTATCATTTACTGCTTTTGCTAATTTTAAAAAATAGGCTTTGGTTTTGGTTTCTTCAATACCATCTTCGTACACCAAAGCATTGTCTTGATCTGTGTATAATAATTGTTCTTTTCTACCTTGACTTCCAATAGCTAGCCAAGCAAAAGCTACCGGTGGTTGTTTATCTAATTCTGCAATTGACAAATCAATAACACGTTTGGTTATGGCGTCGTTTATTGCTGATATTATCTTGGAAACAAAGCTTATAGGGATGTTTTGTTTAAGATACCCTTTAAGCAGTTCTTGAGCTTTTTCTCTGATAAATTTTAATGATTTTGCAGTGGTTGCACGTTTGATTTCTTTAATTAAAACCGATGGGTTGTTACCATGTATTACTATAATATCGTGCTCTGATAAGATGCCAATTAATTCAGAATGTATTGTACCATCTCTAGTGATGCATAAATGCGAAATATCATTTTTTAGCATCGCAATTTGTGCTTCTGCGACAGATATGTTTTCTGGAAAAGTAATTACGGGCGAAGACATGATAGCTTCAACGTCTTCCGTAATTGAATGTAATCCAGTGGCTATTTTATTGCGTAAATCTTTATCTGTAATTATACCAATTGGTAATTTGCCTTCTGTAATAATTATGGAGCCGACTTTATTCTGACTCATAATTAAAGAGGCTTCTTTTATGCTAATTTGTGTATTACAAACTATTGGGTTTTTAGAATATTTGGCAGATTGTACTTCTGTAAAAGCAGACGTTTCGGGTTTTAAAATGGCTTCGTTAGCAAATAGTGTCCCTTTGTCTTCATTACTGTAAGGGTTACGCGTATTGGTTGCAAAACTGGCTATTAAAAACTGATTTGCTTTGGGATTATTAATAATTATGTCTTCTAATAATTTTGAAGAAATACTATACAATATACTTTCTTCAATAGTTTTAGCGTCTAATAAGTAGTGGTCTTTACGGATTACTGCGCGTAAACCAAAAATATCACCTTCGTCACATTCGTCCACCAATTTTGTGCCTCTAAATACTCCAACAGCACCATCCTTTACAACGTAAAAGGAATCATGTAATTCTTCATTTTGTCTAAAAACAAAACTATCCTTTTCTAGGTATAACACTTTGACTTGAGACGCAATAGCAAACAATTGATCATGAGTTAAGGCGTCAAAAGGAGGGAAGTTTTTAAGGAAATCTAAAATACGTTCAGCAATGGTGTTCTTCATCTTACTAATTTATGCAAAATTAATATGAAAAATGCTGAGTATTATCATGAATTTTTTAAAGTCTGTGATTGACTTTTTATTTTCTTTAAAAGGAAGGCTATTTAGTATAATTTTATATCTATTATTTTGAAGTAACCTAAAGTAATAGGCTACTTCAAATAAAGATAACCGGCTTTTATATTGGTTGTTTTAATGTGTTAATTCTCAGGAACGTCCGTTAAAGTTTCTAGGTAAGCTATAATGGCTTGTTGCTCCGTTTCTGTCAGGTTTAAATTATCAAATGGAAGGGTTTGGTGTTCTAAATCAAATCCTAATCCACCACCGCCACCAAGGTTGTAAAAATTAAGAACGTCTTCTAAAGTATTATAAACGCCATTATGCATGTATGGTCCCGTGATAGCTATGTTTCTTACAGTTGGTGTTTTAAACATACCTTTATGTAGGTCTTCTTTATATTTATAATAGAAACCAGAATCGTCATCTAGTTTATTATTTTTTGCTGTTTTTGGTACACCAATAACTTCTTTTTCGGTTTCAGTAAAAAAAGGAGGTACAGTTCCGCTAGTTAGTGGCATAAAATGGCATGTAGCGCATAAAGCCTTTCCCATAAATAGGTTATAACCGAAGGTTTCTTCATCTGTAAAATTATCAAGTTCTCCTCTAATATTTTTATCAAATTTAGAGTCAAAACCGTTTAATGTAGATATGTAAGAAGATAGTGCTTTTATAACATTGGTGTTGTTTTTTGGAACTTGTCCATAGGCTTCTTTAAATAATTTAATGTAGGTAGTGTCTTGCAGAATAGCTTCAGAAAACGTGTGAACATTAGTATTAAACTCTTTGTCATTTAAAAATACAGATGAAATTTGTTCAATCATCGTTTCTGAGCGACCATCCCAAAAAAAGCTTTTTTGAAAGGCGCTGTTTATTAAAGTAGGTGTGTTACGTTGTAACTTGTTACCGTTATTGTCTAAGTTAACAGTCAACGCATCTGCATATCCTAACACGGGACTATGGCAAGTGACACAAGCCATGCTGTTATTAGCAGAAAGTTGGGTGTCAAAAAAAAGTTTTTCGCCTAACGCGATTTGTTTGTCACTAGGATTTCTGTTTGTGGTTGTTGTAAAATAGTTTAAGTTGAAACTGTTGCTTTCAAAAAAAGTGGGCGCATCAAAATTAAAAGGCTCTGTATTGGTAGGCTTCCAAATATCAGCTGTTTTACGGATAGAAACCCAATGACGTGTGATTGGATTCAGGTAATCACGTGTAAATGTAAACCTATCAAAACTATCAAAATCTTGATTTTGTTTGATGTAATTAATAGCCTTTAAAATTGAATTATTAAACGTGTCATCTAAGGTTTTGTCTTTTTTTAGAATAGTGGATTTAATGGTGTTATTATAAACGGTTTGTAGGCTTTTTAATGAAATAGCACTCTCTTTTATACCTAAATGGCTAACAGGTGTATCAAAAGCCGACATACCTAAGCTTACAATGCGTAATAATTGTTGGTGTGTAGCTATAAAGAAGCGTTGTGGTGTTAACGCTCTGTTTTGCATATTTCCTTTTAGGATGGCAAATAAGCCTTGGGTAACATAAATTTCTTGATTAAAATCGGTGATGGATGTGTCTTGGTTATAAATGCTTTCTTCTATTTTTTGAAGACCAATTGGTTTTAAAATTTTACCAGTATCTTCTTTATAAACAGGAAGCGCAGGTCCATTAGTTCTGTGTCCAACTTCAGGATTTAAATATGACGCAAAAGGCTCTGCTTTTTTAAAAGCTTCTCTTGCTAATGTAAAGTAGTGTTTTGTGTTTTTACCCTTTAGACCTTCGACTTTTAAGCTATCTAAGTATTTGGAAGCAAGGTCTATATTTTCTATATAGTAATTTTGAGCTACCTTCCAATTAATGACATCTATGGTTTCGGTTTTATCGGTTTTACAAGCAGAAATGCTTAATAGTAATGTTAGAATAATTAAAAACGAATGGTGTGATTTCATGTTAAGATTGTAATAAACAAAATGAATCTCCATTATAAAACGGAGATTCATTATTAATAATAAAAGACGTTGTCTTATCTAGGTAATCCTTGTAATAAAACGATTTGTCCACCTTGATTGTGTGGTAAGTTATTTGATATAAACTCGTCACTTTTCCAGTAATGTGGTTGTAGGTTTAAGATAAAGGTATCAGGTACACCAACTTTGTCAGAAATATCAATTAATGCTCCAAACTCTCCTGATAAAGAAGTGCTTCCAGTAGGGGATAAGTTGCTTTCAATTTTTAAATCTAAAACGGCAGTTGGGTTGTTTCCTTCTAAATCTGTTTGGTAGATTCTAGCAGCATGTCCTCTAGAAAAAGAGTTAGGATCTTCCTGGATATAAATATAGTTTTCTGTCACACAAATATTATCTGGGCTTTGTAAGCTAGATAAGTTTCCGTCTTGATTGTTAGTGTCTGTATTACCACTTACCACTTGTGTTAATTGACCTTGTAAAGGGTTAGTGGCATCTAAGTTAAGTTTGTAAACTGTACCCCAATCATTGTAAGTTCCTGCTCCAGGACCTCTTCCAGTTACCGCAAAATAGACGTTTCTACCATTGGCATCGCTACCTTTTTGATAATCTACATCTTCTACACGCATAAATTGTGAAGCAAAGACACCAGTACAAGCTGTTTCCATTTCGTTTTTGGTCATCGATGCACCATTTTCGATTTCTACAAACTCAACATCGTAAGTCATTCCAAAATCTAAGCTTCCTTCGTTATAAACTGTATTCGCAGTGACTGTTTGAACACCATTTGCGCCATCAGAAATTTCTTTTAAACGCAACACATATATTTTACCATTAGTTAAATCTGCATCGCCATTTTCTGATAAGTACATGATGACTTGACCTTCAGACCCACTAGAATCGTCGTCTCCACCAATAATTACCGTTTTACCAGCAAATGAGTTTTGAGGTAATGGCACTGCGTTTTCCCAAGAGAATTCGCCTAAAGCATCCAAACCAAAATCGGCAGTAGGCGTAGGCGTTTCTATCCAAGGATCGATAGCTTTAACATCGTATGCGATACTTTCTGAAGCAGATAAAAAGAAGTCTTGAGACCCACCATGTATTGCAGCTTCCCACATTGTTCCAGAGCACTGTCTTGCAAAATCTGCAACTCCAGCGTTTAATAACCATTCTCCTTTAATAGGTCTCATGTTTTCGTCAAATCTGATTCTAGAGACACTATAATCGTCTTCTGCATTAACAACATAAATATATTCGTTACCATCTTTTAATAAACCCGCACCATCTTGTGCACCAACTAAACGGAATCCATTTGGTAAATAATCTGTTGAGCTAATTAATGAGTAAGCATTTACGTTACTAAAATTAGAGCTAATATTTACCAACGGATCTAATACAGATTTGTTAGTGAATAAGCCTTCTGGCGGTGTGTAATCTTGTCCATCTTGACCATTAATTCCGTCTAGACCGTTTGTTCCATCTAATCCATCTTCGCCTTCACAACCCAAAAGTCCAAATCCAAGACTTGTTAGGATACATAGTTGAAAAAAACGTTGTTTAAATAATTTCATTTTGATTAATATTTTTAGTGGTTAATTTTAAGCAAAACTACAGTCAAGAGACTAATTGTATGTTACGTTAAAATGAATGAAATTTTAAGAAAACTTTACGCCAATGTTACTATGTAAACACTATGTTAAGTGTTGTTTTTGTGTGTTTAAAATACTGATAGTATGAGTGTTATGTTGTTTTTGATACGATTTTAGTGTTTACGTTTTAATTAAGATTAGTTAATGCTTTGGTAACTTTTATACTTTATAAAATCACGGAATTTGCAGAAAAAACAATGGAATTATTTTTAGTCGTATTTGGTGCTTTATTTTCAATAATGAATCCCTTAGGAACTGTCCCAGTATTTGTAGGTTTAACAGAAGAACTGAGCAAAAAAGAACGGTCTGTCACTGCTTTTTGGACAGCAATAGATGTTTTAGTGATTTTAGTACTTTCGTTTTTTGCAGGTCAATATATATTGTCTTTTTTTGGAATTAGTCTAAATGCTTTGAAGATAGCAGGAGGGCTGATAATTACCTCGTCTGGATTTGCTTTGTTAACGGGTAAGTTTAGAGAGCACAAAGGGATGAAGCGCAAAAAAGTGCAGGAGGATATACATACGCGTGATGCTATTAGTTTAACGCCCTTAGCTATACCTATGTTAGCGGGACCAGGGACCATCTCTTTATTAATAACTTATAATCAAGAATTTGTACTAACCTCTGAAATATTAATTATCGTAGGTGCAATTCTCTTGGCAACACTTGCGATATATATCATATTAAAAAGCGCTTATTTTATAGTTCGGTTTTTAGGTGCATCCGGTATAAATGCACTGTCCAGAATTATAGGTTTTATAGTAATAGCAATAGGTGTGGAGTATATTATATCTTCGGTTGTAGATATACTAACTTTAATTAAAGGATAGCTTCCTGACGTGCTTTTCGTTTTCTAGTGGATTTGATGTAAGTAAATATCATTAGTGATAAGGTTCCAAATATGGTAAAACCAATAAATAATGGTAGCGCTGTATCTTTAACATAACTACCAATAAAGTTAGCAATTGGCACCGCCATTATTGTTGATACAAATCCCGTTATAGCAGCGCCAATACCTGCAATATGACCAATAGGCTCCATTGCAATGGCTCTTAAATTCCCAAAAATAAAACCAATAGTAAAAAACTGAATAGCCATAAACAATAGTATTACAGTTAATGATGGATTTGTAGCAGCATTCCAGAATAATAACACATATAATAAAGCATTGACACTAAATACTATAATTGCTAAATAAGATAATCGCCACATTCCTAAACGCATCACAAAGCTTCCGTTTAAAAAGGTTGATAAACCGACGCCACAAGCCAATCCTGCAAAGATGTATGGAAACTCATCTATTAAACCGTATTGGTTTTCAAAAATAACTTGAGACGCACTTAAATAAACAATAAAAGCACCCGAGATAAACCCAGAAATAACAGTAAATCCAATGGTTTCTTTATACTTTATTAACTCTTTTAAACCATCAATAAACTCATGGCTACTAAACTTTATTTTGTATTCAGGTTTAAGGGTTTCTGGTTGTCTTTTCCAAAACCAAATGCTGACTATAAATGCCATAACTAATTGGACATAAAATATACCAGTCCAATTATAATGGTTTAATATAAATTTTCCCATTACGGGCGCAATAACAGGAACTAAAATAAAAAACGTCGTTACAAAAGACATGATTTTGGCCATATAATCACCTTTAAACATATCTCTAATAATAGCAATTGCAATAGTTCTTGGTGCTGCCAAACCTATCCCTTGAAGGATACGACCAGCAACCATCATTTCTAAACTGTGCGAAAGCACACAAACAATACTACCTACTGCAAACACAGCAAAACCGATATATACGATTGGTTTTCGACCAAAACTATCGGATAAAGGTCCAAATAATAATTGCCCAAAACCTAATCCTAAAAATATCATGGTAATTAGTAACTGATTATTTCCAGTATCAAAACTATTAATAGAGATACCAATTGCTGACATTGCAGGCAAAATTGCATCTATTGCTAAAGCTACAATAGACATTAGCGAAGCCATTAATATGATAAATTCTAGTTTTACAGTCTGTTTTTCTTGCATGCAGCAAAAGTAGGATAAAAAAGAATTATCCTTGGTTTAATTAGTGTGAAATAGGTGTTAAAATAGACCCAATTAATTAGATTATTATCAAACTTTTATAACAACTTTGCAAAACAATATTTTTAGTGATAAAATTTATATTACTATCTTGTATATTGTAATAAACCTTTGATTATCAATGAGAAATAATGTTCTATTTTGCTTAGTGTTTTTGTTGTTTTCAACACAAATAATTGCGCAACAAATTGCTCCAGAAAAGATAAAAGAGCAAATCAGTATTTATAAGAATGATTTACGTGGTCCTTATAAAGATATCCGTTGGTTTTGTACGGATGGTAGTTTACGTCAACCTAAAGATCCTTGTCCTGATAATATTGGACCAGGGAATCAACATGCGCGCTATAAAGATGACGTTGAAAAATTAGCAAAAAGTAACCATATTTATTTAGGGCAAATTTTAACTAACACAACAAATGAAGCTTTTTTAGATGTAGATAATGACAATTCTAGGTTAAAACAATACCAAATTGATAAGTATTTAAGAGCTGTTGATAATGGTTGGGTTAATCAAAAAAGTCAGTTTTATAGAGGTGCAATCCAGTCGGAAGATGAGGAATCATGGGGGGTTGATTTCTATAAGTGGTTATTATCTAAAGATAAATTACTTGTTGAAAATTACTTTTTAATCAGGCAATCTTTAAAAGACATTCCGCATAGTGGTGATGATAATCTTGCACAATTAATGCGTAGTCAATCTAAAGTGTTATCTGATTTGTATCCTTCATTTATGGATTTACGCGTTAAGATACATGCACAACCAGAAATAAATGATATTGAAAAAGTTAAAGCTTTTAAAGTAAAGCATGTAGAGAAGTTAAGTGCGAGCCAAATTAAGGTTTTAGATGAATTATTGGCAACTATGACTACTTTTTTTAAACCGATAGATTTGTTGTCATTACAAGCTAAAGCAAGTATAATAAAGTCAACAACGTTTGGCGAAACTTTTAAAAATTATGCCATTCAGAATAATCATTCTAATAATGCGTCGGATTTAATTCAGAATACAGCTGAATTATTAACCATTTTAAGAGCAAGTCTTCTTGAAGAAAAAAGACCTCTTGCGCGTTTACAACTATTAGATATTTCTATTGTACTTGAAGATCTTATCTTTAAAAACGCACCATTATGGCAACCTGAAACAGTAGAGCAGTTAGTTAGTAAGGTGTGTTATTTAGGAATGGCAACAGCTGCAACCGGTTATATTGAACAACATGAATGGGACGCTTTAAACCAAACATTATCAGCTAACAAAGCCAATGAAGCTACTTTAGGCGAGTTAACGTCTGTTTTACAAAATGGAAGAAGTTTAGTAGAATGGAGTTCAGGGATGGTTAAAGCTAATTATCAAAATGAAGTAAATACGTATACTGCTTTTGAACCTTTAGCCTATGGTTTTATAGATGATAAAATTAGAGGATCAATTGCTTTGCATTTAGGTAAAGCGGTAGGAGAATTGGGTGATTTTATAGCTGAAGAATCAGCGTTGACTAATAAAGTGTTAAGCATACCAAACCAAAGCACAGTACGTGGTTTAAACCCAGGGTACGCTTTTGGAGAACTTGTTGTTGTTGCAGGATCACCAGATGCTATTGAGGTATCTTCAAATAAGATTTATATTTTCCAACGTCCACCAGCAGATTTAAAACCAATAGCGGGTATTGCAACGGTTTCAGAAGGGAACATGGTGTCTCACGTGCAATTATTAGCGCGTAATCTAGGGATTCCAAATGCAGCGTTGTCTGATCAAAATTTAGATGATTTAAAACCTTTTAATGGACAAAAAGTGTTTTATGCAGTGTCTAATAATGGAAATGTAATTATTAAGGCAGAAAAAGACATGTCTGCAGAAGAACGTGCCTTATTTACAAAAACAGAACGTAAAAGCGAAAAGATAGAAGTACCGGTAGAATCTATTATTTTAAATGAATCTAAAGTGCTTAATTTACGAAATGTAAACGCTAGTAATTCTGGTAAGATTTGCGGACCAAAAGCAGCCAATTTAGGTCAGCTTAAACAAATGTTTCCGGAGCAAGTTGTGGAAGGATTAGTTATTCCGTTTGGGATATTTAGAGATCACATGAATCAGGATATGCCAGAACAAAATCAATCGTATTGGCAGTTTTTAGAAGCTATGTTTAAGGAAGCTACCGCAATGGAAGCCAAAGGGATTGTAGAAGGTGAGATTGAACATTACCAATTACGTCAATTAGAAACATTAAGAGCAGCAATAAAAAAGATGCCTTTAAAAGCTGATTTTATTGATCAGATGGAAGCTGATTTTAAATCGGTTTTAGGTCAAGATTTAGGTGCTATTCCAGTCTTTTTAAGAAGTGATACTAATATGGAAGACCTAAAAGAGTTTACAGGTGCTGGTTTAAATCTAACCCTATTTAATGTGGTTGATAAAACTAAAATATTAGAAGGGATTAAAGATGTTTGGGCATCTCCGTACACAGAACGTAGTTTTAAATGGAGACAAAAATATTTATTGAATCCAGAAAATGTTTTTCCTTCGATATTGGTAATTCCGAGTGTAGATGTCGATTATTCGGGTGTTTTAATTACTAAAGGATTAACTTCTGGTAATGATAACGACTTGACTATAGCTTTTAGTAGAGGCGCGGGAGGTGCAGTGGATGGACAGTCTTCAGAAACGTATTTATTAAAAGACGATGGCGGATTACAATTCTTAGCACCATCAAGAGAGCGTTTTTACAATAGTTTGCCAATTACAGGCGGAACATTTAAAAAGTCATCAACCTTTGATAAACCAATATTAAATGCGCAAAACATTAATGATATAAGAGCATTGGCTAAAACAATTAGAGCAACCATGTCTCAAGCCACTAATTCTGATTATCAAGGCGCTTATGATGTAGAATTAGGGTTTAAGGATAATAAATTATGGTTGTTTCAAATTAGACCATTTGTAGAAAATAAAAAGGCATTAAGTTCTACATATTTACAATCCATAACACCAGTAATTGATAATAATAAAGTGATAGCACTTTCAAAAAAGATATAAATGAAAAAAATAGTAATTGTTTTAGTCTTAGTACTGATTTGTTCTGCGTTTACAACCGCAACCTTTTATCCTATTGATGGTTATGAGCATACAGGCATTAAACGTTTAAAGCGTTTAGAGTTAATTAAAAGTGGCGAAATTGTTGAAAAACAAACCTTACCAGAAGGTGCTTTTAAATCGTATTTAGATATTAAATTGAATCTAAAAGAAAAGGCATCCGATAGTCTACATTGTTTTTTCAAGGAAAATGACGCTTTTCAAAAGGAAATTAGTAGCCTTTTTAGAGGTTTGGATAAAAGTTACTCGTTAACTGTAATGGATATTACCGATTTAAACAATATTAGATACGCACACCGAAATGAAACCTCAGGGTATCAGCCAGGAAGTGTTGGTAAATTAGCTGTTTTGATTGGGTTGTTTAATCAGTTATCTAAAATTTATCCTGATGATTTTGATAAACGTATTCAATTATTAAAAACAAAAGTGGTTAAAGCTGGAGTTTGGGGTTTAACGGATGAGCACACAATACCAATTTACAATATAGAAACAAAAAAACTAGTTAAGCGCCAGGTGATTGCTAGTGATACGTTTACTTTATTTGAATGGGCAGATCATATGTTATCTGTAAGTAATAACGGAGCAGCAAGTATTGTTTGGCGCGAAGTATTATTAATGCAAGCTTTTGGAGAGAAATATCCTGAGTTAACAGAAGAAGAGGCTTTAACCTATTTTAAAACCACAGAAAAAAAGGTGTTAACTGACCTAGGAAATGACGTTGTTAATTTGCCATTACGTGATTTAGGGATTACTGCAGACGAATGGCGTTTGGGGAGTTTTTTTACTAGAGGAGCAAACACTTACGTTGGAGATAAAGGCGGGAGTATTGGAACGCCTTTTGGTGTTATGAAATTTTTAGTACAACTAGAACAGGGTAATGTCATTGATGCTGAGTCTAGTTTAGAGATGAAACGCTTGATGTATATGACGGACAGACGTATTAGATATGCACAAGCACCAGCTTTAAAAGAGGCAGCGGTCTATTTTAAATCAGGTAGTTTATATAAATGTGATAGAAGTAATGGACAGGTTTGTGGCAAGTATATGGGTAATGTTCAAAATTTTATGAACTCTGTTGCAATTGTGGAGCATCCAGATAAAACGACGTATATGGTTGTTTTGATGACTAATGTATTAGGCAAAAACTCAGCAACTGACCATATGAACTTAGCTGCCAATATTGATAAGTTAATTAAGAAATAAGACGTAATAAGTTTTCAGTTTGTGTCCTGATTTTTTTATTAGTTTCATTAATTAAAACCAATTCTAAAAGAGGCTTATAATTTGCAGTATTAGACTTTTCAATAAGGTATAATACTGCAAATTTTAGTTTAATATCTTTTCGTTTTAGTAACTCATTATAGCATTCTAATTCACTTAAAACCTTAAGATTAAGTTTTTTTATTTTTTCTTCAGAATTAGAATCTAACAACATTGATTCTGCTACCGGAATTAATTCTTTTTTAAGTTGACTGTTTAAAATATTATCTAAAAACTCAATAGCATGTAAGCGTTGTTCTTCCTGACCGTGTATCATGGTATTAAATATAGGATCCACATCGTTTGGTGGGTATTTAATTCCTAAAAACCTAAATATACGTTGTAATTGTCTGTCTAATCGCTGCTCTAAAAGGTGTATAAGTCCATTTCTAGCTTCAGTTTCGTCTTTAGACTCAGTAACACCAGATTTCTTTTTATACTGCAGTACAATTTGAGTATGAATAACCGCTAAGGTGTTTTGATACAATTGACATTCGTCTAGAATTTTATCGACTATAAATCGATCCTTGATTTTTAAGTGTGGATATTTCCATTTTAAACGTTTTAATGCTTCAATTGCCTCGATTTTAACAGCATGCTCAGTATCGTTAGTTAGAAGAATTAACGTGTTTATTGCTTTTTGAGATTTAAATTTTTCGATTACTAAAATAACATAGGCTGCATCTTCAAAATCAATAGTTTCTTTTATGACCTTTTGATAGAGTACATCTATAACAGGTTCTTTGTAAAAAAACAAAGCATCTACAGCAGTCTGTCTGGTTTCTTTTACCGATAAATGCGAAATAATAGCATCAATAAATTCAGAATCTAAGGTCTTGGCAGCACTAGTTATCGCTGTTTTTAAAATGTCTAAATCTTTAGATAATAGTTGTGTTTTTAGCACATTATAATAAGTACTTATTTTAGCATTACCTATACTTTCTAGAATTGCTGTAATCTTGTTGGTTTTTAACTCAGGATCCGCTAACTCTAAATATTTACTTAAAGCAGCATTTATTTTTGAGTCTAAGTTAAATCTATTTTGGAGTAATTGATTATGACTAGATTCTAAAGATAATCCTACTAGAGCAGCATTAGCAATGGTGTTATCATCACTGTTTATATACTTTTCAAATAAAACAATAGTATTTTGCTTGTAGTTTTTTAATAGATATCTAAATGCTGACGTGGTAACATCTTGATCTTTATCGTAAACCATGGTTTCAATTTGAGACGATAGATTTTCAGACTTTAGAAAATATAAATTATCTATAGCCAATGTTTTTATCCTTGGCGATTCATGATTCAGAAGATTTTTAATACTATTAAAAAAACGTTCGTCTTTTACGTCTAACGTTCTTTCTAACATATTAATAATTTGGTTCTCTTTTCCTGTATTTAAAACTCTTAAAACACTATCTATAATTGATGTTACTTTTATAATCTCTTTATGATGCTTATCTTTTTTAATTCCAGAATTATCAAGTAAATCTTTAAAAGCAATGATGTATTCTTTTCTAAGGAAATAAATTAAAACCAACCAAACAGCGATTAATATGATAATAATTACACTGATATAAGTAGAAGAAATATTTAAACCGTTTATAAAAAAGATTAGAATAAAACCAGCAAGACCTGTAGCGATACTATCTACAACAACATCTGTAAAGGTTTTTGTTTTCTTTTTAATTTCTATAGGAATAGGGATTGATAACAACTCTGTAGATGCTTTATTAACGGATTGTTTTAAACTACCGTCCACAATTTTAATAAATACAATCACCCATAATTGTGGCAGTAATAGTAGAATTATTGAACCAATTAAAATCCCGGTTGGAAGCCATAATAAAGCTTTTCCAACACCAAAAGTACCAACAATTCGCTTGGTTAAAAATAGTTGTACCAATAATGAAATAACACTTAAGGTAGAAAACCAAAATCCAAAAAAGGAGGTCAGTTCATCTTGGTTATCAATAAGTCTTGACGCATAGTCACTATATTGGTAATCTACTAATTTGGCAACAAGTACGCTTAAACCTATAACTAAAGCGATAAGACTCAGTAATTTTGATTGTTTTATTAGTTTTAAAGGCGACTCTCCTTTAGCATTACTTTTTAAAGTGAGCTGAAAGGTATTAAGTTTTGCTATTTCGGTTTTCCATATGTATCGTGTAATAAAAACACAGATACAAAGTAGTAAAGCTGCAATAAATAACAAGTTTACAGAGTCAATAAAAGTAGTTAGTAAAGACGTTAAATACCCACCAAAGATACCTCCAGCAATAGCGCCAGCACCTATAAAACCAAACACACGTTTGGCTTCTCTAATATTATAAACTAGGTTGGCTAAAATCCAAAATTGTGAGGCGGTAAGCAATCCAAAAATAGCCACCCAGATGTATGGAATGTATAATAAAAAACCAGTAATTAAATTAAAGTTTAAACCAACACCAAAGAGTATTAACGATATTACAGAACCAATAATGGTTTTGTCTATTATAATATTTAACGAGTATTTTTCTAAGGCTTTGTCATAAAAGTAAGAGCCTACAATTGCCATGATAGCAGTTAAAACATAGCCTAACGGAAGTGCATCTGATGTTAACTCTGATAAAAATAGCGAGTTAATTGTAGGTTTTACAATTAATAGTGTTGTAATAATTATAAAAATATTTAATTGTAATAGAAGGGTCTTTTTAAGCTCTTCTTCCTTTAAATCAAATGCTTTTAAAAGTATGGTTTTTATAGGTTTTAATACCGAATTTGTTAAGTCCAATGTTTTGTGTCTAATGCGTAATGATTAATAGTTTACAAATGTAAGGTATAAACTATCTTTTATATTTATTGAAAAGGGTAATAAATAATATCAAAACTTAATTAGCTCTTAAGACTTTCTCTACTGGTTTTATCAAGTCTCTAATAATTTGTTCTCCTGAAGCGTCTTCTATTAAAGCTACTAATATATAACGTCTGTTAAGGTCTTTTCCCCAAACTAAAACAGAGTCTGAATGATAGTTTTTCCAAGAGCCCGATTTTCTAAATATTCTTGCATCAGGTGCTATTTTGTCAAGTGTATTTACAAATTTATGGTGCAACGCTGTGTTTTCCATAATATCTAACATTTGCTTAGAGCGTTTTTGATTAACCAATTTACCATTAGCTAACAGGTAATAGTATCTACAAACTTGTGTAACAGTAGCTGCATGACTTAAGTTTTTTAAAGGTTCTCTGTTTGTGTTTCCACCACCACCGTAGCGTTTTCCTACCCACAGACCACCACCAATAGCTTCGTCATAAAACTTATATTTTTTACTCCTCATTACCGACTCAATCTTGTCATATCCAACACGATCAATCATTCTAGTGGTTGCCGCATTATTAGATTTACTAATCATAAGGCGCATATCTTTTCTAATGTCTGCAGTCTCAGTTAATTCTTTTTTATCAATAGCATCCATCGCAGCTAATAATACTGCAATTTTTGGTAAACTGGCAGCATACATCATGTGGTTGCCATTTATTCTAGCAAACTTTACATTATTGGTATCTCTAAGGTCTACTAAGCCAATCGACATCTTTTTTTGATTGATTAGTTTTTTCCAAAGGGGATTTTTATTAATCTCTGATTCTAGTGTTTTTTGAAGATCACTATCTGCTAAAGAGGTTAACATCGCAATTTTGCCATCACTAGTTGGTAATGGAAGCTCATTTTGAGCAAAGCTATTAGTTACAAATAGAGTAACTATGGCGATAAAAACAAGGTGTAATTTCATTAAAAAAAATGCGTTAAATATAATTAGGCAAATGTAGTTAATTAACTAGTTATTAAAGTGTTAAAATTTTATTTTTCAAAAAAATAAAATTATGAGCAATTGTAATGGTTTTGTGATTGTTACATCCTTTTTTAGTTAATATTTTAGCTTTAGATTTTAAAATAGTATTAATAATCTAGTTGCTATTTAGTAAAAATCATAATCCATTAGTAAAACTGTGATATTTTTATAAATTTGTTTTAAACTTATCCCTTAAGTCTAATTTTAATGATAAAAAAACAAAGCATTACGGTTGTTAATGCTCTATTTTATAGTGTAATCTTTTTATGTGTAGGTCTTGTATCTGCTCAAAATTATCGTACGCCTAACTTTTATAGTTTAATAGACTCTGCTGATGTTTATATAGATGATTTCCCAAAAAAAGCAGAACAATTTTTAGATAGTATTCCAGAGCCAATCACATCTACAATTAAAGGGCGTTTAGCTTACTATTATCAGTTGCGTGGATTAATTAATGATAAGTATGAAGAGCCTATTAAGGAGTTTCAAAACTTCTCTTTAGCTTTAAAATATGCCAAATTAGAAAATGAATATGATATTGCTGGCATGGTGTCTTTGGAGCTGTTTTTTAATACTTATATAATTAAAAGGGATGCAACAGCATTTAAATATTTAGACGATGCCAAAGCATTTTACGCCTTAGCAAAAAACACAAATGGTTTAGCAGAAGTTAGTCAAATGTATGCTTATGTACAGTTTAATCAAAATAACTATGCCAAAAGTAATGCCTTACTTTTACCAAATTTAGAGCGCTATAAAAACATAAAAGATGATCAGTATTATTATATGTATGCGTTGTTTATGTTGTCTTCAAATTATGCGCATCTTAATAATTTAGACAAAGGACATTACTATTTTAATTCGCTTAAAGCACTACAAAACGACAGTACACTTTCCCCATCATTATACGCATCGCATGTAGTAACTATTAATACGTGTTTTGCAGAAGTGCACTTACAACATAAAAATTTAGATTCGACGTTGTATTATCTTGAAGCTTCAGGTAAAATGCGTCCAGCTATGAATGTGTCTGACACTAAGCAGTATTTTAATTTGTATGCCGATTATTATAAGCAACAAGGAAACAGTGCATTTAAAAATAGTTATTTAGATTCTTTGCGCGTCTTTAACGACCAACAATTTGATAAAGCAATAAAGGCTAGTCTAGATATTAATACAGCTTTAGTAAGCAAGGATGAAGCGTTAGTAGATGCAACAGATAAAAGAAACACTAATAGATTATGGATTGTAATTTTAGCAATTATTTTAGTGGCTTTTGGTATTGTTATAACAATGCGTTACAAAAAGATTAGATTAAAGATTGTTGAGTTTACAAAACGAAAAGACGAATACCAGTTTATGCAAACCAATCATGAAAAGCTTAAAGTTAAGGTAAGAGGGTTGGAGGATTATATTAAGGAGCTTAAAAATGAATTGAGGGCAATTTCAACCATAGATAACTCAACAGAGCAGAAAGAAAAAACGAAGGCGTTATATAAAAATTTACATCATCAATCATCTACATTTTTAGCAAAAGAAGAAAATTATTTAGAGTTAATCAATGATGTAAATATTGAATTTTTCACACAAATAAAAACATTACATCCTACGTTAACTGATTCGGAAATCATCATTTGTTATTATTTGTTTTTAGGATTTAAAAATAAGGAAATCGCAGCTTTTTTAAATACGTCTACGCGATCTGTAGAAAGTAAACGCTATCGACTTTCAAAAAAAATAGAGGCTTTGGATAGTAATATAACTTTAATCGATTATTTAAATGTGACTTTTAAGAATTCTAAAATCAGTGCTTTTTAGTCTTCTAACGTCCCATTAGGTCTTAGTTTTTAATAGTGCGTAGTCAATGCGTAGTCTTTGTTTACAATAGTATATACAGGTTAATTGATATTTGTGTTGTTCTAATAATTAAATAGAAAAACATGAAAAAAACAATTACTTTTTTATTCTTGGTCTTCACGATTGTATCCTATTCTCAATCTATAGACTACAAAAAGACACCTTATTTAAAAGGTAGTAATTATTACCAAATCATAAAACAAGTTAGAGAGGATTTGGGAGCATTCAATAAAAATGCATCTAAAACCGAAATTAAAAAGCATAAGCAATTTGAACGTTGGGCTTATTTTTGGAAAGATAGAGTGGACGTAAATGGAAACTTTCCTAATGCCTTTTCAGGTTATTATAATGCTGGTATTATTTATGCTAATGGTAAATTTAAAGACAATATAAGTTTAGCAAGTCAGACTAGTAGAGCTTCAAATACAGGACAAACATGGACAAATATTGGACCACAAGAAGTACCTGATGCTAACGGTTACCCTAATCAACCACAATTAGGACGATTGACTAACTTTTTAAGGTACACACATGCTACTGATCCAAGTCAAAATGTATTGTTTGTAAGTGCTCCAGTTGGAGGTGTATGGAAATCTACAGATAACGGAACCTCTTGGACACCTAAATTAGATCATTTAGCAGGTATTGGTGTTACGGATATTAAAAGTAGCGCGACAGATATTAATAATCCGGGGACTATTTATATCTCCACTGGAGATTTTGATGCAGGACATATCAAATCAATAGGTGTGTATAAGTCAACTGATTTTGGAGAAACCTATCAGCCTACAAATTTGACCTTCAATTTAAATCAACAAGAATCAACTTCTAATTTAATTGTACTTGATGCTAACACGGTAATTGTTGGAACAAACAAGAACATTAAAAAAACAACGGATGGTGGCGTAACATGGACCAATGTTTATGCTCATAATTATGACGATGCTGTTTTGGGTAAGTTTCATAGAAACGGTAATAATATTATGTGTTCTGATAGTTGGGGTGGATTATTTTTCTCTTCTAATAATGGAAGTACATGGAGTGTTTTAGTGTCAGAAGGCTCAAGTAGCCAGCGTCATGCTATTACATCAGATCAATCAGGTGTGTTTTATGTACAAAACGATAATGGACAGGTGTCTACATATAATACAACATTAGCATCACCAGTGTTAACGACTATTGGTGTGCCGGCAGTTGGTTATAGTACACAAGGCTCTTATAACCAATGTTTAGCAGTAAAAGATGGTTTAATTATTAGCGGAGTAGTAGATGGAATAAATTCTGATGACTTAGGAGACACATGGTATGTAACTTTAAACAATTCTTGGTCAGATAACACTTCTGCTGGTTCTTATGGACATGCAGATATACATGAAATGGGACCTTTAGATGATGGGTATTCTTTTTGGAATGTAAACGATGGTGGTTTAAATTTTGTTACTTACAGTAGTATTGCGGACGAAAAACCTACCGTAGAATATAAATCTAACGGAGTGATTGTAACACAATTATATTCGGTAGCAATAACACCACAAACTAGTACAGATAACATTATTATGGGAAACCAAGATAATGATGGTTATAGTTTAGAATTAGTTGGTGGTACACCAACATGGGTAACAGCAGGAGCAGGAGACGGTACGTGTACAGCAGTAGATTATACTAATCCTCAAATTAGATATTTAGGGTCGCAGAATGGTGGGTTGACAAGAGCAGATAATGGCTTTTTAGGTGATGTTTGGGGGACAAGTTTAACAACGCCAACAGCTGGAGCGCCTTTTGTTTGGACATTAAAAATGCACTCCACAAATTCTTCAATATTATATGGTGGTTTTGCAGATGTTTATAAATCGGCTAATAAAGGTGATACTTGGACCAACTTAAACTCTGGAGCAGGAGCAATAGAGTATATCGAAACTTTTGGAAGTGATTTAATAGTTATTGGAGAAACTTCGGTTAGAAAATCAAGTAATGATGGAAGTACGTGGACTACAGTTAATCAACCTGAAGCTGGTGCTAAAATGAATTCTGTTTCATTAAACCAAAATAACACTAATATATTATATGCAACAGTAAATGGTTATGTAGACGGATCAAAGGTTTATAAATCTATGGATGGTGGAGCTACATGGATTAATATTTCAGCAGGACTACCAAATATAGTTGCAAAGCAAGTTGTTTTAAAACAAAATCAAGGTCAAGAGATTTTGTTTTTAGGTACAGAAATAGGCGTGTATTTTAAAACAGGAACTGAAGATTGGGCTAAGTTAGGCGAAGGATTGCCAAATGTGGTTATTAATGATTTAGAAATTAACTACACGCAAGACAAATTAGTAGTTGGAACATATGGTAGAGGACTTTGGGAAGTTAGTATTTTTAATGAAACCTTAGGTGTCGAAGAAGTTCAATTATCAAGTGAAACCGCACCTTTAGTGTATCCAAACCCAGTAAAAACTGGAGTTCTTAATATTAAAATGAATACGACTAATACCAATTTTAAATATCAAATGTACAATGTTATTGGAGGTTTGGTTAAAAAAGGAAGCTTAGCCACAGGACTAAATACGCTAGATATTAGCACTATTGCATCAGGTATTTATGTTGTAAGAATGACAGATGGAATCACGGTATCTGCTCAAAAAGTGATTATTGAATAGAGTATAGCTAGTAATCTCTGATTTTTTTAGGGAAACTAAAAAGAGCCTCAATTGAGGCTCTTTTTTTATGCTTTCTTTATGTATTATTTTTTTTATAAAGGAATATTACCATGTTTTCTATTTGGTAAAACTTCTTCCTTATGTTCTAACATTTTAAACGCTTTTATTAATTTACGTCTTGTGTTTTCAGGAAGAATAACTTCATCTATAAAACCGCGTTCTGCAGCTTTATAAGGATTAGCAAACAGCTCAGCATATTCGGCTTCTTTTTCTAAAAGTTTTTCTTCAGGATTATCTGCTGCTTTTATTTCTTTTCTAAAAATAATTTCACTGGCACCTTTTGCTCCCATAACAGCAATCTCAGCACTTGGCCAAGCGTAATTTAAGTCCGCTCCAATGTGTTTAGAGTTCATAACGTCGTAAGCACCACCATAAGCTTTTCTTGTAATTACAGTTACTTTAGGTACTGTAGCTTCGCTTAAAGCATATAATAGTTTTGCACCATGCACTATAATTCCGTTCCATTCTTGATCTGTTCCTGGTAAAAATCCTGGTACATCTACTAACACTAATAACGGAATATTAAAGGCGTCACAAAATCGTGTAAATCGTGCTGCTTTACGCGAACTATTTACATCTAAAACACCTGCTAAAATCAATGGTTGGTTAGCTACAATACCAACACTTTTCCCACCAATTCTTGCAAATCCAACAATAATGTTTTGGGCAAAATCTTTATGGATTTCAAAAAAGCTATCCACATCAATTATGCCTTTTATAACATTATGCATGTCATATGGCTTGTTGGCATTTAAAGGAATGATTGTTTTAAGTTCGTCTCTAATTTCATCACCTAACTCAAATGGTAAATCTTTTGGTTTTTCTAAGTTGCTTTGTGGTAAATAGCTAAGTAAACGTTTAACATCTTCTAGACATTCTATATCGTTAGACGATGTGACGTGGGCTACACCAGATTTAGTCGAGTGTGTACTTGCACCACCAAGCTCTTCGCTGGTCACCTCCTCGTTAGTTACTGTTTTAACAACGTTTGGACCTGTAACAAACATATAACTTGTATCCTCTACCATCATAGTAAAATCCGTCATTGCAGGACTGTAAACAGCTCCTCCAGCACATGGACCCATAATAGCAGATAGTTGTGGTATTACACCAGATGCTTTTACATTTCTATGAAAAATATCAGCATATCCACCTAAGGATCTAACACCTTCTTGGATACGTGCACCACCAGAATCGTTAAGACCAATAAAAGGCGCACCAACTTTAAGTGCTAAGTCCATTATTTTACAAATTTTTTCGGCATGTGTTTCAGACAAAGCACCTCCAAAAACGGTAAAGTCTTGTGCAAAAACATAAACTAATCTTCCGTTTATTGTTCCGTAACCTGTAATAACACCATCACCATAAAATTTTTGGTTTTGCATTCCAAAATCAACAGTTCTGTGTGTTACTAATGCACCAATTTCTTCAAAAGAGCCTTCGTCCATTAGATAGGTAACACGTTCTCTTGCGGTTAATTTTTTCTTTTGGTGTTGTTTATCTATTCTATCTTGACCACCACCTAATTTGGATAGCTCAAGTTTTTCGTTTAGGGTTTTTATTTTAGATTCCATATCTCTATTTTAATCACGTATGGTCGTAAACGCTATACGTTATGTAATTATCTAATTAGTTGGTAGTCTTAATTGCTTTTGATCCTCTAGATACTGTTTTACAGCAAAAAGAGCAGCTAATTTAGCTTCGTGTTCTGCATCTTGTTTTAAAGCTTCAGGAGAATAGTACTTTTTTACAAAATGGGTGTCAAAGTTTCCTGATTTAAACGCTTCATGATTAAATACAAACGTCCCAAAAGGCAACGTGGTTTCGATACCTTTAACATCGTAATCTGCAATAGCTTGACGCATTAGTTGCATGGCTTCTTCACGTGTTTTACCGTAAGTAATTAGCTTGGCTAACATTGGATCGTAGTAGATCGGGATATCCATACCTTGTTCAAAACCATTATCCACTCTTATCCCTTTTCCTTCTGGAAGTTTATAAACGTCTAAATGTCCAACACTAGGTAGAAAATCGTTTAAAGGATCTTCAGCATAAATACGTAATTCTAAAGCGTGACCATTAATTTTTAAATCAGATTGTTTTATGTCTAAAGCTTCGCCACGAGCCACTTTTATTTGTAATTCTACTAAGTCAACACCAGCGATAATTTCTGATACAGGATGCTCTACTTGTAGTCGTGTATTCATTTCAAGGAAATAGAAGTTTTTGTTTTCATCTAATAAAAACTCGACAGTTCCAGCGCCAACATAATCACATGCTTTAGCTACTTTAATTGCAGCTTGTCCCATTTCTTCTCTTAACTCTGGCGTTAAAACAACACTTGGCGCTTCTTCGACTACTTTTTGATGGCGACGTTGTATACTACATTCACGCTCAAAAAGATGTATCACATTACCATGCGTGTCCGCCATGACTTGAATTTCGATATGACGAGGCGATCCAACGTATTTTTCAATAAAAACAGAACCATCACCAAAAGCATTAACTGCTTCACTAATAGCACGATTCATTTGAGATTCAAATTCGTCTTCGTTTTCCACAACACGCATTCCTTTTCCACCACCTCCAGCAGAGGCTTTTATTAAAATAGGAAAGCCAATAGTCTTAGCTATTTTTTTAGCTTCAGCAATATCTGTAATAGCTTGGTCTGTTCCTGGTACCATTGGTATATCATAACCTTTAACAGCATCTTTAGCTGCAAGTTTACTACCCATGACTCTAATAGCATGCGATTTTGGTCCAATAAAGGTGATGTTGTTTTTTTCGCAAAGCTCTGCAAAATCTGCATTTTCACTTAAAAAACCATAACCAGGATGTATACCATCAACATTTAAGCTTTTGGCTACTTCTATAATTTTATCGCCTAATAAATACGATTGATTAGAAGGTGCTTCTCCAATTAAAACAGCTTCGTCAGCAAATTTTACGTGAGGCGCATTACGATCTGCAGTAGAGTAGACTGCTACGGTTTCAATTCCCATTTTCTGGGCTGTACTCATAACTCTTATTGCGATTTCGCCACGATTGGCGACTAGTATTTTTTTCATTTTATTCGAATTCAATTAACAATTCACCTTTGTCTACAGTACTTCCCTTTGTTCCTGTCACAGACTTTATCACACCATCTCTAGGTGATACAATGCTGTTTTCCATTTTCATAGCTTCAAGGATAAGTAAAGGTGTATTTACAGAGACTTCGTCACCAGGCTTTACCATAATATCCAAGATTAATCCGGGCATTGGCGCTTTTATATTATCAATAACTTTGGAAGCACCAACTTCAAATCCCATTGCCTTTATTAAAGCATCCAATTGGTCTTCGATTTGGACTGTATATAGGTTATTGTTAACTTTTACGGTGTACGCTTTTTTTAGAAAATCACTTTCCGTGATTTCGATTTTAAAAGGTTTGTTATTATCTAAAAGATGAAATGTATTCTGTTTAACTTCAACAGAATCAATGCTATTTATAACATCTGAATCTATCTCAAATTGATTAAGACCATTTGTTTTTACATTAAATTTTTGGCTCATTTTGTCTAAAATTATGAGGTATAAAGATAAGTAACTATATCGTTTTAGTAAAACAGAAACTCATTATATTATTCTATATTAGTTAACAATTACATCCATTAGGTTTATTTTTACGTACTTAAGTTATAAACAACATATATTATGAAAATAAAATTACTTCTTTTAATATGTTTATTATTCCAGGTTAGTTACGCTCAGGACTTGTCTTTAGGATATAGTGCAAACGACTTAGCACAGCACCCAATGCAAGATTTAGCTAAACCAGGTTACTTGCAATCTGCAGCAGATCCATCTTTTCCAGCAACACAAATACGACGTATTACAAATGCAGGAACAGGTAACTCTATTAAACCCATGTATAGCACAATACAGGCTTGGAATGCAGATGAAAGTTTAATGATAGTTTATGGCGGAGGTACGCACCAATTATTAAATGGTCAAGATTATACGTTTATAAGAAACTTAACGGATGTCAATCCTGATGATATTGAGACTATTTTCTGGTCTTTTTTAAATCCTGAGATATTCTTTTATATGGACGGCGCTACGGATGATTTGATTAGTTATAATGTGCAAACCCAGGTAAAAACGGTATTGGTTAATATTAGAACAATTAGTAGTTGTGTTTCTAGTAATGGTTTAACAGGAGGTAATGATATCCAAATGATGTCTTGGGATGATGATGTATTTGCTTTTAGATGCGGAAATACTGCTGCATATTGTTACAGAATCTCTACAGGAACGCTAACACAATTTAATATATCAGACGTTGCTTATACAGCACCAATGCCTTTTCCTAGTGGTAATTTGTTTTTTCATAGAGGAGATGTTTATGATGCTAATGGTGATTTTGTGAGAAGTTTAAATATAGCAGGCGTACAGCATTCTTGCTTAGGAAAACTAAGTAATGGAGACGATGCTTATTACAATGTTAATTTTGAAGAAGGTATAAATGGTGGTTGTCAAGGGACTTTAGTGGCTCACAATGCGACAACAGGAGACTGTTTTGCTGTTACAACTTATAGTGATTATGCATATCCAAAATCAGGAACACATATATCGTCTTTAGCGCATAAAAACACAGGAGATGGTTGGGTTGCAGTTTCTTGTTTAGGTTTTCAGCGTGATGGTGTACAGATTTTAGATCAAGAATTATTTATCGCGAAGGTCAATGAGTTTGATGCCGATGTTTATAGAGTAGCACATCATAGAAGTGATCCTGATGAGTTTGGTTATTTTGCAGAGCCACATGTGACTATCAGCCCAACAGGGACCAGATTATTATTTGGTAGTGATTGGAGTGGAACAGAAGACGGAGACTCTGTAGATAGTTATGTAGCTGAACTAAATAGTTATACGCTATCAACAGCACAGGTTGTAACCACAACTAAATCAATAGCTTTATTTCCAAATCCAGTTAATAATATGCTACAATTACAGTCTACTTTAAATAGAAGCATACAATTTTCTATTACTGATATTACAGGAAAGCAAGTTTATGATGCTAGCTTTTATAACAATACATCAATAGACGTTAGTGCTTTAGCTAATGGTTTGTATTTTGTTACTTTTAATAATGAAAGTACTTTGGATGCGATAAAATTTGTTAAGAAATAGAATTTAAATCGTCTTTAAAAACAGAACTATTTTGATGGTATCTAATGGCTCTTCTAGATAAGAAAATTCCAATTGCTAGAGATACAAAAGCACCAACCCAAATACCTGGGACAAAATCTATAAATAAGAAAAAGTCATAGGCTCCATGAAATAAAACAGCAAAAAATAAGCCTAATAAATTTAAGTATAATTTGTTGGGCGCAAATTTTGCTTTACCCATAAAGTATCCCATTAAAATTCCAAAAGTAGCGTGAGCAGGCACTGCGGTAAATGCTCTGGCAATTGCTGTTGCTGGCCCACTTTGCATGACGTACATGATGTTTTCGGTTGCTGCAAACCCCATAGATACCATAACAGCATATACAATACCGTCAAAGGGCTCATTAAACTCTTTATGGCGTTGCGCAAAAAGCAATACGATTAAAAATTTACTTAATTCTTCAGAAAAACCAACCACGAAAAAGGCTTGTTTAAATTGTTCCCAAATGCTTAGTTTATTCTCTAAAGGGACTAGTATATTAAATACAGAGTAGAGTAGTGTGGTAATAATAATACTAACAATAGCACCCAATAAAAACGAAATTATTAATAAACGTTTAGGTTCTTTCTCGTACTTATCTTTTAGATAAATGTAAAATATGATAATAACAATTGGCGCTAAAGCCATCAATAGTAGTTGCATAGTTCAAAAGTAATTAAAAAAGGGAAACTAATTCCTTTCTGCTTTTAGGGTCTAAAAAAATATACCCAATATTAGTTATCAAATGACTTATTAAAACAGCAATTGCAGCTCCAGAAACTTGCCAAATAGGAATCAATAGATAACACAATACGACATTAAATGTGCAACCAATTATAAAGCGATAAACATTTTTTTGTAGTTGATTTGTGTTAATTAAGTGCTTTTCATATATCATTCCTATAAATATAATAAGCGGTGCCCAACAAAATATTAATAACGGACTTTTTGCTTCGGCATAGCTTTCTGAAAAATAGGTATTTAATATTGCGCTGCCAAATAGCGTATAAAGTATACCAATTAATACCCCTAAAAAACACATGATTTTAAATAGCTTTTTTAACTTTCTGGCATATAGTATACTGTCGTCTTTATAAGATTCTGCTAAAGAAGGATATAGTGCATTAATTATCGAAAACCCGATATTCCAACTTAAAGCAATCACTAAAAATTGAACAGTTGCAAAAATTCCGTTAGCATGATCGCCTAAAAAATGTTTCAAAAACAGCTCGTCAATAGAGATATAAAACATAATTAAAGCATTGGACACTATAAGCGGAAAAGACATTTTTAATAAAGACTTTCCTAAAGGCCATGAAAAGCGCCATTGCTTGAACAAAAATTGTTTTTTATATTTTAAAATGAAGTAATAAATAACGCCTTGAATTAGAAAATCTAAAGCAATAAGCTTCGCAAAATAATTAACATCCAAATTGTTTTTAACTCCATAATATTGCAAAGACACAATAATAATAAGACTGGATATTTTACTAATAAATATAATCTTAGTCCATTTTTTTGCGAGTAAATAGTATTCAAAAACGTCTGTGAGTTTAAAAAAATAACTGACAGCAATAATTAGATATAAACTGTTTAATGGGCTATTTTCAGCACTATAAAAGTAGATTACAATACCAATAAATATTGCAATCCAACTTGCAAGTCTTAAATAAAAGGCAGTGGCTAAAATTTGCTCGCTTCGCTTTGGGTTAAAGACTATTTCTCTGATGCATATAGCAGAAAGACCTAGAAAAAACAAAGGTGTTAATAGTCCTAAAACGGACTCGACAAACTTAAGTTTTCCGATGTCAATCGTACCTAAAGTGCTAAATATTTGTGGTACAATAAAGACACCTGTTACAAACTGAATAAGTTTTTCTAGTGTAAACCATTTGGTGGCGATAAAGTCTTTTTTGCTAAAAACGTTGGTCATGAATTGTCTATAATTTTCAAATATATAAAACGGTTTCCATTAGCTGTTTGATAGATTAGTATTACTTTCGTTTTCATTATTTTAATATGACACCAGAGTTTTTAAGACGCTATTATATTTTACGTGTTATTTCAAATCCTAAGGTTTATGGAATTGAAAAAAATGGCTATGTCCCGTTAGAAGATTTACAAAATGCGTTAGACCAATTACGCGTAAATAATATTGATGATCCGCTATATGATAAACTCAATCAGTTTTCTCAAAAAACGATTAAGCGTGATTTAGAGAAAATAAAATCCTATTTTCAAACTATAATTTTACACAAACGTAATTATGGCTATTTTTTAGAAGGCTATGAAATGACTGATGGTTTAAAGGAAGTTTATGAAAAAACAGAACTTTATCTTTTGCATCATCATGCCCATTCTTGGAAAGATCATGTTACGACTGCTCGAAGTTCTTTAAGTGTCTATATAGATTTAGTCCCTTTAATACAAGCTATTGAATTGCAGGTTTTAGTGGAAATTACTTATCATGGTTGGTATGATGATAATGGTTTTGAAACCATTACAGGTTTTTTTCAACCATTGCACATTAAAGAGATTAATAAGGCTTGGTATTTAATTGCACATAATGACAAATATGGTATTTATGCCTTTTGTTTAGATGATAGAATTAAGTCTTTAAATATAACCAACCATCAGGTTAAAAACCCTATAAGTTTTAATCCTAAACAGTATTTTAAAAATGCTATTGGTATTTTAAAAACAGATATAAAAGTAGAATGGATATATATCCAAGTAGCTAATCATCATTTTAAATATTTAGAGAGTAATCCTTTGCATCATTCTCAAGAGATAGTAAAACGTCCTAAAGCAGCTGAAACAGAGTCATTAGACTACAAAAACGCTAATATTTGGGGAGAAATAAGGATTTATATTGAACCTAACTACGAGTTTTTAATGGAGATTTTAAAGTATAATCTTTGGGTTAAAGTGGTTAGCCCTACGCATGTAAAGTCTTATGTTAAGAATCATTTGGAATATATGATAAACTATTATTAATTAAAAACGGGTCATTGTTTTCTGAGGTATCTGTGGTTTTTAATGTTTTTTTTATAATTTCTAAACTAAATTTAAAACGGACACATTTTGTCTGTTTGGTAAGTAAGTTTGCTGTAGGAAAGATAGGGAACAGATAAATTTAACCAAATTAACTGATTTTTTCTAAATATTCATGGTGTAAAAAATAACAGTAGATAGGGAAGCTATTAATCTAAAGGGACTTGTTATTTTATTATGGATGGCATATAAAAACCTCAACTTGTAAAAGTTGAGGTTTTTGCTTTTAGGTACTATTTTTTAATAGTATTATTTAAGTTATTCTATTTAAAATAGCTTCTGAGACTTTTATGTAATAGTCGTAATTACTTGCTACAAAATGCCCATTAGTTTTACTGTTTTCTAAAAGATCTAAAAAATCGTACATACTAACTAGTTTTAAAGCGTTGACCTCTTCCTCTTGAGGTATTAGAGACACAATAGGGAGGCGTAACGGAACAATGTAAGTATTATGAAACTCGTTGTCCTTTATCCCATTTGGATAGCTTTGAAAGCACTCAAAAACACCAATTTTTTCTAAATCAGTCTGTTTTATTTTTAAACCAATTTCTTCCTTAATTTCTCTAATGGCACCATTCTCGATAGATTCTCCTGCATCTATGTGCCCAGCAACAGATACATCCCAAAGTAATGGATAGATTGATTTTGATGCTGCACGTTGTGCGAGTAATATTTGACCGTCATCAGTATAAAACCAAATGTGTGCGGTATTATGTAAATAACCTTTAGTATGAATGACAGATTTTAAAGCGGTCTCTCCAGTTGGAAGTCCATTTTTGTCAACAATATCAATTGTTTCGTCCATGTTAAGTTGTTTTAATTAAAGCTGAAAAGCAAGCGATTAATGTTTTAAAATCTTCAGTTGTATTAAAAACATGACTAGACAATCTAATGTAATTTCCCCGGAAGGAAACATAAATATTATGATTAGCCAATGTTTGTTTTACACGTTCTGGCGTTATATTTTCTGGTAATTTAATGCCAAATAAATGATGCGTTCTATAATCATCATCTTCAATCTGAAATCCTAATGCTCTTAATTCTTGAACAGCTTTTTGTGTTATTGTTTTACAATAGTGTTGGATGGCTTCAGGTGTCCATTCTAAAACTTGCTGTAGTGCTGCGATTTGCATTTTTACGTTTAAAAAGCTGGCACTTTCTCCTGCAGAATAGCGATTGGCTAATGGCTTATATTGTTCTTGGTAGTTTGTTAAGCCTGAAAAGTTGTCGCTATCTAAGCGATTAGTCCAATTTTCTTCAAGCGGAATTCCGTTATCAAACGTTTTACTAAAATAAGCATAACCACAACCATACGGACCAAATAACCATTTGTAGCCTGCACAAATCAATGCATCGGGTTGTAACTCTTTAACAGAGAATGGTAAAGCGCCAATACTCTGGCTACCGTCAATAATTAATAAGGCTTCGTGTTGTTTAGATTTTTCTCGTATTTTTTTTAAATCGAATAACGTTCCGTTAGACCAATGGATATGTCCCATGGCTACCACAGCGGTATTAGTATTTATAGCTTTTATGATATCTAAATTCCATTGTTGACCAATGTTTTCTACATCTAAAGGTGCTTTTACAACTCTAATAGTTGCTTGATATTGATCTGCTAATCTTTTCCAGGAATAGTAATTACTGGGAAACTGCTCGTCAATAATCAAAATTTCGTCGGTTGGTTTTAAAACAATATTATTTGTCACTGTTGCAATACCATAAGATGCTGACGGAATTAAAGCAATACGGTTATAATTGTCTTCATCAATAAGTTGTGCAAATAAGGATTTAAGTTGTTTGACGGGTTCAAAATAATCAGAGCCCGTTATTAAGTAAGGCCTTCTTTTTTGTAGTAATCCATCTAATCCGGCTTGATGCATCGCGTTAAATGCAGGCGATTGCGACGCGATATTTAAATACGTGACGTCTTCTGGTAAATCAAATAAGTGTTTTTGTTGTTTTAAATCCATAGTATAAAGATAAAAAAAAGCCTCAAAAAGAGGCTTTAATTGTTTTATGTTATTTGTATTTAAATGATCAAAACTGATTATTTAAAATAAGAAAATGTTTCACCATCTTCAATTTTAAGTAATGTTTCATAAATTAATTTAATAACGTTTTCTACATCATCTTGGTGTACCATTTCTACAGTCGTGTGCATGTAGCGTAATGGTAAAGAGATTAATGCCGATGCAACACCACCATTACTGTATGCAAATGCATCAGTATCAGTTCCTGTTGCTCTACTTAAAGCAGCACGTTGAAACGGTATTTTATTATCATCTGCAGTATCCGTAATTAAATCACGTAATTTTTGTTGTACAGCAGGCGCATAAGCAACTACAGGACCTTTACCAATTTCGACATGACCTTGTACTTTCATGTCAATCATTGGAGTAGTAGTATCATGCGTTACATCTGTAACTATTGCTACGTTTGGTTTGATTGTTTCCGTAATCATTTGTGCACCACGTAAACCAATTTCTTCTTGAACCGAGTTGGTTATATAAAGTCCAAATGGTAATGTTTTCTTATTTTCTTTAAGCAAACGTGCTACTTCAGCAATCATAAAACCACCCATACGGTTATCTAAAGCACGACAAACAAATTTGTCTCCGTTTAAAATATGAAACTCATCTGGATAGGTAATGACACATCCAACATGCACACCCATTTTTTCAACTTCTTCTTTGTCTTTAGCACCAACATCAATAGTAATGTTATTAGGCTTTGGTGCTTCTTCTTTAGCTTTATTACGTGTGTGTATTGCTGGCCATCCAAAGACACCTTTTACAATACCGTTTTTAGTATGAATATTAACTATTTTACTAGGTGCAATTTGATGATCACTACCACCGTTTCTTACCACATAAATTAATCCGTTATCAGAAATATAGTTTACGTACCATGAGATTTCGTCTGCATGACCTTCAATTACAACTTTAAATTTAGCATCAGGATTAATAACCCCAACAGCTGTTCCGTAGGTGTCAGTAAAAAACTCGTCTACATATGGTTTAAGGTAATCCATCCATATTTTTTGACCATCCCATTCGTATCCTGTTGGAGACGCATTATTTAAATATGTTTCTAAAAAGTCCATTGACTTTTTATTAAGTATGCTTTTTGTTGCCATTTGATTTAATTTTTGTCTAAAATAAGAATATTCACACTTTTTAATCGTTAGCAAGACGTTAATTATTAATTTTGTGCAATAAAATGTTCTATTTTGGAATAGTTTTAGCAGTTAAGTCACTATGAAGTATATTATTTGCCTTTTTTTATGTCTCCCTTTTGGACTTTTTGCACAGGAAGTTAATGAGGTTGTAAAAGATTCCACAGAGGTAGAGTACATTATTATTGCTGGAGATTCTATCCCACATACTTCTATTTATTTAGATGAAGTTATGCTTTTGGATAAGCTAAGTTTTAAAGATAAAGCGGACAGAAGACGTTATTATATTTTAAGACGAAAAACAATAAAAGTGTATCCGTATGCAAAGTTGGCAGCAGACCGTCTAAACGCATTAAATACTAAATTGAAAACGTTGACTAAAAAACGCGAGAAAAAGAAGTACGCTAAAAAAGTCCAAAAATATATAGAAGAAGAGTTTTCTGAAGAGTTAAAAAAGTTAACTAAAACGGAGGGTCAAATTTTAGTTAAATTAATACATAGACAAACCGGAGATACAGCCTTTAACTTGATAAAAGAGTTACGTAATGGATGGCGTGCCTTTTGGTATAATAGTACGGCGTACTTATTTAATATTTCTTTAAAACGTGAGTATGACCCTGAAAACGTAGAGGAAGATTATTTAATCGAAGATATTTTGGTTAGAGCCTGGCAAAGAGGAATACTTAAATTGGTGAAATCGCCTTTAAATTTTGAATACTATAAGTTATCCAATAAATGGGAAACAACAGATAAATCTAATAATAACTAATGCGTAAGCAAACCCCTTTTGAAGAAAAATTAAATGCATTAACACACGGTATAGGTGCTGTTTTTGGTATTGTAGCATTAGTGCTATTAATGGTTTTTGAAACTAAAAAAACAGAATACAGTTTGTTTAGTGTTGTGGTATACGGTTTATCAATAATCATTTTGTTTACAGCGTCAACACTATATCATATTATTACTGAAGAAAAAAAGAAACACTATTTTAGAATTGTAGATCACGTTAGTATTTATCTGCTAATTGCAGGAACATATACGCCAGTTTTACTTATTACTTTAGAGCAAAGTTTAGGTTGGACATTATTTTATACCGTCTGGGCAATTGCTGCTTTTGGTGTAGTTTTAAAACTGTTTTTCACAGGGAGATTCAACTTTTTTTCCACACTATTGTATTTAGTTATGGGCTGGTTAATAGTTTTTGATTTTGCAAGGCTATCAAGTATTATGGAGCCTAACGGTATTGTATTACTTATGGCAGGAGGCTTGTCTTATACTGTCGGTATTGTATTTTATGCTATCGAGAAAATACCATACAATCATGTTATTTGGCATTTATTTGTTTTAGGAGGTGCCATTTGCCATTTTTTTATGGTCTTATTTTTTGTAGTCTAACTCTAAAACATCCTGTTTATAAATTATTGTCGGGTGCGTTCTATAGCTTTGTTTATTTGTAGTAATGCCATATCCACTATGTTTTTATTGTTAAGCGCAATTGTCCATAGCGACAATTCTGTACAGGCAACTAATACAATATTATTTTTACTGTATTTTTCTATAAGTGCTTTATATTCTTCAAAATCAATATCTGTTTCAGAATAACTATATAGTTTTTTTCGACAATTATCAATTGTGATTTGATCAGATTTAGATGGCAATGTTACCGTAATATTTTCTGAACGTAATTGATTAGTAATATAATCCGAGCTCATTGTGTATAAAGAGCCAAAAACTATCACGTTACTTATATTTTGAGCTTTTAGGTGTTGTGTGCTTAACGTTATAGGATGAAGTATAGGCTTGTCAAATTGTAATTGATCTATAGTTTCATGTAAAGTAATATTAGGTACAATACAGCTATGTACATTGTCCTTAAAAAGTGATGTTATTTGTTGTTTAACAACGGGTTTAAGTGTATTAAATTGATTTGGTAAATACGGATTTATAGTATTAAAATCTACAGTATGTGTAATAGAAGGGAAGGTATGATAATCGCCTTTTAGGGTGTGGAATTGTGTGTTCAATTGTTCTAAATAAAACAAAGTGCTTCGGCTTCCAAGCCCTAATATTCCTAATACTTCTGATTGTTTTTTAATCATTTTTTATCCAATATATAATCTGCGAAATAAGTATTACTATCCATTAATTTGTCAATAACTTGTAATGATGTATTCTTTAAATAAGAGTTTAAAATGGTATCATTATATTTTCTAGAGGTCTCTGTATGTACGCGTTCTCCTTCCATAAAATGGAATGTTTTATTTAAGCTTTTAACCGTAACATTTTGATTTGTTGTGCTTACTATATAACTTCTGGCTATACCTTCTTCTTCTGTGTATTCTGGTTGGTGTACAAAGGCATTCGTGTCAAAATCTGCACCTAATTCGTTATTAATTCTATCTAATAAGTTTAAGTTGAAACGTTTTGTAATTCCTTGGCTATCATTATAAGCAGGTAGTACAATGTCTCTAGATTTGATAAGGTCTAAACCTAATAAAACTTTATCATTTGGTCTTAATGAATTTGATAATTTAGAAAGAAAATCTTCCGCTTGTACATCACTTAAATTACCAAGATTTGAGCCTAAAAATAAAATTATTTTAGGATGATTAGATTGTTTTAATGATGCCAAAACATTAAAATAATCACCTTGTTTGGTGGTTGTTTTAACGTTAGGTAATTCTTTGTCTACACTTTGCTTTAATTGGTCTAAGGCATTTTGAGAAATATCTATTGGCACATAATTAAAATCGTAATTTTCAGTATCTAAAACTTTTAATAGTTCTTTTGTTTTGGTTCCGTCTCCAGCTCCAAGTTCTATCAATTCAAAAAATGTATTTTTATTAAGTTGTAGCGCTTTAATGATATTTTGGGTTTGATTTTTAAAGATATCAAATTCAGCTCTAGTCAAATAATACTCGGGCATATTCATAATATCTACAAATAAAGCATCTCCTTTTTTATCATAAAAATATTTGGATAAAAGGTACTTAGGTGTATTACTTAGACCTTTATCTACGTCGTTTAAAAAATTGTTATTCATATTTATTTAGCTAGTCTAATGCCTGAAAATTGCCATTTAGTTTGTGGTGGAAAAAAGTTTCTGTAAGTTGGTCTGCTGTGGTTTTTGGATGTAGCAGAAGATGCCCCACGAAGCACCATTTGGTTAATCATAAATTTACCATTATACTCGCCAACAGCACCTTTTGCTATTTCAAAATTAGGATAAGGTAAGTAAGCGGAATTGGTCCATTCCCAACGTTGTCCCCAATTTAAGTTTTCAGAGGCTATTTCCCATTCAAACTCTGTTGGTAAGCGCATACCTTTCCAAAAAGCAAATGCGGCAGCCTCATAATAAGATATGTGCGTTAAAATGGCATCAGGATTAACTGGTTTTAAACCAGACAGTGTATAATGGTACCAAGTTGCGTCTATCTTAACCCAATATAAGGGTTTGTCAATTGCGTTGTCATTAATCCAATACCAACCTTCGTCTAGCCAATAATTAGAGGTTTGATAGCCTTTGGCTTCAATAAACTCAATATATTCTTGATTAGTTACTAAGGCTTTATTAATACTGTAGGGCTGAAGGTAGACTTTATGTAAACCTAGCTCATTATCAAAAGAAAACGAATCTGTATTATGTCCAATACTGTAAACCCCCTCTTGTATTGATAACCAACCGGATTCTATATTGGTGGCTTCAACCAAATTATGGTCTGTATATTTTGGATTAATTGGATTTAAAGAAAACGTGTATTTTAAGTCGGTAAGCAATAACTCTTGATGTTGTTGCTCATGATTTATGCCTAAAACAGTCAATTTTACAACTTCTGGATCCGCTGCTGTTTCTAATAGTTGAGACATATGTTTATCCACATAAGCACGATATTTAAAAATCACATCAATACTTGGACGTGTAATTAAACCACGGTTATGACGCTCTATACGTTTACCTATGCTATTGTAATAACTATTAAATAAAAACGAATACTCACTGTCAAAAACAATATAATTTGGATAAAACGATTTCAAAATCATTTCTTCAAAAAACCATGTGGTATGTGCAATATGCCATTTAGGCGGACTTGCAAAAGCAGCAGATTGTGGTGTGTAATCTTCTATTTTTAGAGGATTACAAATAGTTTGAGTATAATTTCGAGTGTTTTGGTAGTGTTGTAATATGGTATCCATGCTTCTCAAATATAACAAGTAATTGGCTACAGGTTTAATTATTAGTCCGAATTTAAATTTATTTTAACGTTATTTTACACATCAATACTACTGGTTTAAAAAGAATAAATTCATTTTTAAACCAATAATTAAACGTGATATATAGCGTATGAAAATAACACTAAAATTGTTATTTGGTATTGAGGAAAGTTTGTCAACTGACTATAACTAGTACTGTCTACCATTTACTTTTAAAAAAAATAAAACAGTAAAACGTACTGTAATTAATCTTTTTAAAATAAAACACACAAATACTAAGTCGTTATTTTTAATTGTACCTAACACAATTAAAACAGCTATTTTTGATAAAAAATGGAGTAGGTTTAATCTTCTAGAATATCTTTATACTCTTCAAAAAAGTCTTCAAAAAGCGCCATGTGTGTATTAAAAAACACCATTACTTCTTGCCAAGAGTTTTTGTTATGTATAGATACTTTTTGCTCTAAGGGCACATAAATTCTAGAGATTTCTTTTCCATTATCTAGTATATATTCTTCGTCATAAATAGCTTCGGGAAGATATTGATCTAACAAAATAGATTTTAGAGATACTAGTTTTTCCCAGTAATTAATGCGGTTTTCAAGATCATCTTCAAGGTCTAATGTTACAAAAGCTTTTTTATTATCAAAATAAAACTTGAAGCTTAAGCCTTTTAGTTTAGTGTTGTATAGCGTCCATTTTCTTGGAAAAGATTTTCCAAAACTAGTCCAAAACAACTCTTTTATCTCTCTTGATTCTTCTTTTGAAAACATAGATATATTACAGTATTAACACGGTTAAAGTTTATAAACGTGCTAGATTATATTTTTATATGGTTAACGCCTCGTTATATTAAATAGGCAATTATAATACCTAAAACAATGGTACTTAGTTTAGCTAAATTAAATTTATGCCCTTCGCTACTTTCAAATAAAATGGTGGTACTAATATGTAAAAATATACCAATAACCAAAGCAGAAACCTCATAATAATAGTTTTCAAAAAACTGAAATTGCATTGATAAAAACACTCCTAAAGGCGTCATTAATGCAAACAGTAATAAAAACATAATACTTTTAGACTTACTTAAGTTTGAAGCTAGAAAAAAGGTTGATAATATTATAGCTACAGGTAGTTTATGGATAATAACACCATAAATTAAATGGTCATGTGCCTCGATAGGGATGCCTTCTAAAACACTATGGATACTTAAACTTATAAATAATAACCAAGGAAAATCAACACTACTTTTGTCAATATGTACATGACCATGTTCTGCTCCTTTAGAGAAAAACTCTAGTATAATTTGTAATAATATACCAATCATGATAAACAAACCAATAGGTTTATCAAAACTATTATACACTTCAGGTAAAAAATCAAAAACGGTAATTGACAGTAAAAAAGAACCACTAAACGCTAGTAGTAATTTAAGACTGCGGTTATGTTTAGGCTTAAATAATAAGACTATTAAATACCCTAAAACAACAGCTATAATGGGAAAAATAAAATTTTGCATTTGTTTTACTAAATTACTTACTTGATAATCATGATTAAGCGATCAGATGTTTTTTTATGAAATTTATTTAATTTATAATCTCCAAAAATATCTAATAAATAAACACCGGCTTGTTCAAACAAAGCTTCAAAATCAGCTAAGCTAAAAGCTTTAACACGCTCTTGAAACTGATACTCTTCGCCATCTGCCGTAAAGCTAATGTCTTTAATAATGTATCCGTTTTCTACTCGTCTTTTTTGTAAAAAGTCAATGCCCTCTACCGTTTTAACGTTTTCGGGAACCAGGTTGTCAATAATAAACTCGGTATTCATAAAATCAATAACACCAAAACCAGAATCGTTTAAATTGGCTTTAATAGCTTTTATAGTCGCTAAATTGTCAGATTCGTTTTCAAAATATCCAAAACTGGTAAACAAATTAAACACAGCATCAAAAGTTTCGCCGAAAGGCTCACACATATTATGCACTTTAAAATGCAATGTGTCATTTTCAAATTGCTTAGCATGATTAATACTATTTTCTGATAAATCTGCACCAGTAACATTGTATCCAATCGAGTTTAAATACACCGCATGTCTACCTTTACCACAAGCTAAATCCAATATTTTACCTTCCTCAGGAAGATTTAAATATTCCGTTAAACTAGTCATAAAATGCTCTGCTTCAGTATGATCTCTATCTTTGTAAAGTATGTGGTAAAATGGACTATCAAACCATGATGCGTACCATTTTTTATCGTTTTTATTCATATTTTATTTTTGGGGTTTAAACTTCCGCTTAAGCTACAGTTTATCAGGCTCTCACAACTCGCTCTCTCCGAGGAGCTCAAACAAATTGCTCCATCCTTAACCCAATTATTTATAAAGGTTATATTTCCGGCAAAAATAGAGTATTTTTGCAAAGTATTAGACGAAAAGAATGGAAGAAAATTTCAAGATGGTTGCCAAAACTTTATTTGGCTTTGAAGAGTTACTAGCAAAAGAGTTAACACAATTGGGTGCACGCGATGTAAAAATCGGTGTTCGTAACGTGTCATTTGTTGGGGATAAAGGATTTATGTACAAAAGTAATTTGGCTTTGCGTACAGCAACAAAAATTTTAAAACCGATACATAGTTTTAAAATTCAAACAGAAAAAGATCTATATGATCAGGTTTATAAAATGGACTGGACGCCTTATTTGAAGTCGTCAGGAACATTAGCTGTTGATGCTACAATAAATTCTACGGTGTTTACACACTCTTTATATATAGCACAAAAAACTAAAGATGCCATTGTAGATAAGTTTAGGGACGAAACTGGAGAGCGTCCAAATGTAGACTTAAAGTTTCCGGATGTTAAAATTAACGTTCATATTGATAGGGAAGAGTGTAATATTTCCTTAGATTCTTCTGGAGATTCTTTACACAAACGTGGTTATAAATTAGCAACCAATATTGCACCTATTAACGAGGTGTTGGCAGCAGGGATTATTATGTTGTCAGGTTGGGATGGACAATCCGATTTTATAGACCCAATGTGTGGTAGTGGAACTATTTTAGCAGAAGCTGCTATGATTGCTTGTAATATACCACCAAATTTAATGCGTAAAGAGTTTGCTTTTGAGCGTTGGAACGATTGGGATGTAGATTTATTTGAAAAAATTGAAGAGTCTTTAATTAAAAAGACTAGAGATTTTCATCATAAAATAGTAGGTTATGATAAGTCTCCAAGTGCAGTTACAAAAGCTAAGGAAAACATTGCAAATGCGCACTTAGAGGATTTTATAACAATACAGCACGAAGACTTTTTTAAGACACAAAGAGGAGGGGAGTCAAAATTACATATGGTATTTAACCCACCGTACGGAGAACGTCTTGATATTGAAATGGAGAGCTTTTACAAGAATATAGGAGATACTTTAAAGCAGAACTACCCAAATACAGATGCTTGGTTTATTACTTCTAATTTAGAGGCTTTAAAACATGTTGGTTTAAGACCATCAAGAAAAATCCATTTAATGAATGCTATGTTGGAATCACGTTTAGTTAAATACGAGATTTACGCAGGAAGTAAAAAAGGAAAGTACATGAATAAGTAGTTATTATAAATAGCTAATAAAAAAAAGGAAGTTGATTAATTATCAACTTCCTTTTTTGTTTTTACACTGTTTTTGTTTTTCTTAAAAAGCGGTATTAGATAGGAAACACTGTATCCGTAACCAACCCCGATACGACCGGAATCAAACGTTTTGTTAAATCCAGGCACAAATAAATTTTCAAAATCTATAGGTTGGTCTTGCGTAATCATTCCTTTTAATTGCGCATTAATACCAATATAAAAATTAGTAAAAACTTCAGCTTTAATTCCTAATATTAATTCAACCCAAATGGCAGACAAGCCACTAGATTCTATTGACTCTGTTGATGAGAATTGAGGTTGCCAATATTGATTGGTAGAATAAACAGTATAGCTAGTTCTAGTTTGACTAAAAGTACTAGCTCCAATTCTAAAACCTGAATAAATCATATTATCCGCTCCTGCCCAATTATCATAAAGGTTATAGTCAAAACCAACTTTAAAGTAGCTTCCTTTAGCAGTAACATCTAAAAAGTCATTGGTGGTTGTTTTTTCTTCATTACCAATTTCTCCCGCAATAAATAGATCTTTAGTCAAACGGTAATCACCATTAATTTCAAAACCAGAATAGTCATCGTCTAAAGCTGTTCTAATTAATTTACTAGCGTCTGTACCTAAACGCAAACCATAGCGCAGTTGGATACTATCTTTTTTGATTGCGACCTCTTCTTTTTCTTCTTGTGCGTGTAATGTTACACTACAGCACAAAAACAGACTAATGATAAAAGAAATAGTGTGTTGTTGTTTCATCTTCAATTGTTAAATTATCATTTTCTGGTTGTGCAAATATGATCCAATTAGCATCCGTACCTCCATCTATTGTTACTACTACATTTTTAAATATAGTTTTATAACCACAAGCTCTAGAGACATAAACGTCTTCCGTAGCGTAGGTTATAGTAACTGTATCTGTATTACCTGAGGTAATATTACCATCGTCATCTAAAACTGTATTACGGGTTAAAGAAAATGTTGTAGTATCTGTGTCTGTTCGTAATGGTAACACAACTTGGTTTACGGTTGCAACATTATAACCATCTAAAACGTCTTCATTATCCTGACCAATTACATATAGGTTTGTTGCATTTTTCCTACTGTCCTGCGCATTATTGTTGTAAAAATCAATAATTAGACTTGGCGTTGTAGGTGTTGTTTCTGGACATAAATCGTCACGCTCACAAGTCAAAAGACTAAACGAGGCAACCAATACTACTAAGTAAAGTTTTAAATGTTTCATTTACGTTGTAAATTATTTCTTTTCTAAAAGTACAATATTTTCTACATGGTGTGTTTGCGGAAACATATCTACAGCTTGCACTTTAGTAATGTTATAGATGTCTTTCATTAACTCTAAATCTCTAGCTTGCGTCGCACTATTACAACTTACATATACTATTTTTTGTGGCGCAATATTTAGTATTTGTTGTACCACATCTTTATGCATTCCGTCTCTTGGTGGATCTGTAATAATAACGTCTGGTTGACCATGAGTATTTATAAACTCTTGGTTAAAAACGTTTTTCATGTCTCCTACAAAAAACTCGCAATTTGTAATATTATTGCGTTCAGCATTTTCTTTTGCTGCACTAATAGCATCTGGTACAGCTTCTACACCAACCACTTTTTTAGCTTTTTTAGATACAAATTGAGCAATAGTTCCGGTACCTGTATATAAATCGTAAACTAATTCGTCTCCTTTTAAATCGGCAAACTCACGGGTTAGTTTATATAACTCGTAGGCTTGATTAGAATTGGTTTGATAAAATGACTTCGCATTTATCTTAAATTTCAAACCTTCCATTTCTTCAAAAATATGATCTTCACCTTTAAAGCAAATTACATCTTGATCGTAAATAGTATCGTTAGCTTTTTCGTTAATAATATATTGTAATGATGTTATTTCTGGAAAAGTTTCAGCTACATAATTTAAAAGCAATTCACGTTTTGTAACATCCTCTTTAAAAAATTGAATAACAACCATTATATCGCCTGTAGAAGACGTACGTATCATCATAGTACGTAATAAACCAGTTTGGTTTCTAGTATTAAAGAATTCTAGTTCATTTTTAATAGAAAAATCTCTAACCGCATTTCTAATAGCGTTAGAAGGATCTGCTTGTAAATGACATTTTTTAATATCTAATATTTTGTCCCACATTCCAGGAATATGAAAACCAAGTGCATTTCTGTCTCCTAAATCTCTATCAGATTGTACTTCTTCTAAAGTTAACCATCTAGCATCGCTAAAAGAGAACTCCATTTTATTTCTATAAAAATATTGTTCTGCAGACGGTAGGATAGGAGTTACTTCAGGTAACTCTAAATGACCAATTCTGGTTAGGTTATTTGTAACTTCATTTTGTTTGTAATATAATTGGTGCTCATAGCCCATATCTTGCCACTTGCAACCCCCACAAACGCCAAAATGCTCACATTCTGGAGTTGTACGTTTATCACTTAATTTATGAAAAACAGTAGCCTTACCTTCAAAATAAGACTTACGTTTTTTAAATGTTTGTACATCTACTATATCTCCTGGTACTGCGTTTGGTAAAAATATAACACGTCCATCAGGTGCTTTAGCTACAGTCTTTCCTTTAGCTGCAGCATCTAAAACTTCTACATTAGTAAAAATTTGTTTTTTTGTATTTCGTCTTGCCATAAGTGCAAAAATATCAAAAAAAAACTGCTCTAATGTTTTAGAGCAGTTTTAAATTTAAAGGAAATTTAAATTATTTTTTATTAAATCTGTCTAAAATGTTAGACATCTGTTTTCCTGCAGCTTCACGACCACCAAGTCCAAAAGATAATACGACTGTAAGTGCTACTGTACCTAATGTAATTCCGAATGCTAAGTTTACAATTTCATCAGCAATTCCCATAGAGCGTAATCCGATAGCTAGAAAAATAGCGATAATTGCTATTTTAATAATAGAAGTTACAAAAACGTTGTTACCCTTTGCTATTGTAGAAGTTAATAAATTAGCTAACCACATACCAAGTGTAATAATTACAATTCCGAAAAGGATTCTTCCACCATAAGAAATTACTGTATCAACAATAGATGTTAATTGAGAGAATTCTAATTTTTCTAAAGCTGTAACTAATCCAAAAAGGATAATAAAAACATAAACTATTTTAGAAATAGCAGTTGCTACATTGGTGTTACCAAATAAGCTTTTCATATTCATTTTTTCTAAAGTACTGTCTAAGTTCATGCTTTTTAAAAGGTCTTTTAATAAAGCAGAAATAAATTTTGCAGCGACAACAAATACTATTAAAATAATTGCAGCTAATAATATTTTAGGAATAGCAGCAAAGAACGTACTTAACATTTGTGTTGCTGGCTCTGAAATAGTTTCTATATTTAAAATGTTTAAAGCAGAAATTAATAATGGTATAAATATTAAAATGAATACCACTTGTTTTAATATTTTAACAAGATTAATATTTTCTGGTAATTTTAATTTTGGTGTAAATTTTTGAATGGTATCTCCAGATAATTCTACTAATTCTGAAACTACATTAGCAAGCATGTAACCTATGTAAGCTACTAATCCTGCTCCTATAATATTAGGAATAAAACCTAAAAATTTATTAAGCATTATTTTTAATGGCTCAAGAACGTTAGTCATTCCTAATTTTTCTAATGCTAGCATAAACACAATTATCATTAATAAAAAGTAGATAAGCTTACCAATTAGTTTTGACAATATTACTTTATCGCTTTTAAGTTTTGCATCTATACCACTTTTTGCTACTAATTTTGTAATTATTTTTTTTACAAATTTAGCGACAAAGATTCCTATTATTAATATAAGTAAAGCACCCAAAGCATTAGTTAAATTATCTCCAAGTGAGTTTGAAATACTTCTTTCAATGTTTTTTAAAAATTCCATTTTGTATTATTATTTTGTTGATTAGTTAATGATTCTAGCTAAAATAGAATTTATAAGACAGTTGTAATTATTAATAGAACTAGTAAATGTCACATCGGATTAAGTGCGCTTTTGTCTGTTAAAAGGAATTTAGAATTGGTATATATTACTATAATAAATTTGATTTTTATTTCTTTGAAGGTTTTATTTATTAATTTGCGAGTTCTTAGGGATGATTTCTCTCCCACGCTGAATTTTCGAGCTTTCGAAAGGATAAAGGTACAGAAGGAATGGCTACTTTATAACTTTAAATATTGAAAAAATGGCTGTTTTAAACCAATTAACATCGCAAGAAGCGATGGACTTAGAAAACAAATACGGAGCACACAACTATCATCCATTACCTGTTGTATTAAGCAAAGGTGAAGGTGTATTTGTTTGGGACGTAGAAGGAAAAAAATATTATGATTTTTTATCTGCATATTCTGCAGTTAATCAAGGACATTGTCACCCGAAAATAGTAGGAGCAATGGTTAAGCAGGCGCAAACATTGACATTAACGTCTCGTGCTTTTTATAATGATATGTTAGGTAAATTTGAAAAATATGCTACCGAAACATTTAATTACGATAAGTTATTACCAATGAATACTGGTGCTGAAGCTGTAGAGACTGCTTTAAAGCTATGTAGAAAATGGGCTTATGAAGTAAAAGGTATTGATGAGAATGAAGCTGAGATTGTTGTTTGCGAAAACAATTTTCATGGTCGTACAACTACTATTATATCTTTTTCTAACGATCCAGTAGCACGTAAAAACTTTGGACCTTATACAAAAGGATTTATTAAAATTGAATATGATAATCTTCAAGCATTAGAAGATGTTTTAAATAGTAACAAAAACGTTGCAGGTTTTTTAGTGGAGCCTATCCAAGGAGAAGCGGGTGTATACGTGCCAAGTGAAGGGTATTTAGCAAAAGCTAAAGCATTATGTGCAAAACATAACGTTTTATTTATTGCAGATGAAGTACAAACAGGTATTGCAAGAACAGGACGTTTATTAGCAACTTGTGGTAATTGTACTTGTTCTGACAAACATTGCTCTGGTACTCCAGAAGTAAAAGCTGATATTTTAATATTAGGAAAAGCATTATCAGGAGGAGCTTACCCAGTAAGTGCTGTGTTAGCAAACGATAACATAATGAATGTTATTAAGCCAGGTAACCACGGTAGTACATTTGGAGGTAACCCAGTTGCAGCAGCAATTGGAACTGCAGCTTTAGAAGTAATTAAAGATGAAAAATTAGCACAAAACGCTTTTGATTTAGGAGAATTATTTAGATCTGAATTAGCTAAATTTATCGAAACTTCAAATATTGTTAACTCGGTTAGAGGTAAAGGATTGTTAAATGCTATTTTAATTAATGATACAGAAGATAGCGAGACTGCTTGGAACATTTGTATTGCATTACGTGATAATGGTTTATTAGCAAAGCCAACGCACGGTAATATTATCCGTTTTGCGCCGCCTTTAGTAATGACTAAAGAACAGTTGTTAGATTGTGTTGGTATTATTACAAAAACATTAAAACAATTTGAAAAGTAATTTTTAAATTGTTGTATACTAAAAAAGACTGTCAAATTTGACAGTCTTTTTTTTTTGTTTAAACAGTAACTAATTTTATTTCTTGTTAGCAACAATCACTTTTTTAGTAGTTGTATTACTATTAGATAATGTGGTTTTTACTAAATACACACCATCACTTAGGTTTTTAGTAGAATAGCTTAATCTTGTAGTTGTATTGTTCACTAATTTATTAAAAATTAGCTTACCAGTTATATCAAATAACTCAATACTATTAATCTTTAAATTTTTAGGGTTTAGTACAACTAATTCTGCATTGGCATTGTTTTGTAGTACATTAAAATTATTATCTACAAACTCATCACTTGATAATGTATTTGCTTCTTCAAAAGTAATTTCAAATCTATTGGAATAGACACCAATAGGTAAAATAACATCAAAGTCTTGCTGCCTTAAGTCTACGTATAAATCGTTGTCTTTATCGTGTAAAAATATTGGCTGTCCATTGTCAAAATTTTGAATATCCGTTAATCTGAATTTTAACGTTTGTGGCGCATCTATATTTAAAATGATTGGAATTATTAATTCAATTTCAAATTTATCAGCCTTAGTAACATAAGCATCATTGCCTTGTTTCCAGTTAGCATCAGCACTTAAAAGACTATTCACTTTACTTTCTAATCCATAATCCATTCCAGGTGTTGCTGAGTCGTGAAAATTATGTAATAATTGTCTTGTGTATGCAACTCCAAAATCTACGTTTAATCTAAAGCGTTTGAAAGCTTCAGGAATAATTTGATTTCCATTGTCGTTGTATACCATTTGGTATTCTGAGGCATCATTACTAGTACTTCTTTGCGAAGTTGTTCTGTAAAATTCACTATTCACTCCAGTTTTCTTATAAAATACACGGTGTTTATCTGATATTAAAAGTGTACCTGTGGCTGCACCTTTGACCATGTATCCTTGACCAACAGGGATATAACGTCTGGCTCTTTTTCCTGTGGTGGATGTCGATCCGGCTGTATTTAAAGTACCATCGCCATTATAAGCATTAAAAGCAGGAGGGACGTAAGATCCAAGTGTACCTGAAGCATCAATAGTATAAGCACCATAACCTGCTCTGTAGTCTACTAAAACATGAGAGCTTACAGATTGGTCTTGTTCCCAATAATATAACGAACCAGTATCTAATAGAGGCACATTGTTGGCATCATGTATAAAAGCTTTTGCATCTAAAGCGGAAGGAAAAGGATTTCCTATTAAAGTTTCTTGACCTAAGGTAACTTCAGCACCAATTTCACCTTCGTTCGGCTTTCCTCTAAAATCATATAATTGCCCAGAAGCAGGAGTAGATCCAGTGGTCCCTTTCATAGTAAAACCATAACCTGCGTCTACCGTTCCCGATTGACCAACAAATATCCAATCACTATAAGATGTACCAGGGTTATACTTCCATAACCAATAACTTTCAATATTTAAAGGTGCACTTGTACCATTGTATCCAGAAGTAGCATAACCAGCTAAATTACTGTTGGTTAAATCTACAACATCAAAAATGTTTTGATTAGGTATAAACGCAGAATTACCTGTTGTATTAGTTGATACATTACCTACAGGAGAGGTCCAATAGTTATAAGCATAATTATGTACAGTACCTTGTTGATAAACACTTAGTTTACCTAAACCAGAATTACCTGTTGATTTAATACCTTGTATTATTTGTGCTTCGTTTCTTAAATAAATAGTACTGTTTGCTTCTTGTAGGTTAATGTTGTCCGTTACAAATAATGGAGCGACATCGGCTACAGTGTCATCAAATCCAGTACCATCAACAAAAATGTAAGCATCGTTTCTTACTGTCAGTTGCGCAAAGCTTATATATATAGGACATATAAGTAGCGCGAATATTAGGTTTTTTTTCATGATTCTTTGGGGGATGAATATTCTATACAAAAATATTGAATTTATCAATATGATTGGTTTAATTCAGTATAATAATTTCATTTTTAGTCTTTTGACTATCCTTTATGTAAGGTATTGCGGATTAATAATTTGTTAATTGGTGTTTTTTACTAAGCTAATTGACACAAGTATTATAAAAATATATAGATTTGTTTAAATAATTAAATATATCGCAATCGTGCAAAAAAAGACTACGCTTTACTATATCTGTATTTTACTAGGTGCAGTTGTTGCCATTTATGCCAATGCTAATGAGAAACAAAACATATTACTCTTAGTTGGTGGTGTTGCTGTATTAATGTTTGGTATTTTTAATTTGCAGTCAGGAATACCTAGTAAAAAAGAAAAGGAGACGTTTGTTGAATCGGAACTAATTGAAGACGAAGAAGAATGAATTTAAAGATTGGAGATGTAGTAGATGTTTTGGATGATGCTTTGTCTGGAACAATAATAGCTATAGTGTCAAATACTGTAACTATTGAAACAGATGAAGGTTTTGAGCTTGAATTTAAGCCTTCTGAATTAGTTAAAACTAAATCAGCTACACTAAGAAATAATGTTTTTAATTCGGCATCACTACAACAAGTATTGTCTGAAAAAACAGAGAAAAAACGCCATTCTACAACTAAAGTTAAGGCTAAGGAACGTTATGAGCCAACGATGGAAGTGGATTTGCATTTACATAAGTTAGTTGACCACGAAAGAGGTATGACTAATTATGACAAATTAACCATTCAATTAGATACCGCTAGACATAAGTTAGAATTTGCTATTAAAAAGCGTCTTCAAAAAATTGTGTTTATACACGGTGTCGGAGAAGGTGTTTTAAAAATGGAATTAGAAACCTTATTTAGTAGGTATGACAATGTTAAATACTACGAAGCCGACTATAAAAAATACGGTTTAGGAGCTACAGAGGTTTATATTATGCAAAATGCTAGCACTACTAATTAATCCTAAATAAAAGGTGGTGTAATTGTTCTAGTTTTAGACGTTAAACCATCATCTAAGGTACCAAAATTAGTTTCGTCATAAATAATTTCAGGAAAAGAAATATTTTCAAATTTAAGAGTAACTGTAAATTCCTGAGAAATACTATGACTTCTAAATGATGTCGGTTGATGATTATTCATAAATATTGGGTTTAAATAATCAGGACCAAAAGTACTGTCAGAAACGTCATTGGTTGGGTTATTATCAAAAGTTGTAACCTCTTCATTTCTGGTTGGTATACCATCACCATCATCATCGTTATCTAAATAATTTGCAATACCATCTCCGTCAGTATCCAAAGCATTATTTAGGCCATCTGTTTCTGTGTAAGCAACACTTTCACTTGCTGTTAAAACATTATCACCATCATCGTCTGCATCTAAATAATCTGGCAAACCGTCACCATCTGTATCTAAAGGATTTGTTGTGTGGTCGTTATCACCATCTAAATTATCATCTTCTAATTCGGCAGGTATTCCGTCGTTATCATCTTCAATTAAACTAACAGTAAAATATGCAGTTCCACTTGTAGTTGTATACTCTTCAACGATTTGAATACCGTTTGGAGGGACATCATTACAGAAAAAATCAGTAGGATCACTAGTGTAACTTCTAAACTTAAATAAACCAGCAACACTAGCTACGGTAACATCTGTTGTTACCAAATCTACTAGTAACGTGTTATCAGCGTTAGCTTCAGTTTCAAGCAAAGAAGCAACAGTAAAACTAGGACTATCTAATTGTAATGAAAGCGTTTCGTTAGGTTCCGTTTTTACTTTAAAGAAAACTAAATCACCACAAGCCTCAAAAGTATCATCAAAATCTAGTTCAGTGGTAATAATGTCGCCATCATCACAAGAAAATAGACTTAATAAAAAGATAAATAAAACTGAAATTTTTCGCATTGCTAATAAGTTTAAAAGACAAAAATAAGAGAATTGTCAAACTTATAACGTTGGTTAAGCTAATTAATTTTATTTAAACTATTTTTGTGCTTCTTAATAGCAATAAACGCAATGAAACCAGTATATTTTGATAGTGCTGCCACTACGCAGATAAGACCAGAAGTTATAGATAAAATGACTAAAGTTATGCAAGAGTGTTATGGTAATGCATCCTCGACGCATAGTTTTGGACGTTCTGCTAAAGCATGGATTGAACAAGCTAGAAAAACAGTAGCTAAGCTTTTAAATGTATCTGCGTCAGAAATTGTATTTACATCAGGTGGTACGGAAGCTGATAACTTAGCATTATTAAGTGCAGTTAGAGATTTAGGTGTAAAAAATATTATTACTTCAAGAATAGAGCACCATGCTGTTTTGCATACCGTACAACAATTACAACGCGAGTACGATATTACTATCAACTATGTAGATTTAGATGTCGATGGTCATGTAGATTATAAGCATTTGGAGCAATTATTACAAGCATCAGAAAAAACCTTAGTTAGTTTAATGCATGTTAATAATGAGGTTGGTAATATATTAGACATCAAGCGTGTTGCTGATATGTGTAAGTCTAACCAAGCATTATTCCACAGTGATACTGTACAGTCTGTAGGACATTATAAATTGGATTTACAAGAAATCCCGATAGATTTTATGGCAGTAAGTGGTCACAAATTTCATGGACCAAAAGGAGTTGGGTTTGCATTTGTTAGAAAAAATTCAGGTTTAAAACCTTTAATTTTTGGAGGAGAACAAGAACGTGGACACCGCGCAGGGACAGAAGCAGTGCATAATATTGTTGGATTGGAAGAGGCTTTAAAATTGTCTTACCAAAATCTAGAAGAAGAAAAAGCATATATCACAACGCTTAAAACATATTTTATAAAGCAACTAGAAACTAATTTTCCTGGTGTTGGATTTAATGGTAGTAGTGCCGATTTTGAAAAAAGCACATATACTGTTTTAAATACTTGCTTACCAATTGCGTCAGAAAAAGCATTGATATTACTTTTTCAATTAGATTTAAAAGGAATTGCATGTTCTAAAGGAAGTGCTTGCCAAAGTGGAAGCTCTAAAGGAAGTCATGTATTATCTCAAATTTTAAGTGATGATGATATGCAAAAACCGTCTTTACGTTTTTCTTTTAGTAAGTATAATACAACAGAAGAAATAGATTATGTTATTGAGGTGTTAAAAGAATATATTTAAGTCTTTTTATATCGTATTTTTGTAACTCATAAAAAATATTTGTTAAACTACTCTACATATTTAAATGCTAATTCTAATCAATGGGTGACTTTTGTCCATGGAGCTGGAGGGAGCAGTTCCATATGGTACAAGCAAATTAGAGATTTTAAAGCAGAATTTAATGTGCTTATTTTGGACCTTCGTGGTCACGGAAATAGCAAGCCTAGATTAAAAGACACCTTTAATTCTAAATATACTTTTGATTCTATTACTAATGATATTCTTGAGGTTATCAATCATTTAAAGATTGAAATGTCACATTTTGTTGGTATTTCTTTAGGAACCATTTTAATAAGAAATTTAGCCGAAAAACATCCCAAACGCGTACAAAGTATGATAATGGGAGGTGCTATAATGAAACTTAATGTTAGGTCTCAAATCTTGATTAAGTTAGGTGTTATTTTTAAAAGTGTAGTGCCTTATATGTTATTGTATCGTTTTTTTGCATTTATTATAATGCCGAAAAAAAATCATAAAAAGTCAAGATCTTTGTTTGTTAACGAAGCTAAAAAACTATATCAAAAAGAGTTTATCAGATGGTTTAAGTTAACCTCTGAGATCAACCCTTTACTTCGGTTTTTTAGAGCAAAGGATATTCAAATCCCAACACTTTACGTCATGGGAGCAGAGGATCATTTGTTTTTACCATCCATAAAGGATATAGTAAAATCGCATTCATCTTCAATATTATATGTAGTTGAAAAATGTGGACATGTCGTTAATGTGGAACAACCCTTGTTGTTTAACAAAACAAGTTTAGACTTTCTTAGAAGCAGAGCAATAGTAGCTTAGTTTTTTTGAAGCGCTTCTATTTGCTCTAATACCGCTTGTGCTTCGGCTTGTTTTTTATCACTCTCACTTCTATTAGTAGTTGATAATTTAAACGACTCTTCTAATAATTTTTTGTATTTATCTTGAAGTTTATCTAACTCACTTTTCTTTTTAAATAATCCAAACATAGCTTTTATTACAAAGATAGGTGCTAAGGCACTTTAGTTTGTCAAGGATCTGTTAATCTTTGTATTAGGTAAAAAATAAGGTATGCATATAACGCCCAGGAACAAAAGTAAAAGCACCAGCTATTAACATTGCGCCAACGTATAAGCCAATCATTTTTATTTTATGACGCCTTACGTCTCCCTTTTTTATCGCGGTGTATGCAGTTGGTACAGTGTAAATAGTTAGGAAGCTAAATAAGTGTATCCAACCAAAATGGTTGAATAATTGAGGGCCAATAAAAGAGGGCATAAATAAAGTAATGAATGCTGTTAATAGCATTAAAATCATATAAATCCGACCAATTATTTTATGTATTACTGTTCCTTTTTTTAGTATAAAACTGAGTGTTCCTAAAACAAAAGCAGGAAGTATGGTGGCTAAATGAAGGTACATTAAAATAGTATAAGACATAATTTTGGGTTGTTAGATACCCAAACTTATACTTATTTTAAGGCTTCTGTAATTTTGTTTTACTCAAGTGTTGTTTTTTTAGGATGGAGTGTTAGTTGTTATTTTGACCAAAAAATTTTTTTGCTTTCTCGTAATCAAATGTTATTAACTTAATTAATTTTCCTTGCTCTTTTATTCTTATATCCATTAAAACTGTATTGTCTCTATTTTTAAAATCAAGATAAACGTCTTGTTTAACAGATTTAATTTTTATGGTTGTTGGTTTTGTAAAACTGTTAAATTGGTGATGTATAAGTTTTTTAAAATCATTGTAAGACTCATCTATACTTGACATATCAAATTGAAAATTTTTAGAATAAGCTTCTTTATGTTTTAAATTAAAATTAAAAAAATATCTATTGTTTAATTTGTAAATAGTAAAATAATGATCAAAATGTATTAGATATTCTTTTATTTCTGATTTTTTCTTTTTGCCAGAAACAAATTCGGCCAGTTCTATTACTCTTTCCTTGTAATAGTAGCCATAATTAATTAAATATCTACCGTCATTTCTAATAAGAACAAAACCATTTTTGGGAACTTTATACATAAAAAAAGTATTTTCCAGGAAATCAGAAAATAACATTTTGTTACTTTTTATTTTATTCTGTAGTTGTTGTTTATTTGATTTAGAGCTTTTAATAAAAAAGGAGTTGCAGTTTATTGTTTTATTTAATTCGTTTATAAATTCAGTATCATTTTTAAAAGTATTGAAAGAAGATGAATAATTGAAATTATTCTTTCGGTGTTTGTAATGAATTAACATAAATTCTTTCGAATTTAAACTTTTTTTTGAATGTTTATCAATAAAAAAAATCAAGCTATCTAGTTTTTTTTTATTCAACATTCCATATCTTAATTTTGGATATATAACCTGTAATACGTTATTTTTATTACTGTTATATTGCACGGAGTATTCGTCTCTTGTAGTAGAGTCAAATAGGTTTTGGAATTGTGTTTTAGAAATTATTTTATTTTCCTCTGCATTGTAATACGTTTTAATTTTTTCTTGAGAAAGTGATAAAAATGGTGCAGAAAATAAAATTATATAGATAAACAGTTTCATTGTAAATTATTTCGTTGTTATTTTCTAATTGTGTTTTAGGGATTCTAAAAGCATTAAAAAACATTTAAACTAAACAGTATTTATTTTTAAAAACGCATTGTAGTTCTGACATTAAAAACACGTGGCGTTAAATAATTAGGTATTGCATACTGACGTTTACTGTACACATCTCTAACCCAAGTATTGGTTATAGAGTTTTGAACATCAAACACGTTAAAGATTTCAAATCCAAAAGACAATTCTTTAAACGCTTTTTTCCAACCACTGTCAAATTGCTTGTCTGCGTCTACTACAACAAATTGAAATCCTATATCAGCACGTTTATAGTCAGGAAGTCTATTTTGAAACACGTAAGGATCGGCGTAACTTGGTGATCCTCCTGGAAGACCTGTATTATAAACTAAGTTTAAATACATTTTCATACTAGGTATATTTGGTACGTAATCCTGAAACAATGCAGCAAATTTTAGGCGTTGATCTGTTGGTCTTGCTATAAAACCTTGATCATTAATATTTTCTTCTGTTTTTAAATATCCAAAACTAAACCAGCTTTCTGTACCAGGTACAAATTCGCCATTTAAACGTAAATCTAAACCGTAAGCATACGCTTCTGCATTATTAGTAGCACGATATCTAATACGTACGTTTTCTAAAGTATATGGATTAACATCTGTTAGATTTTTATAATAGGCTTCACTAGTTAGTTTAAAGGGTCTCTCCCACATTTTAAAACTATAATCGTTACCTAATACTAAGTGTATGGATTTTTGAGCTTTTACATCTGCTTGGACAATACCTTCTTGATTACGTAATTCTCTGTAAAAAGGAGGTTGGTAATATAAACCACCACTAATTCTAAATAGCATGTCTTTATCCCAGTTTGGTTTTATAGCAAATTGTGCACGGGGACTAAAAACATTTTGAGATACACTTTGGTTTGTAGCCTCATCATTAACAGTCCAACTATGGCTTCTAACGCCGGCATTATACCATACATCATGTGCTCCAATGGTGCTACGCTTGCTCCATTGTACATATGCTTGCAATCTATCTATTGTAGTGTTGTTTCGTGCTCTAACGTCCTGATAAGCTTCTAGAGGACCTTCGTAAGGCTCATAAGGTTGATTATTAAAAGCATCTGATCTTGGAGGATTTATTGAGAACCCGGCAGAATCAATTACTTCCCATTCTACCAATCTATCTCTAATATCCTCCTTGGTATATTTTATTGAAAATTTGAATTCGTTTTCATTTTTAGTATACGTTCCTTTTGCTTCCACTGTCGTGATTAAAGCATCTAAATCGTTACGCCCGTGATTTAGTTGACTTCCTATACCTTCAGCAAATTCGACTTCACCTAAATTTTCATCTCCAATATTACTATTAACTTCCCCTAAAGCATACTGTGCTAAAATGTCAAAGTATTCTTCTTCTGTAGTGTGATAAGTGGACGTAACTAATGCCAGCGATAAATCGTCATTAACATCATAATTAGCACTTAAAGCACCAAAAAGGGTTTGGTATTTATCTTTTTCTTGACCTTGATATTGCACAATTAACGCTTGTGGGTTATCTAAGGTTCCAAAATTTGTTTGCCTAGTTAATGGCGTATAATCATATTTATTAAGTGCAGCATTTCCTAAAAAGCTGACTTCTAATTTATCTGTAAATTGATACGTTAAATAACTTTGCACATCTGCAAAGGTTGGTTTAAAATTAGTCTCCGTTTCTTTAGCGTTAACCAATAAGCTATTGTCCCTGTAGCGTAGTCCGACGATACCTGTAAATTTAGAATCTTTACTAGCAGTTTCTATAGCTACACTAGCGCCTAATAGGCTAGCGTCTACAGCTACGCTATTGTCTACTGGTTTACGATAAGTAATATCTAAAACAGAAGATAATTTGTCTCCATATTTGGCTTGAAATCCTCCAGCAGAGAAATCTACATTTTGAACTAAATCGGAATTAACAAAACTTAATCCTTCCTGCTGTCCAGAACGTATTAAAAAAGGACGATACACTTCAATGCCATTAACATATACTAGGTTTTCGTCAAAATTACCACCTCTTACAGAATACTGTGTACTTAACTCGTTATTACTACTAACACCAGGTAGCGTTTTTAATAAATTTTCAATACCAGCTTGTGCACCTGGGATTTTTGTTAATGTAGCGGGATCAATATTAACAATACCTTCCACATCTTTTCTTTTACGACCATTTATGACAACGGTCGAAATTTGCTCTACGTTTTCTTTTAGGACGGGATTAAACTCTAATTTTTCACCATTTTTTAAGTTGAAAGTAGCCGTTATATTTTTATGGGATACATGAGAAAAAATAACTTTTACATCTGTGTTAGCCGGAATTTTAATTTCGAAAAAACCATTTTGATTGGTTTGTCCGCCAAACGCTCCACTCTTAATATTTACGGCTTCTACTGGTTGGTTAAATTCGTTTAAAATCACACCTTTTATTGTTCCTGTTTGTGCAAAACAGAACAGGGGTAATAAAAAGGCTAATAGTTTTATGGTGTAGTTAGGTTTGTCCAAGGGTAGTTGTTTTATTTTCTAAAAAAGCTTGCTTCAAATGTAGTGCTATTTCCTACATTATCTGTAACAATAACTTTTAAATTGTTCTTAGTACCAGTAACGACTTTATCTTTAAAATCGTATGTTAAGGTCTTCTTTTTGTAGTCATATTCCATTAAAATCCACTCATCATTAATGGACGCTCTGTAATTAGAGATACCGGTTTCTTTATCATCAATTTTGATTTTCAAAAAACGGTATTTACTTAACCATTGTCCATCTTTAAAACTTACAGGTGTTATTGTGGGATTTACAGTGTCTCTTGCTAAGCAATACGTCCCCAAGTTTTTGGTCCTAGTTAGTAATGTATTATCTTCTCTGATAGTAGAGGAGTAGCTTAAATAATTTTTGTAACTCACTAATCTAGCAATGTACATTTGTTTTAAATCTTCAGCACTATAATTGCTAACATTATAAGATATAGTAAAATACTTTTTAGCCGCAAGATTGTTTTCATGAAGCTTTAATGTATCACCACTAACTTTATAATCAATAAAAAAGTCTTCGTAAAAGGTCTGTTTCGGGATTTCTACTTTTATATTTTGATCCTCTAATAAATTTACTTCTTCTGATTTAATATAATAAGGCGAAGTAAAACGATCTACAATATCTGTAGGTTGCGTGTTTTCTCCTTTGATATTAATATTTATACTAGTTTCATTACCATCAAAATCTGTAATTTTTACTTTATAAACGTTAGAAACGGTATCGTATATAATTAAATATCCATCGTCAATTATATTATCATACATGCTTAGAGGATTGTTGGTGTCTTTAAATAACTTTTGAAGACGTTCCTTTTTATCCTTATAATGTTTGTAGTCAATTAATCTATTAAGATGTTTTGTTTCGTTAAATGAAAACTTTTTAAAATCGATTGTAAAATTTTGCATGCCATTATAAAACGTTTCAATTTTATAAACTCCATTTTTATTAGCAGCTAAATCGTGTCTATCAATACTATTAATAGCAAAACCAATTTTACCGTAAGCTGTCAAGTCTTCGGTTTTATAGTCCCCATTTTTTAAAGGGATAAGTCTAATTTTTTGCTTTTGGTTAGAACCATTTACATGAGATAAGTCGTTAATTGGATACGCATAAACACTGCTAACTGTCGGTTTTTTGGAGTCCTTAATTTTTAAACCAAAAAGCAATGGATTGATTGGACGTTCTTGGTTATCTCTAATCTCAAAATGAAGGTGAGGACCACCAGAACCACCAGTATTCCCAGAATAAGCAATAACGTCACCTTTTGTAACTACCAAATCGTTTAAATCGGGAAATAACTCGATTTCATAACTTTCTTCTGCATATTGACGTTGTTTAACATACGTTTCAATTTTATCAGAAAAGCGTTGTAAATGCCCATGCACTGTAACGTAACCATTAGGATGCGTCACATAAATAGCTTTACCATATCCATAATGTGATACTTTAATTCGGCTAACATAACCGCTAGCAGTTGCGTAAATGTTTAAACCTTCTCTTTGTTTAGTTTTAATGTCCAAACCAGAGTGGAAGTGGTTGCTTCTTAACTCGGCAAAAGTACCGGATAACACCAGTTCTATATCCAAAGGAGATCTAAAATAGTCTTGAGGGTAAATGCTTTGTGCTTGGCCAAAAGTTGAAATAAAAATGAGTAATAAAAGTGTATATCGCATAAAATATTGATTACGGCTAAAGTATAAATAAGGTTTTAAATACCAAAGTAAAATCAAAGACTAAGCCATACTATTGATAATGAGCATAATTAAAGGCGGTTTAAAAAATTATCAAAAATTAATTGTATTGTGTTAAGGTTTGATTAACTTTGTGAGATAAGTATAGTATTAGTTCATGAGTAAGATTGAAAACATTGTTGATGCTCTAGAAGGTAAAATTAAAAAAGTCTTACATAGGCAAGAGATTTTAAAACTAGAAAACGAAAAGCTTAAAAAGGCTTTAGAACAATCCCAATCTAAAAGTGTTGCAAAGGATTTAGAATTAGAAACTTGGCAAGAAAAGTATAACACTTTAAAAATGGCTAACACAATACTTGGCAGTGACAATGATAAACGAGAAACAAAGCTCAGAATAAATACATTAATAAGAGAGATTGACCATTGTATAAGTCAATTATCAAGTTAAAGTTTATATAGTTTTTATGGCAGACACGCTTAAAATAAAGTTATCTATAGCAAATAGAGTCTACCCGTTAACTATAGCACCTAGTCAAGAAGAAGGACTGCGTTTAGCAGCAAAGAAGATTGAGGCTATGATTACCAAGTTCGAGCAAAGCTACTCTGTTAGGGATAAGCAAGATGTATTAGCCATGTGTGCTTTACAATTTGCAAGTCAAGTAGAACAGAAGGCACTAGATAAAGACCATGTGACGGAACATGTACAGGATAAGTTAGAAGCTTTAAATGATATGTTACAATCACATCTTAGTTTATAATACGTTCATATAACATAGAATATTAGGTTACTGCCTACATTAATTATTTTTTTGATAAACTCAACGTTAATTCTTTAAAAAGGGTGAGTTTTAAGCTGTAAAAGCGTGCTGCTAATAGTGATTTATTACTATTTAGGCAGATTATTGATCAGCTTGTTAGCCCTAAACTTGTTTTTAAGGAGTTTATACAAAAGCAAATTAGTGTAGGCTTTTTTTATATATAAACAATCAAAAATGGATAAAACAATTTTAATTATAGCAGGTATTGCAATCGGAGCCATAATAGGCTTTATAGTCGCTAAAATATTAGAGCGCAATAACGCATCAAAGCTTATCAAAGGTGCTAAAAAATCAGCAGCAGCTATTCTCAAAGAAGCTAAGGTAGAAGGTGATGGTATCAAAAAAGATAAAATACTTCAAGCAAAAGAAAAATTTTTAGAGCTTAAAGCAGAGCACGAAAAGGTTATTTTAAGTCGTGACAAAAAAATGGCTGACACAGAAAAACGTGTTAGAGATAAAGAGTCTCAGGTATCTAGTGAGTTATCTAAAAACAAAAAGCTAAATACTGATATCGAAGTAAAAGTAAAAGACTACAATCATAGACTTGATGTTTTAGATAAAAAACAAGAAGAGCTAGATAGACTGCATAAAAGCCAAGTAGAGCAATTAGAAGTTATTTCTAGTCTGTCTGCAGACGAAGCTAAATCTCAATTAGTAGAGTCTTTAAAAGGTGAAGCAAAAAGTGATGCTATGGCTTACATCCAAGATAAAATGGAAGAAGCTAAATTAACAGCTCAGCAAGACGCTAAAAAAATAATTATAAATACTATACAACGTATTGGAACAGAAGAAGCGGTTGATAACTGTGTCTCTGTTTTTAATATTGAAAGTGATGATGTTAAAGGACGTATTATTGGTCGTGAAGGACGTAATATTCGTGCAATTGAAGCAGCGACAGGTGTAGAGATTATTGTTGATGATACACCGGAAGCAATTATTTTATCATGTTTTGACTCTGTTAGAAGAGAAGTAGCACGTTTGTCACTTCATAAATTAGTAACGGATGGTCGTATTCATCCAGCACGAATTGAAGAAGTTGTTAAGAAAACACAAAAACAGATAGAACAAGAAATTATCGAAGTTGGTAAACGTACAGTTATCGATTTAGGTATTCATGGATTACATCCAGAACTTATAAAAATGGTAGGACGTATGAAGTATCGTTCTTCTTACGGACAAAACTTATTACAACACTCCCGTGAAGTCGCAAAATTATGTGGTGTAATGGCAGCAGAACTAGGTTTAAATCCAAAATTAGCAAAACGTGCAGGATTATTACATGATATAGGTAAAGTGCCAGACGCAGAAGCAGATATGGAAACACCACATGCTATTTTAGGTATGCAGTGGGCTGAAAAGTATGGCGAGAAAGATGAAGTGTGTAACGCTATTGGAGCTCACCACGACGAGATAGAGATGAAATCGTTATTATCACCAATCATTCAAGTCTGTGATGCTATATCAGGAGCACGTCCAGGTGCTAGACGCCAAGTATTAGACAGTTATATACAACGTTTAAAGGATTTAGAAGAAATTGCTTTTGGATTTAACGGAGTTAAAAAGGCTTATGCTATACAAGCTGGTAGAGAATTACGTGTTATTGTAGAAAGTGAAAAAGTAACTGATCAAATAGCATCAGACTTATCATTTAATATCTCTCAAAAAATACAGACAGATATGACTTATCCTGGTCAAGTAAAGGTTACAGTAATTAGAGAAACTAGAGCGGTAAATATTGCTAAGTAAATTCTAAAACTATTTATAAATAAAAAATCCAGCTTATAGCTGGATTTTTTTATGATTAGGAATTCGTATTTTAAACGTTGTACCGACATCTATTTTACTATCGATGGTGATTGTACCTCCGAAAGCTTCAACCTGATTTTTGACCAAGTATAAGCCTACACCTTCAGCATCTTCATTATGATGGAACGTTTTGTACAACCCAAAAATATCTTTACCAAATTTCTCTAAATCTATGCCTTTTCCATTATCACTAATCGTCAATTCTAAATCATCATCAATACAATCAGAATCAATAGTTATTACAGGGTTACGGTCAGTATGTTTGTATTTTATAGCGTTAGTAATTAAATTTTGTAGAATACTATGTAAATAACTAGCACTAAAGTAGACATTACAGTTGCTTCTAACATTATTATAAATTATAGTGCTACTTTCTGATATTATAAAAGTAAGTTCTTCTATAACAGCATTTACCTCTTTACCTATTTCTATGTTCTTATCTCTAATACTTTCTTTAGACTGAAGTGTAACAATTTGACTTAGGCTATTTAATGTCTTTGATAAAGATTTAGAAACAGTTCTTAAGTGTCTAACCATTTCCTGTTTTTCAGCATCAGAATCCGCTTCTTCGTGAAACTTGAGGATACTCTCAAAATTACCAGCATGTTGTTTTAGGTTATGAGATACAATATGTGCAAAACTTTTTAATTTATTATTTTGATCAGTAATAACATCAATTGACTTTTTTAATGATAATTCAGCTTCTTTTTGTTTCGTAATATCTGTATGTGTACCAACTATTCTTAATGGATTACCAGCGGTATCGCGCTCAATTATTTTACCTTGATCTAAGATCCATCTATAAGTATCATCTTTATGTAAGACGCGGTGTATATTAACATAGTTTGAATTTACGCCTGTAATATGATCATTAAAATCTTCATAATAATCGGCTCTATCTTCTCTATGTACACGATTATCCCATTCTGATGCTTCAGAGCTTATTTCGTCATCTTTAAAACCTATAATTTTTTTTGATTCTTTAGAGTAAATGACAACGTTAGTTTTTGCATTCCAATCCCAAACTCCAATTCCTGAGTTTTCTAAAGCGAATTTCCATTTCTGGTTTTCAAGAGTGTTTTCTTCGGTTATCTGTTCCATTTCTCTAAATATTAATACATTACAGTGCAAATATCTAATACAAGAATTAATTTGAGGATTTTTGTGTTTGTAGAAATGTTAACATCGATTAAACACCAGTTAATTAGATTAACTGCATATTTTACCGTTTAATTGCTTTTGGTTTTTTTTTGAATAACTTTAAAACTGTTTGTTCGGGATAGTAATGGTAAAGGTTGTACCAGAATTGACAACACTAGACACTGTAATGGTACCATTAAAAGCTTCAATTTGATTTTTAACAAGATATAAGCCAACTCCTTCAGAGTCATCGTTATTATGAAACGTTTTGTAGAGTCCAAAAATGGCATTACCAAATTTTTCTAAATCGATTCCAATACCATTGTCTGATATTTTAATTTCTAAAATATCATTTATAGTTTGAGACGTTATAGTTACTTTAGGTTCACGATCTGGATGTTTGTACTTAACCGCATTATTAATTAAATTTTGTATTATACTTTGAAAATACGAGGTATTAAAATGCACATAGCAATTTAAACTAGCTTCATTAATAACTGTAGCGTTATTGTCTGATATAAAATACTCTAAATCGTTGAGTATTATATTTATTTCATTATAAATGAATAGTTTATGTATTGAAGTTTTTTCTTTAGATTGTACGGTTACAATTTCGCTTAAATCTGTAATTGTTTTTGATAAAGATTGAGAAAGTGTTTTTAAGTAATCTAACATTTCTGTTTTTTCACTTTCAGTATCGGCTTCTTCATATAGCCCTAAAAGACTTTCAAAATTACCAGCATGCTGCTTTAAATTATGAGTAACAATGTGTGCAAAATTTTGAAGTTTACTATTTTGCTTTACAACAAGGTTAAAGGTGTCTATTATTTTTTCTTCGTTTTCAACATATTCAGTGATGTCCACGTGTGTACCAATAATTCTAGATGCTTTTCCTGATTTATCTTTTTCAACAATTTGACCGCGATCCAAAATCCAGCGGTAAGACCCATCTTTATGCAAAACACGGTGCTTATTCTCGTAGATAGGTTTTAGTCCTTTGGAGTGGTCTTGAAAATCGTTATAGTATTGCGCTCTGTCATCTGGATGTACACGGTTGTTCCAATCTGTAGCGTTATTACCAAATTCGTCATTATCTTCAAATCCAATTAGAGCCTTAGACGGTTGAGAAAAGAAAATACGGTCAGAAGTTCCGCAATAGTCCCAAATACCCAATTTACTAATTTGTAACGCTAATTGCCACTTTTCATTTTCATGAATGGACGTATTTGGATTTGGCAGAACACCATTTATTAACTCAGACATACAGTAAAATTTTAATCAAGCTAGTTCAGGGATTCCGTCTAAATCATTCAGACTGTGTCAAATATAAATAAATATATCGAGAAAACCCAACTATTTTCTTGGATGAAAATTATTAATTACTGCGGTTAATTGACTGCGGTCTACGTGTGTATAAATTTCGGTAGTGGTAATACTTTCGTGACCCAACATAAGTTGTATAGCTCTAAGGTCAGCACCATTTTCTAATAAATGTGTTGCAAATGAGTGTCTAAAAGTGTGAGGAGATATTGTTTTATCTAAAGCAATGGTAACAGCTAAACCTTTTATTATAGTAAATATCATTGCTCGGGTAAGTTGCTTACCACGTCTGTTTAAAAACAAAATATCCTGATGCTCAGGGTGTATTTTTATATGGTTTCGTATTTGATTTTTATAAATAGTAATATATTTTTGAGTGTCTTCTAAAATAGGGACAAAGCGCTGTTTATCACCTTTTCCGGTGACTTTTATAAAGCCTTCATCAAAAAATAAATCAGATATTTTTAGATTAGTTAACTCGCTAACACGTAGACCACAACTGTATAATACTTCTAAAATAGCGCGATTACGTTCGCCTTGCGGGTGACTTAAATCAATAGCTTCAATTAAATTATTGATTTCATTTTCGCTTAATGTATCCGGAAGTTTTCGTCCAATTTTTGGAGAGTCTATCGTATCCAGAGGATTGTCTTTGCGGTAGTCTTCAAAAATTAAATAGTTAAAAAAACCTTTTAAACCTGAAATTAAACGGGATTGTGATCTAGCATTTAACAGTTTAGCAACTTCATAAATAAACTGTTTTACTGTTGTCGTATCTATGTCAATGGGTGAAACGCTGATAGTATTAGTCTCTAAATAATTTATTAGTTTTTTTACGTCAAGAATATAACTATTAATAGAGTTTTCAGAAAGCCCTCTTTCAATTTTTAAATACAATGAATAATCGGTTAGTGCTTGATGCCATTTCATGAGGTTAAATATAGTATTTATAAAGACCAAAATAGAGCATATTGCTGATAGTTTATATATTAGTTTGATTGTGATAAAAAATAAGTGCTAAGCGTGTTAATATGATGAGAATAATGCTTGAAATACATGTTTTTTTTTCATAATGTTTAATATTTGTTTTTGTTGCTATCCTTTTGATATCGGGGCTTGACAAGATTTTTAACTACTTTTTATCAAAATGAAACGTTAAACTTTCACTCTAAATGTATGATTGATAGTGACTTGTTTTTCAGCTCTTTTTTTTTACGAAAATTTACTTGTTGAAGGTGTTTATAGCTTCTAAATTTGCAGTTCAAATGATTTAAAATTATATCAATTATGAAAAAATTATTATTTACAGCTGCAATCGCAGTATTAGGATTTACAAGTGTTAATGCACAAGAGGATACTACTGTTGGTGGTTTCGAAAAAGGTGATGTTTTTGTTTCTGGATCAGTAGGTTTTAGTAATTCATCTTTTGGGGATGACAGTTCTGATTTTTTTACTATAGCTCCGAAAGCTGGATACTTTGTATCTGAAAATATTGCTGCAGGTTTAAAAGTAGGATATGAGTCAGATACTGCTGATAATGGTGTTACTGATACTAGAGATGAAACTGAATTTTCAGTTGGCGTATTTGGTAGATATTACTTTACTCCTTCTAGTCAATTTTCTTTATTTACAGAATTAGGAGTTGATTATTTTTCAGGTGAAAATAAATTATCAGATGCTGAGTATGATGGTTTCGATATTGCTTTTGCTCCTGGTATTAGCTATTTCGTGTCTAAAAACTTTGCTATCGAAGCAACAGTTGGTGTATTAAGTTATGAAACTGAAGAGTATGATGGAGCTTCTGATTCTCAAGATAACTTCAATGTAGGTTTAAACTTTGATGATATCAGATTTGGAGTTGTTTACAAGTTCTAAGTTTATAAAACTTTATTATAAAAATACCGAAGCTTAATCGCTTCGGTTTTTTTATGCTATAACTTTTGTATTTTTACAGTATGAAAAAACTAATCATTATAAACGGACCAAACCTAAACTTACTTGGTAAGCGAGAACCTAATATATACGGAAGTCTTTCTTTTACCGAGTTTTTAGATACAATAAAGGCAAAATATCCAACTGCGGCTATTGAGCATTACCAATCTAATATTGAAGGCGAATTAATTGATAAAATCCAAGAGGTAGGCTTTAGTTATGATGGTATAATCTTAAATGCAGCAGCGTATACACATACGTCTATAGGTATAGGAGATGCTGTTAAAGCTATAGAGACACCTGTTGTAGAAGTGCATATCTCTAATACTTTTGGAAGAGAGGAGTTTAGACATCAATCCTTTGTGTCTCCAAATGCAAAAGGAATTATTTTAGGTTTTGGATTACAGAGTTATGAGTTGGCCATTCAAAGCTTTTTATAGTCTTTGAATAATAACTATTAGAATAAGATCTATATTTTAGACATAAAAAAAGTTCCAGAAATTTCTGGAACTTTTTTACTATAATAGTTTTCTAAATAGATTTTAGTCCTAAAGATTAAAATCTATTTAGATTTATAAATGTATTACTTCTCCATAAGCATCTGCTACAGCTTCCATAACCGCTTCACTCATTGTAGGGTGTGGATGTACCGTTTTTAATACTTCATGTCCTGTAGTTTCTAATTTACGCCCTAAAACGGCTTCTGCAATCATGTCCGTAACACCAGCACCAATCATATGACAACCTAACCACTCACCATATTTAGCATCAAAAATTACTTTTACAAAACCATCTTTTGCTCCAGCAGCACTTGCTTTACCTGACGCAGAGAATGGAAATTTTCCAACTTTAATATCGTAACCTTGTTCTTTAGCTTGTTTTTCTGTTAAACCAACACTTGCAATTTCTGGGCTAGCATAAGTACAACCAGGGATGTTACCGTAGTCTAATGCTTCCACATGCATTCCCGCAATTTTTTCTACACATAAAATAGCTTCTGCAGAGGCAACGTGTGCTAATGCTTGACCAGGAGTAATATCTCCGATAGCGTAGTATCCAGGGATGTTAGTTTGGTAATAATCGTTTACTAAGATTTTATCTCTATCTACAGCAATACCAACAGTTTCTAATCCAATATTTTCTATATTAGATTTTATACCAACAGCAGATAATACGATGTCAGCTTCTAATACTTCTTCTCCTTTTTTAGTTTTTACAGTAGCTTTTACACCATCACCAGAAGTATCAACACTAGTAACTTCCGCAGAAGTCATAATTTTAATACCACTTTTCTTAAAACTACGTTCTAATTGTTTAGATACATCGTCATCTTCAACAGGAACAATTTTATCAAGGTATTCTACTATAGTTACTTCTGTACCCATAGAGTTATAGAAATAAGCAAACTCAACACCAATTGCACCAGAACCTACAACAATTAATTTTTTAGGTTGTTCAGGTAATGTCATAGCCTGTCTGTAACCTATCACTTTTTTACCATCTTGAGGTAAGCTTGGTAATTCTCTAGAGCGTGCTCCAGTAGCTATAATAATATGATCTGCACTGTATTCTTTTCCTTCTACATCAATCTTTTTTCCAGTTTTAAGTGTTCCAAAACCTTCAATAACATCAATCTTGTTTTTTTTCATTAAAAACTTAACACCGTTACTCATGCCTTCAGCTACGCCACGACTACGTTTAACTACAGCATTAAAATCTTTGTCATAATCTTTAACAGATAAACCATAATCTTCTGCATGCTTTAAATATTCAAAAACTTGTGCAGATTTTAATAAAGCTTTGGTAGGAATACAACCCCAGTTTAGGCATATACCACCAAGACTTTCTTTCTCTACAACAGCAGTTTTTAAACCTAATTGAGATGCTCTAATAGCAGCTACGTATCCTCCAGGACCACTTCCAAGTACAATTACATCGTATTTACTCATTCTATTAATTTTTGTAGTTTTTAAGAAGTTACGAAGTTACGAAACCAAATTTGAATAAAGAATTTAGATTCTTAAAAAATTACAACTTTATGCTACCTTTGCACAGCAAGTTTTTTATTATGAATATACCTAAATCTAGTTTTCCTCGAATTGTAATTATTGGTGGTGGTTTTGCGGGCATTGCGTTAGCTAAAAAATTATCTAAACAAGAAGTGCAGGTCGTACTTTTGGATAAGCACAATTATCATACATTTCAGCCTTTATTATATCAAGTATCTACCGGTGGTTTGGAGCCAGACTCCATAGCTTATCCGATTAGAAAGGTATTACAAGATTTTCCTAATTTTTATTTTAGACTAGCAAAAGTATCCGAAATAGATACTGAAAAAAACACAATACAATCAAATATAGGAGCACTTAAGTTTGACTATTTAGTAGTTGCTTCAGGATCTAAAACCAATTATTTTGGTAATAAATCTATTGAAGATAATAGTATGGAAATGAAAACCATACCACAGTCTTTAAATTTAAGAAGTTTAATTCTTGAAAATTTTGAAGAAGCATTATTAACGTCTGATTTAAATCGAAGAAATGCATTAATGAGTTTTGTTATTGTTGGTGCTGGACCAACAGGAGTAGAGTTGGCTGGGGCTTTAGCCGAAATTAAAAAAGGAATATTGCCAAAGGATTACCCTGATTTAGATACGCGGTTAGCACAAATAAATTTAGTGCAATCGGGAGATACTATTTTAAAAACAATGAGTCCAAATGCCTCTAAAAAAGCAGAAGATTTTTTAGAAAAACTAGGAGTTAACGTTTGGAAAAATGTTAGAGTAACTAGTTACGACGGTACAACGGTAACAACAGATAGCGACTTAACGTTTGAGTCTGAAACTGTAGTTTGGGCAGCAGGAGTAAAGGGCGCTGCTATAAAAGGATTGGATGCCGAACAATTTGTGTCTAGAGGTAATCGAATTTTGGTTAACGAGTTTAATCAAGTCAAAGGAATTGATAATATTTTTGCAATTGGAGATGTCGCACAAATGGAGTCTGAAAGTGTACCACATGGCCATCCAATGATGGCACAACCAGCGATACAACAAGGTAAATTATTAGGTGATAATATCTTGAAGCTGTTAGATAAAAAACCAATGACACCGTTTGTTTACAAAGACATAGGGTCTATGGCAACTATAGGTCGTAATAAAGCAGTTGTAGATTTACCTAATTTTAAATTCCAAGGTGTTTTTGCTTGGTTTGTGTGGATGTTTGTACACCTGTTTTCTTTAGTTGGATTCAGAAACAGAACAGTTGTTTTTATTAATTGGGTTTACAACTATATTAGATTTGATAGAGAGGCACGTTTAATAATAAGACCTTATAAAAAGAAACTAAAATCCTAAGTTTTAGGTTTACTAAATTTTTCTGAATTAAACTGTACCGATTGTCCTTTTGGTATAGATAAAGATTGCCAATCAGTATTTTTAATAATAACACCTATGTAGGCTATTTGACCAATATGATAACTGTAATGTCCTAGTTGTCTAAATATGGCGTCGGCTACAGTATGACTTTCATTACGGATGTAAACAATACGCTCTAAATCTTTGTTTTTAAGCGGTTTTATAGCATCATATACACATTGCCATCCTTTTTCCCAATCGGCAATAAGTTGGTCTTTATTTGTGTAGGTCGCTTCAAACTCTTGTTCACGCTGGCGCCAATCTTTCTCGCCATCTTCTATTAAAAAGTTAGTCCATCGGCTTAACATATTTCCAACCATATGTTTTACAATAATAGACACGCTATTAGAATTGTCGTGAGATTGCCAATTCATCTCCTCAAAAGATAACTGCTGGAGTGTTTTGTCTCCAGCAGTTTTATAGTAATCAAACTGTTTTATTATACTTGTAATGTAGTTATTCATCTTTAAAATCTACACTTGCAGAGTTAACACAAAAACGTGTTCCTGTTTCAGTAGGACCATCGTTAAAAACATGTCCTAAATGTCCACCACAATTAGAGCACACGACTTCCGTTCTAATCATCCCATGCGTTTTATCCAATATGTTTGTCACACTTCCTGGGATTGCTTCGTCAAAACTAGGCCATCCACAATTAGATTCAAACTTACTGTTGCTTTCAAAAAGCTTTTGGTGACAAGCAGCACAAGTATAGGCACCATCTTCAAAATGAAGATTATATTTACCTGTATGCGGCATTTCAGTACCTTTTTTACGTAAAATACGGTATTGCTCATCCGTTAATTCTTTACGCCATTCGTCTTCTGATTTTGTTACTTTATAATTACTCATTATCTGGTTTAAAATTTAATGCAACTCCGTTTATACAATGTCTTTCTCCTGTGGTTTCAGTAGGACCATCATTAAAAACATGTCCTAAATGTCCACCACAAGTCCCGCAATGTTCTTCATCTCTTGTGTAACCAATTTTAGTATCAGTTCCAAATGCAACATTACCTTCTATTTCTTGGTCAAAGCTAGGCCATCCTGTTCCAGAATCAAACTTATCTTTACTTTTAAATAAAGGCGTGTCACAGGCAGCACAATGGTACGTTCCTGATCTGTGTTCTTTATTTAAAGCGCTAGAAAAAGGACGTTCTGTACCGGCTTGTCTTAATACATAATATTCGGCGTCAGACAATTCGGCTTTCCATTCTGTATCTGTTTTAGTCACCTCAAAGGTTTCTTTTTTTGTTGTTTCCTGTGCTTCACTTTTGCAACTAAACAAAAGGCAAGTTAGGAGTACTAATGCAATATTTTTCATAATTTTTCTTTTTTTTAAAGATATCTTAAAAACTTAAAATAGAATTAATACTGTCGTAATTTTAATTTAAAAATAACATTTCACTATTTGTAATTTTAAGTGTAACTTTTCAACTTCTAATTAAATTATTGTAAATGAAAATATTTCATATTAGCGCAGAATGTTATCCTATAGCCAAAGTAGGAGGATTAGCGGATGTTGTGGGCGCCTTACCAAAATATCAAAATGGGTTAGGACATTCGTCTTCAGTAATCATGCCTTTTTATGATAATAAATTCACCCAAAACAATAGTTTTACTACTGTTTACAAAGATCAAATAGATTTTAATGGTTCTCAAATTAGTTTTAAAATATTAAAGACAACGGATGACGTTTTAGATTTTAGTACCTTTTTTGTGGATATACCAGAACTTCTTTTTAAAGATTATGTGTATTCTACGGATGATACGGATCGTTTTTTAGCGTTTCAAATTGCAACTTTAAATTGGATTTTGACTTTACAAGCATTACCGGAAATTATCCATTGTCACGATCACCACACGGGGTTAATTCCGTTTATGCTACAAGAGAGTTTTAGGTATAAAACATTAAACACAATTCCTGTGGTGACAACTATCCATAATGCGCAGTATCAAGGCTGGTTTAGCTATGATAAATTACATTTAATACCGGAATTTGATCTAAACAAAACAGGATTATTAGACTGGGATAATAGTATTAACCCATTGGCAACTGCTATTAAATGTGCTTGGAGAGTAACAACGGTATCGCCAAGTTATATGGAAGAGTTAAAGTTAGAAGCTAATGGATTACAAGATTTATTAAAACATGAAAGTAATAAGTGTGTTGGTATTTTAAATGGTATTGATACTGCTGTTTGGAATCCAGAAACAGACCATTATATAGAAGAGAATTATAGTATAAATACAATCGAAACTGGTAAACTAGCTAATAAATTAGCGCTTTGTAAAACATTTGATTTGGATGTAACAAAGCCTTTAATTGCTTTTATAGGGCGTTTGGTTTACGAAAAAGGTGCAGATGTATTTCCTTCAGCTTTAGAAAAAGCATTAGAAGATAAAAATTGTAGTGTTTTGGTTTTAGGATCGGGTAATGCTGAAACAGAAGCGGCTTTACTTCAGCTTAAAGCGAAAAATAAAGGTTACTACAACACATTTATTGGATATGACGAAAAATTGTCACACAATATCTATGCTGGAGCAGACTTTTTATTAATGCCATCACGAGTAGAACCTTGTGGCTTAAATCAATTATACGCCTTACGTTATGGTACTATTCCGGTAGTGAGAAGTATAGGAGGCTTAAAGGATACGGTTGTGGATATTAGTAAAAAAGGTGGCTTTGGGATTAGCCATGAGCAGGTTACCGTTGAAGAAATTTACCAAGCAATTAAAAGAAGTGTCGATTTATACCATAAAACTACTATCTTTAAGTCACTAACTAAGCATATCATGACAATTGACCACTCATGGCATGTATCAGCAAACGCATATATCAATTTATACCAATCTTTAAAAAAATAACTATGATTAATAATAAAGTTTTATCTATCATTTTAGGAGGAGGACAAGGCTCAAGATTGTACCCTTTAACAGCAACTAGATCTAAACCAGCAGTACCAATTGCGGGTAAATACAGATTGGTAGATATACCTATTTCTAATTGTATTAATTCTGATATCAAACGTATGTTTGTGTTAACTCAGTTTAACTCGGCATCATTAAATCGTCATATAAAAAATACCTATCATTTTAGTTTTTTTAGTTCTGCTTTTGTAGATGTATTAGCTGCCGAGCAAACGCCTGGTAACGAAGGTTGGTTTCAAGGTACCGCAGATGCTGTTAGACAAAGTATGCATCACTTTTTAAGTCATGATTTTGAATATGCTTTAATATTATCAGGTGACCAACTTTATCAAATGGATTTTAATGCCATGGTAGATGCGCATGTTAAGGCTAAAGCCGAAATTTCTATTGCAACTATTCCAGTAAATGCAAAGGATGCGACGTCTTTTGGGATTTTAAAAACAGACGATAAAAATGTAATTACCTCTTTTGTAGAAAAGCCTGATGCGTCCTTATTACCGGATTGGACGTCTAAAGTTAGTCCAGAAATGGAAAAAGAAGGTAAAAATCATTTAGCATCTATGGGAATCTATATCTTTAATAGAGAGTTGTTGGTGGAATTAATGAGTAATCCGGATACTAATGATTTTGGTAAAGAAATCATTCCGCAATCTATAGAGAAACATAAAACCTTAAGTTACCAGTTTGAAGGGTATTGGACAGATATTGGTAATATTGATTCGTTTTTTGAGGCCAATCTTGGTTTAACGGATGATATTCCTAAATTTAATTTGTACGACAAAGACCAAAGTGTTTATACACGTGCAAGGATTTTACCGACGTCTAAAATATCAGGTACAGCTTTAGATAGAGCGGTAATTGCAGAAGGTTGTATTGTACATGCATCAAAAATCGAAAAATCGGTTATTGGAATACGGTCAAGAATAGGTAAAGAAACTACGATTATTAACACCTATATGATGGGAAATGATTCTTATGAATCCTTATCCGAAATAGAATCTAATAAAATAAATATTTTAATGGGTATTGGAGAGCGTTGCTTTATTAAAAATACCATTATTGATAAAAACACTAGAATTGGAGATGATGTCCGTATTAACGGTGGTAAACATCTTGAAAATATAGAAACGGATACGTACGTTATTAAAGACGGTATTGTGGTTATTAAAAAAGGAGCAATAATACCTAATGGGTTTGTAATATAATATATGGCAGATGTAACAGTATTTAGTTTATTTACAGAATTTGATATTAATCTCTTTAAGTCTGGAAAACACTATAAGTTATACGAGAAGTTTGGGTCGCATATCACGACTGTAAATGGAGTAGAAGGTACTTATTTTTCTGTGTGGGCACCAACTGCCAAGCAAGTGTCTGTTGTCGGAGATTTTAATTATTGGAAGGAAGGCGAACATTTACTAAATGTGCGCTGGGATGAAAGCGGTATTTGGGAAGGGTTTATACCAAATATTGGTAAAGGAAGTGCCTATAAATATAAAATACAAAGTAATAATAACGGTATTGTAACAGAGAAAGCCGATCCGTACGCTAGACGTTGCGAGCATAACCCCAATACAGCATCTATTGTTTGGGAAGACGATTATAGTTGGAAGGATTCCAAATGGATGAAATCTCGAAAAAAGAAAAACGCACTAGACGCCCCGTATTCTGTTTATGAAGTGCATTTAGGATCTTGGAAAAAGCAAATTGAAGAGAATCGGTTTTTATCTTATGTAGAGTTGGCGGATGACTTAGTAAAATATGTCAAAGACATGAATTTTACACATGTAGAGCTGATGCCAATCATGGAGTTTCCGTACGACCCAAGTTGGGGCTATCAAATTACAGGATATTTTGCACCAACATCACGGTTTGGATATCCTGAAGAGTTTAAATTATTAGTCGATAAGCTGCATCAAAATGACATCGGAATTATACTAGATTGGGTACCCTCACATTTTCCTGAAGATGCACATGGTCTTGGTTTTTTTGATGGATCTTGCTTGTATGAGCATCCTGATAAGAAAAAAGGCTATCATCAAGATTGGAAAAGTTTAATCTTTAATTACGGACGTAACGAAGTTAAATCCTTTTTAATAAGTAATGCTATTTTTTGGTTAGAACAATTCCATGCCGATGGATTGCGTGTAGATGCTGTAGCGTCTATGCTATTTTTAGATTATAGTAGAGAAGAAGGCGAATGGGAACCTAATATTTACGGAGGACGAGAAAACTTAGATGCTATTGCGTTTATGAAAGAGTTAAACGTCGCTGTTTACGATAATTTTCCTGATGTACAAACCATAGCGGAAGAGTCCACCGCATTTCCTGGAGTATCAAAACCAGTCTTTTTAGGTGGTTTAGGTTTCGGGATGAAATGGATGATGGGTTGGATGCACGATACATTGCAGTATTTTGCAAAAGAACCGATTTATAGAAAACACCATCAAAACGATATCACTTTTTCTTTAACCTATGCGTTTACTGAAAATTTTATGTTGCCTTTAAGCCATGATGAAGTTGTTTATGGCAAAAAATCTATTTTAGGACGTATGCCAGGAGACGAGTGGCAGCGTTTTGCAAACCTGAGATTATTATACAGCTATATGTTTACACACCCAGGAACAAAATTATTGTTTCAAGGGGCGGAGATTGGTCAAAGTGAAGAGTGGGATTTTCAAACCAGCTTAGATTGGCACTTACTAGAATATCAATCTCATAAAGGGATTAACCAGTTTATTAAGGCTATAAATACATTTTATAAATCGGAGCCTGCTTTATATCAAAAACAATTTTCTCATGATGGTTTTGAGTGGATAGATTATGGAGATGCAGAGCATTCTGTTATTGTTTTTATAAGAAAAGGAAATCAACCAAAAGACAATGTAATTATTGCTTGTAATATGACGCCTGTACCTTTAGAAAACTATCGTATAGGTTTGCCTAAAAAAGGAAGTTTAATAGAGGTTTTTAATAGTGATAATAAATCATTTTTTGGAACAGGAGATTTTAAAAACAACAGCTTAACTAGTGAAGGGACGCTTTGGCATTCTCGAAAAAACTCGACAGAAATAACAATTCCACCTTTAGGAATGGTCGCATTTAAGTATCAAAAAAGCGCAAAATAAATTATATTAAATTCTCTTTTTATCTGCTGATAATAAAGGTTTTAATAATTTTTGTTACCGAAATCGTTATAGTTAATAATTTGTGGTAATAACTGTAATCAATGTTTTTATAACATTAAAATTTTCCGTTTTTTTACTTTATAAATAATATACAATTATGATTGTAAATACAGAATTAGAACAAAAAGGAAATTTGTTTCCATCAAAGTTCGTCTCTTTTAAAAAAGATGTCGATACATTATATTTTTCAACAGATAATAATGTTGTCCTTCAATTAACTGTTTTTAGAGACAGTGTATTACGATTTAGGTATACAACCACAGGTACTTTTGATAACGATTTTTCTTATGCTATCACTAAGTATGCTAGCAAAGGGTATAATCATTTAGAGATTGTAGAAAATGATGAAGAATACCATATTATTACCTCTAAATTACTTTGTAAAATTGCAAAGGAAAATTTAAGAATACGTATTTACGATGTCAAGGATAACACTTTGATAAATGAAGACGAAATTGGTTTTCATTGGGAAGAAAGCTATGAGTATGGTGGTAACATTGTTAAAATGAGTAAAACCATAAATGATCGTGAAAGCTACTTTGGCTTAGGAGATAAACCAGAACATTTAAACTTAAAAGGAAAGCGTTTTGAAAATTGGGTTACAGATTCTTATGCATTTGGTAAGCAAACAGACCCAATATATAAAGCTATTCCGTTTTTTACAGGCTTACACCATAACAAAGCCTATGGGATATTTTTTGATAATACATTTAGAACGTATTTTGATTTTGGTCAAGAAAGACGAAATGTAACAAGTTTTTGGGCACAAGGAGGAGAGATGAATTATTACTTTATCTACGGGCCTAAAATGAATGATGTCGTGGAAAGTTATACAGATTTAACAGGAAAACCACACCAGCTGCCACCACTTTGGGCATTAGGATTTCATCAATGTAAATGGAGTTACTATCCAGAAGCTAATGTAAAAGAAATCACCAACAAGTTTAGAGAGTTACAAATACCATGTGATGCCATTTACCTGGATATAGATTATATGGATGGTTTCAGATGTTTTACTTGGAATAAAGACTATTTTCCGGATCCTAAACGTATGGTGAAAGAGTTATTGGATGATGGTTTTAAAACGGTCGCTATTATAGATCCAGGTATAAAGATTGATCACGAATATTCTGTATTTAAAGAAGCACTAGAAAAAGACTATTTCTGTAAACGTGCTGATGGTCCTTACATGAAAGGAAAAGTATGGCCAGGAGAATGTTATTTCCCAGATTTTACTAAACCAGAAGTTAGAGATTGGTGGTCAGGTTTATTTAAAGAATTAGTAGAAGATATTGGCGTGCAAGGGGTTTGGAATGATATGAATGAGCCTGCAGTTATGGAAGTGCCAAACAAAACATTTCCGGATGATGTTAGACATGATTATGATGGTAACCGTTGTAGTCATAGAAAAGCGCATAATGTTTATGGTATGCAAATGGCGCGAGCGACGTACCATGGAATGAAAAAATTTAATTACCCAAAACGTCCGTTTGTTATAACCAGAGCAGCGTACTCAGGAACGCAACGTTATACGTCTACTTGGACAGGAGATAATGTGGCGACTTGGGAGCATTTAAGTATTGCAAATATTCAAGCACAGCGCATGGCTATGTCAGGGTTTAGTTTTGCAGGTAGTGATATTGGTGGTTTTGCAGAACAGCCTCAAGGCGAATTATACACGCGTTGGATCCAGTTAGGCGTATTCCATCCATTTTGTCGTGTGCATTCTTCAGGAGACCATGGTGATCAAGAACCTTGGGCATTTGATGATGATGTTACTGATATTGTTAGAAAATTTATTGAACTACGTTACCAATTGTTACCGTATTTATATACGGCATTCTGGAAGCTGATAGAACATGGGACGCCATTATTACAGTCGTTAGTCTTATTCGATCAAGAAGACCAACAAACGCATTACAGAACAGATGAATTTGTATACGGAAATCAAATATTGGTGTGTCCAATTCAAGAGCCAAATGCAAAAGGACGTAGAATGTATATTCCTAGAGGAAGTTGGTATAATTTCTGGACAGATGAATATGTTGAAGGTGGAAAGGAAAAATGGGTAGATGCAGAAATAGATAGTATGCCAATGTTTATTAAAGAAGGTGCTATTATTCCTAAATTTCCTGTGCAACAATATGTTGGTGAAATTGAAATTGAACAATTAGCTTTAGAAGTCTATTATAAATTAGGGAAAGAAGTATCTGAATTGTATGATGATGCACATGACGGTTATGACTATACTAAAGGACGTTATAGTTTTAGGACGTTTAAACTAACAGGTAAGGCTAACGAGTTAATTATACAACAGCATAAAGAAGGTAAGTATGAAGCGTCTTATAAAACTTTTAAACTTAATTTACATGGTTTACCTTTCGAGATAAAAGAGATTCAAATTGATAATGAAATCATCTCATTAGAACACTTAATAGTAAACGGAACAGTGTCTATGGTGATTGATAAAAAGTTTTCAGAAATTCATTTAATCGGAAATTAATAGTGCTAAAATCGGTAGTTTAAGGTGGTTTTTATGACGTTTATCGATGTTACTAACATGAAAAATATGGTCTTTACTTAATTGTGGCTAAGTTTTTGTAATTTTATAGAAGAATTAACAACAATCCATATGAAATTTAAGAATACAATAGTTTTGACATTAACATTAGTGATGTTTATGTCTTGTGCAACAAATCCGTTTACGGGAAAAAAGACGCTAGCATTTGTGTCTAATTCTCAATTGTTTCCGACTGCATTTGCACAATATAATCAAGTGTTGACAGAAAGCAAAGTAGAAACAGGTACGGCTCGTGCTGATATGATTAAGCGTGTTGGTCAACGTATAGCAGTTGCTGCAGAGCGTTGGTTAAATGCAAATGGTCAACAAGGATATTTGAATGATTATAAGTGGGAGTATAACCTAATTGATGAAGACATTATTAATGCTTGGTGTATGCCAGGAGGTAAAATTGTATTCTACACAGGGATTTTACCTGTAGCAGAAAATGAATCTGCGGTAGCAGCCATTATGGGACATGAAGTTGCTCACGCGCTAGCAAATCATGGTCAGCAACGTATGAGTGCAGGTATGGTTCAGCAAGGTTTAGCTGTAGCTGGAAATATCGCCATTAAGGATGATCAAACTAGAAATGCGTTTAACCAATATTACGGTGTTGGATCTAATGTTTTAGGAATGTTACCATTTAGTAGGAGTCATGAAACGGAAGCAGACAAAATTGGATTGTATTTAACAGCTATTGCTGGTTATAACCCAGATGAGGCTGCAAACCTATGGAGACGTATGGCAGCAGCAAGTGGAGGTCAAGCGCCACCAGAGTTTTTAAGTACTCACCCTGCAAATCAAACACGTATTGATAACTTAACAGCATTGTCGCCAGCTGCGAAAGCAGAAGCAAAGAAGTTTGGAGTTACTAGCTTTAAGCCATTAGGAAAATACTAGTTACTTATTAAAATATTTAATTATTTTTAAAGCTGCTCTTTTATAGAGCAGCTTTTGTATTTTTAGGCTCTAACTAACACTTATTAAATGGCAAATCTTGAAAAGGGAAGTAAAAAACTACTTAATGCTTGGGCTTTCTATGACTGGGCAAATTCGGTTTACACGCTAACAATAGCATCTTCTATATTTCCTATATTCTATTCTGCACTTTTTGTATCACAAGTAGAAAAAACAGTTCCTGCTTTTGGGATGGTATTTAAAAGTACAGCATTAATAACCTATGTTACTGCATTTACATTTCTAGTAGTTGCTTTTACTTCTCCAATTTTATCAGGTATTGCCGATTATGTTGGTAATAAGAAAAATTTCATGAAGTTTTTCTGCTACGTTGGAGGTATAGGTTGTATTGGGTTATACTGGTTTAGTATAGATTTTATTCACCTAAGTTTGTTCTTTTATTTTATGGGATTAATTGGGTATTGGGGCAGTTTGGTTTTTTATAACTCTTATCTACCAGATATAGCTTATCCAGAACAGCAAGATAGTATTAGTGCCAAAGGGTTTAGTATGGGGTACATTGGAAGTGTTACACTATTATTATTAAACTTAGCTATGGTAATGAAGCCAGATTGGTTTGGTTTTGATATTAGTATTTCTGAATCAATCAGAGAAACAGGAACAGAAGGACAAATAGCAGAAGCATTAAAAGAGGCTAAAAATGCAGCATCTTTTCAAGCCATGCGTATATCTTTTATAACCGTTGGTTTATGGTGGATATTATTTAGTCAGTACTCTTTTTATGTCTTACCAAAAGGGGTATCTAAAGGACATAAGGTAACTAGAGCTGTTGTTTTTAATGGTTTAAAAGAATTAAAGTTAGTTTGGATTCAGTTAAAACAAAACTTAAGACTTAAACGTTACTTAACAGCCTTTTTTGTGTTTAGTATGGCAGTACAAACCATTATGTTGGTTGCGGTGTACTTTGGAGAAGAAGAGATTAATTGGGGAGGCGCTGATGCTAAAACACAAGGGTTAATAGTAAGTATATTAGTTATTCAATTAGTTGCTATTTTAGGTGCTTTTTTAACTTCAGTAGCATCGTCTAAATTCGGAAACATTAAAACACTTATTGTTGTAAATATAATATGGATGTTCCTTTGTTTTTACGCCTATTTTATGGAAACACCAATGCAATTTTATTTAGCTGCTGGTTTTGTTGGTTTAGTAATGGGAGGTGTGCAAAGTCTAGCACGATCAACGTATTCAAAATTTTTACCAGAAACAGAAGACACAACGTCTTATTTTAGTTTTTATGATGTGGCAGAAAAAATAGGTATTGTAATAGGTATGGTAATTTTTGCGACAATAGATCAATTAACGGGAAGTATGCGTAATGCCATCTTGTTTTTATTCATATTCTTTTTAATAGGTATTGTGTTGTTATTTAGAGTACCAAAAGAAGGTGAGTTGAATTAATTGTTTTAAGTTTATAATCTAAAATTATTTAAAATGAAAAAAATATTACTTCCATTATTATCCTTAGTCTTAGTGTTATTTAGTTGTGAAAACGAAGCTTTAGAAGGTGAGTTTTTAAGTCTTGAAGGCGGTAGTTCTTCTAGCTTAATTGGAACTTGGGCTTTAGTTGATTTTAATAACACAATTAGTAACACAGGAGAGGTTAGTGGTACAACTATAGATTCTAATACTACTATAGATGGTATGAATCCTAATTATAACATGACGTTTACACCAGGATCTTTTAGTGCTTTAGGAAGTTATGGGTATAATGTTAATTCTACCGTTAATGGTGTAAATAGTACTCAAGATATATTTTTGACAGATGTTACTGGTGCTGGAGATTATTCAGTAAGTGGTAATACAATGACAGTTGATGGTTCTTTTTTTACTTTAGAATATCAAGGTGTAGATTTTTCTCAAGTTCAAGGAGCACAAACTATAAATTTTAGTATTTCTGAAGATGGTCAAACCTTAACATTTACACAAGAATCAACCGAAACAAATACAGTTTCTGGAGGTGCAATTACTGCGGTAGTATCTGGTACTTCCGTTTGGAGTAAAACAGCAACGACGACTGCAAGTTGTGATGAAACTATAGCTAATACAACAGTTGCGGAAAATGAGTATAACAATGATACAACTAACACAGATTTATGTAATGCTTATAAAACAGCACTACAAAGTCAGATTAGCAGTTGTGGTGATGCAGATGGAAGTATTCAAGCAATCATTGATGGATTAAATTGTAATTCTAGTGATGACAGTTTATTGTTAAAGCAAATGATTTGGACAGAATTAGATGGAACTTCGGAAACAGAAGAATTCTTTTATGATGGAAATAATTTAACTTCAGTTACTGTTGATGGCGTTTTATATAATTCATATACATATGAAAATGATTTATTAACTAAGATTGAAACTTATGATGATAATGGAGCTATAGCTGATTATACAATTCCAGAATATGATACTAACAACCAATTAATAGTTTATACTGTATATATAAATTCAGATAATCAAGGTATAAGATTTGAATTAACCTATAATACTGATGGAACTATTACAGAAAAAAAATATTTAGGAGACCTTAATTCGCAAACTAATTTAACCTCAGAAACAATAGTAATAATTGATAACAATCAATTATTACAAGAAAATAATGATAATGGATTTAGCGTTACTTATGCATATGATACAAGCAATGGTATCTTCAAAAATATATCAAATTTGCAAACGCTAAATTTAATTAATGTTGATTTTTCAGGGTTTATTGATAGTGGTCAAAATAATATTTTATCATATACGGAAAATGACAATGGGACTGTAGTCGTTCCTGAGGAATATGTGTATACATACAATTCAAACAATTATCCAGAGACTTCAAATGATTACTATGAAGGCGTTTTAGATACTACTAGAGAATATATTTATGAGTAATATTAATCACTAAAAAAAGCCCCTAACTTAAATTAAGATAGGGGCTTTTTTTATGTTTAAAAATTAATACAAATTCCAATTACCTTCTTTATAATAAGTATACAACTTAGGGTTGAAAATAGTATTAATTTTAATATCCGTTGTATCTGCTAATGGTTTTCCAAAAGACGTCAACAAACCAATTGAGCTATTATTAAGCCATTTTAAGGACGGTATACTAGAAACATCTACATCATGAACCTGTTTTGTAGTTATCTTATTTTTGCTACCTATAATCCAGCCCCATTCTCCTAAAGTTAAAATTTGATTATGTAATGGAATGGTATTTAATTGCGCAGCACGCATTGTTTTTTCTATACAATAAAAGGCTTTTGTTGCATAATAGGGACTTCCTGATTGGGTTATCATTAAGCCATTATCGCTTAACCTATTTTTACATAAATAATAAAACTCTTTAGTGTACAGTTTGTTTAGATCTACATTGTTTGGATCTGGAAGGTCCACAAATATGACATCATATAATATGTCATTTCTTTCTAAAAAAGAAAAGGCATCATCTGCAACAGTTGTTACTTTAGGACTGTTTAGAGCATCGTTGTTTAAGGTTTTAAACGTTTGGTTGTCTTTACCAAGCTCTAGCATTACAGGGTCTAAATCAACCAAAGTAATAGTGTTAACTGACTTGTATTTTAAAATTTCTCGAGCTAAACAACCGTCACCACCTCCTAAAATTAAAATATTACTTTTTTTTGGTGCTAATCCCATGGTTACGTGTGCCATAGGTTCATGATACATAAACTCATCAAAAGAGGATAGTTGTTGGTTTCCGTTTATATATAACGAGTGCCAGTCTTTCCATTTAGTAATAACTATTTTTTGATACTTAGTTTGTTGACTAAACACTATTTTGTCCTTGTATTTTACTTGCTCTCCGTATTGTACTATTGGGCTAGCAAAATAAACGCCTAATGCAATACAAGTGGATACAATCACGTAAGTTATGGAAAGCATTTTTTTTGTTTTTGCAGAAAATGTGTCTTTAAGTACAATAAACAACCAAAACGAAACACTTAAATTAAGAAACCCAAGTATAAATGGCGTGTAGGTTAATCCTAAATATGGTAAGCCTACAAAAGCAAAAAATAGTCCTCCAATTAAACTCCCAAAATAATCTTTCTCAAGAATATTGGAAATGTTAAGTCTCAGCTCTTCGTAGTCATCATTTATTCGGGTTGCTAGCGGGATTTCTAATCCAATTAATAAACCTATTAGTATTGAAAACATATAAATAATCAACCATGAAAAATCTGTAAATCCATAAACCAAATAGCAAATAATTGCTGAAAAGGATATAAATACAGAAAGCACTAGCTCGGTTACAATAAACGATAAAACAACATTACCAGTAAATAATCTGGATAACCGACTACCTAAGCCCATTGCAAATAACATAATTGAAACAATTAATGTAAACTGCAATATGGCGTTACCAATAAAATAAGATGCTAAGGTTGACAGAATATACTCTGCCACGATACCGCTTAAGCCTGTAGCAAATAAGGCTACTTTTAAGGCGGTAGATTTTTGTTTTTTAGTATAACTCAAAATTACTATTTTCCAGTTCCACCTGATCTAGATCGTGTTGAAGACCCTGATTTGTATCTTGAAGAACTTCTACTAGTTCTTTTTTCTAAATTATTCCAGCGTGAAGCATTTTTACTTTGTCTTGTAAAAAAAGAAGACCTTGTTTTTTTCTGGTAACTACTTCTTGTACCGTATCCATAAGTATTATTTCTATTTTGTCCATAATAACTTCTACCACTAGTATTGTACGTTCTGTAATTAGTATAATCGCTTCTAAATATACTACGTCTAGAACCTAACCAAAGCCAAAAAAATGGACTAGTAGAATGTGTTCTCCAACGTCTATGTGTTGTTCCAGAATTGGACGTGCTTGTAGAGTCTTTTTTAGTCTCTTCCCATTCGCCATGCGCTGTATTTCCAATTGCCCAACCAAAACCTACGGGTTGTGCTAATGTTGAAACTTTACCATTATGCCTTGATAAAATTTCCATTCCTAAATCATTTTTATGATTAGAAAAAAAAGTTTGATTTACAACAGCCCAGTCTTTATCTGTACTGTATAACGAATCTTTTTTAAGCTCTAAAACTTTATACTTGTGTTTGTGTATAATTTGATTCTCAGTTTCTTCAATAGTCATATCATCCAATACTAACGAAAAATCATTACTTGGTATGTTTTTTAATATGGCTTGAGAAGGCTCAACAGTTATTGTTTTTACCTCTTTTTCCGTGTTATCACACGAAAACAATAAAAGGCTAATTACAGTAGCACATATAATTTTGTTAATCATTTTATAAGGTGTTAATGTTGGTTATTTTTTTAGGTTTTATTTCTTTTCCATAAAAGGATTCAATACTTCCGTCACTCCATTTTTCAATAGTAATACAATTGTCTTTGTAATAAAATTGATAACTAGTTAAGGTTTCAGTGCTTGTAAAAATAGTCATATTTCTGTAAGAGCCTGAATATGTTTCTTCTAATTTATAATCTTTACCTTCAAAATTAAAGTAACCATCATCAATAATTTCATCTAAATCAATAGTTCCTAGATGCAATGTTTCGCTATAGATAACTTCAAATTCACCACGATAAAATTCGACTTCTAAAAATGCTTTTTCAGCACCACTTTCAATGGTGTATTCTACACTCATATTTCCTGTATCCCAACTATATTCACCAAGTTCAAGGATGGTCCATTCTTTTTTTAATAAACTAAATGAAAACCCCACTTTTAGTTTGTTTAATGGATGTTGTTTTTTGTTTCCAAACATTATTCTATTATTTCTTTATTACAATGTGGGCAAATACATTTTTCTGTTTTCTTTTGGCTACGTATTTCTTCAATATAGGCAGAGCTAATAATACCGGTTGGTAAGGCTACAAAACCAATACCTAGTAAAGCGATAAAAGCACTCATTATTTTACCTAGTCCTGTTATTGGGTAAATATCTCCATATCCTACGGTAGTTAAGGTTGCAACTGCCCACCAAAGTGCTTGTCCAATATTTTCAAAAGCTTCAGGTTGTGCTTTGTTTTCTATATAAAACATTAAAGTAGATGCTATTATTAGTAATATAAATACTAATATGGCTGAAACTAATATTTCATTTTTTGTTTTAATTATTACAGAACGTATTACCGCTAAACTTTTAAAATTTCGATTTAATTTTAAAACTCTCAATAATCTAAATAAACGTAACAATCTGATTATTCTTAAATCTAACGTGATTATAAATGGTAAATAGAATGGCAATATTGATGCTAAATCTACTATTCCCATAAAAGAAAGCGCATATTTTAATCGCGCTTTGGTAGGAGATAGATGTGGGTAGATTAAATCTGAAACCCAAATACGAATGATATATTCGATTGAAAAAACAATGATTGTAAATAGTTCTAGTAATTGAAAAAGGGATTTATAGCTGGTATAGATGCTTTTATAGGATTCTAATATAATGGCTAATACATTTATTAGAATTAGTACTGCTATAAAATATTCTAATAGTGCTTCTCCTTTAGCGTTACCTTTTTCGTCATCAAAATATTTTGCAATTGATTTTTTAAAACTCATAGCTTAATGTATTTTTTCTAAAAATCCTCTTTGAGAAAATTGCTGCTCTATTTTATCAGATTCAAATTGTTCTTGGATCCATAGTATACCTTTTTCAAGATCGTTAAAGGTACTGCATGTAAAAAAGTCTAATGCGACATAGTTATGTTCTGGCCAAGTGTGTATTGCAATATGACTTTCTTTAATTACAATTACACCACTAATACCAATAGGAGAGAACTGGTGTATAGTTGTGTTAACTACATTAAGGTTCATTAACTTGGCTGCTGTTTCTAAAATAGTGGTTATTGTTGAGACTGAATTGATGGTGTCTTTATTACAATTATAAAAGTCTACTGTAGTTTGATATCCTAAGCTTTTTTTCATGACTCAAATATAGCATTCTAAATCAATAATTTTAGAACATAAAAAAAAGGATTTTACAATTAATTGCAAAATCCTTTAAACTATAGATTCACTTAGTGTCTTAATTACTAATATCTCCAGAGCCTGTAACTTTTTTATTTACGTTTGACGGGTTACCTTTATAATCTATATCTCCAGATCCAGTAACTTTTGCTTTTAAACTGTCTTTAGCGTAAACTTCTATTCCGCCAGATCCTGTAACTTTTACATCTGCATTGTCAGACTTTAAACGCTCAGCATGTATGTCTCCTGACCCAGTAACACTTGCTTCTAAGTTTTTAGTAGTACCAGTAATGGTTAAATCTCCAGATCCAGTAACCGAAGCTTTAACATTTGTAGCTTCTAAATCTAAAGTAACATCTCCAGATCCAGATACTTTAGTTTCAAAATTTTTAGAGTAAAATGTTGCATTAGAAGTAACATCTCCAGAACCGGATAAAGTTAATTTATCTATGTCTTCAAATGGAACCGTAATTTTGATTTTATTGCTTCCGCTTGGTTTTAAATTTGTGTTATTTTCTATTTTAATTACTAATGCGTTAGATTCAACTTCTGTAATAATGTAGTCTAATAAGTTTTCTTCACCTTCAATAGTAATTGTACCTTCTGTACCTTTTACTAATTCAAAGTCCATCCAACCAGCTAATCTAATGGCATCATAATCTGATGTTGATCTAGTAATGGTGGTAACATTTCCGTTTCCTTTAATCTTTTTACCGTTACCCCATTGTGCATTACAAGACGAGAAAGTAACTAGAGTTAATGCTAAAAGTAATGTTTGTTTTAATGTTTTACTTACCGCATTTGTAATTGGTAAGTGTTTGTGTGCTGAAAAATTCATAGTGATTGATTTATATTATTAATTGATTATTTTTTATCAAAAGTGACACTTCCATATTCTGAGTTTATTTTAACTAAATTTCCTGTACCATTTTTTAAATGGTAACCAGAGTAGTACTTGTCTGTGTTTTTTATACTTTTTGTTTGTACTTCAAAATGGTCATCTCCGTTAAGTCCACCATATTCTAAGTTAATATCAAAGTTAAAGGCGTATTCTGCATCAATACCTATTTTTATACCTACGTAATCAGATTGGATGCTTATGTTTTTAGCATTTTTGGCCATTTTTCCTATTTTAATAGAACCATAATCTGCATTTATATTAACATTTTTATACACATCACCTAAGACAACTGTAAGGTAGTTTCCGTTACCAGAAATGCTATTAAGTTTATTAACACGTAAGCTTCCGTAGTCACAGTTATAATCTATGTTTTCTACAATTTCTATAAGTGATTTTGTGTAATCGGCAACTATAGTCAAATCTTTACTTTTTGCTACGGTAAATCCACTATAGTCGGCATTTATTTTACCACTTTTTATATACTCAAAATAACTATTGTTTGTATAATCAAATTGGATGGTGTTGTTATCTGCTAATAACTCTTTAGTTGTAATCTTACCATAGTCGCACTTTATGTCAGCATGTCCTTCAAGCGTATCTAATGTAATATTACCATAGTCGTTATTTAAGCTTACGTTATTTGTTATAGGCATTTTAATGACATAATTTATTTTCATGTTTACGTCATTATTGCTAGACCAACTCCACCAAGAGTTTTTCTTCTTTTTACCAATAACAGTTTCGGCAGAGACCTGGTTAGAGGATGCGTTAAACTCGACATCAATTTCATTTAACCTTTTATCTACTTCCTCTGGATCATTACCATTGGTAGTAATTGTTACTTCAATCTCTATTGTGTTTCCTGTCCAGGTAACAATATCTAAGTTTCCATACTTGTTGGCTACTTTTAGTGTTGCATCTTTACTTACAGTATAGGTCTTGTTAATGGTCTTTTTCTTAGTGTGTTTGCCATCCCAATTGCCATTATTTGAAAACGCGAAAAGCGGCAGCAATAGGCATAAGGTTAGTTTATAAAGTAGTTTCATAATTGTTTTGTTTTAATGTTTTTATCGCTTCGATTTGTAAAAGCGTGCTTTGTAGCAAGTCTATTCTGTTCTGAAAGTTGGTAATCATTGCGTAAATAACACGTTGATCTTCTCCGCTTTCTGTTAAATTTAATTTTAGTGTTTTGTATTCTTTTTCTAGCTGTCCTAATCTTAGTAAAGCATCGTTTACTAGTTTTTCTGTTTCAGGACTTTTCTCTGTATTTAATTTGTTTAATTCAAAGGTGATTGTATTTGCAAAAAAAGTTTGTGTTTCTGCCATTTCTGGAGACACACTAGCCAAATCTTTATCACTAGTATCAGGTTTTAAATTAAACGTAATGGTTAATATTAAAACTATAGAGGCTGCTACCGCTAATAATGGTTTCCAATAACTAGCTTTAGTATTGGCTACTTTTACTTCAATTTGTTGGTTATTTAATTTGTCTAAAAACCGTTGTTGGTGTCCAAAATTTGGAACTTCAACATCAAATTGATTGTCTAGGTTTTTAAATAAGTCTTCTATTTTATCGCTCATAACAATTAGTTTAATTGTTCTAATTTTTTTCTTAAACTGTCTTTAGCTCTAGACACGGTGGTTCTGCAATTGGCATAACTAATATCCATGATTTGGCTAATTTCTTCGTAATCATAACCTTCAATTAAATTAAGGGTTAACGCAATTCTGTAATTAGATTTTAAGACATTCAAAGTTTCTAATATTTGTTTTGCTTTAGAAGACGTAATTTCGGTTGTTGTATCTAATCCTTGTTGGTCTTCAATTTTATATAATACATCGTCCAGTGCTACGTCTTCATTTTTTTTATTCTTATTAAACGCATGGATGCTATTATTAACAACAATACGTTTAAGCCAAGCACTAAATGTGCTTATTTCTTTTAGTGTCTTAAGCTTAGTAAATGCGGTCAAAAAGGACTCTTGCATAATGTCTTCAGCTTCAAAACTATTGTTCACAATTCTAAACGAGGTATTGTACATTGCTTTGTAATATCTGTTGTAAATCTCCAATTGTGCTAATTGGTTACCAGATAAGCAAAGCATTATAAGCTCTTCGATATTGTGTTTGGTTAGTGTCAAAAAATGGTTTGTTTTATATAAAGAGGAAAGTTAAAACACTTTGTTACACTTTTAGAAAAAATATTTTAAATTTTATTGAATCCAATTCTATTAACTTCCACACGGAATCTATTCGGTTTGAAAGTAAAAACTTAAAAAGTGGCACATTAATTGAAATTTTACTAATGAAAATAAACTGTTTTATTTTGTTAATAACAAGTAAATCAATAAGATGGATTATTAATAAGAATAATTTTAAAAAATTAATAGCTCAAATGAAACTACTAATGTGACATTTTGGCTTATATATATCTATGAAAAAATCTAACTTTATATCACTTGACAGTTTGTCATTGCAGGATTTTGACGAAAATTCAGAGTTAATACCTTTAATGACACCAGAAGATGAAGAAAAAATAGCTAAAGAAGAATTACCAGAATCTTTGCCAATTTTATCGTTACGTAATACGGTATTGTTTCCAGGTGTTGTAATTCCTATAACTGCAGGACGTGATAAGTCTATTAAATTAATTAACGACGCTAATAAAGGCGAAAAAGTTATTGGAGTAGTCTCTCAAATTGATGAAGAGGTTGAAGATCCAAAAGCTGAAGAGTTACACCAAGTAGGGACAGTAGCTAGAATTTTAAAAGTTTTAAAAATGCCTGATGGTAACACTACAGTTATTATTCAAGGTAAAAAACGTTTTGAAATTGATACAGTAATCACTGAGGAGCCATACATTAAAGCAACAGTAAAAGAAGTACCTCAAGCAACTCCTGCTAAGAAAAATAAAGAGTTTGCTGCTATAATAGATTCTATTAAAGAGTTGGCTGTACAAATTATTAAGGACAGTCCAAATATCCCAACAGAAGCTACTTTTGCTATTAAAAATATTAAAAGTGATGCGTTTTTAATCAATTTTGTGTCGTCAAACATGAATTTGTCTGTAGACGAAAAACAAGCACTTTTAGAAATTAACGATTTAAAAGAAAGAGCTTTAGAAACGTTACGTTTTATGAATGTCGAGTTCCAGAAATTAGAACTTAAAAACGATATCCAATCTAAAGTACAAAGCGATTTAAATCAACAACAACGTGAGTATTTCTTAAATCAGCAATTAAAAACCATTCAGGAAGAACTTGGTGGTGGTAATGCTGAAGAAATTGAAGCGATGAAAAAACGTGCTAAAACTAAAAAATGGGACAAAAAAGTTAAAGAGCATTTTGAAAAAGAATTAGCAAAAATACAACGTATGAATCCTCAGGTTGCTGAGTATTCCATACAACGTAATTATTTAGATTTATTTCTAGATTTACCATGGGGTAAGTTTAGTAAAGATAAGTTTGATTTAAAACGTGCCGAAAAAATACTAGATCGTGACCATTATGGTTTAGATGACGTTAAAAAACGAATTATAGAACATTTAGCTGTTTTAAAACTTCGTAATGACATGAAGTCTCCTATAATCTGTTTATACGGACCTCCAGGAGTTGGTAAAACATCTTTAGGTAAATCTGTAGCAGAAGCTTTAGGACGTGAGTATGTGCGTATGAGTTTGGGTGGTTTACGTGACGAAGCAGAAATACGCGGACACCGTAAAACATACATTGGTGCAATGCCAGGACGTATTTTACAGAGTCTTAAAAAAGCAGGAACATCTAATCCTGTATTTGTATTAGACGAAATTGATAAATTATCTAACTCTAATCAAGGAGATCCATCTTCTGCATTGTTAGAAGTGTTGGATCCAGAGCAAAACTCTGAGTTTCATGATAACTTCCTAGAAATGGGGTATGATTTATCTAAGGTTATGTTTATTGCAACTACTAATAGTTTAAATACAATACAGCCTGCATTAAGAGATCGTATGGAGATTATTAATGTAACAGGGTATACTATTGAAGAAAAAGTAGAAATAGCGAAACGTCACTTATTACCAAAGCAACTTAAAGAGCATGGTTTAACGGACAAGCATATTAAGATTGCAAAACCACAATTAGAGAAAATAGTTGAAGGTTATACGCGTGAGTCTGGTGTCCGTGGTTTAGAAAAGCAAATTGCTAAGATGGTGCGTTATGCAGCAAAAAACATAGCAATGGAGCAAGACTATAACATCAAAATATCTAATGATGATATTATTGAAATTTTAGGTGGTCCAAAATTAGAACGTGATAAATACGAAAACAATAATGTAGCAGGGGTTGTTACAGGATTAGCTTGGACTAGAGTAGGTGGTGATATTTTATTTATCGAATCTATTTTATCTAAGGGAAAAGGATCGCTTAATATTACAGGAAACTTAGGTAAGGTGATGAAGGAGTCTTCTACCATTGCAATGGAATATATTAAAGCACATGCTGAAGAATTAGGTATAGATCCTGATGTTTTTGAGAAATATAATGTACATATCCACGTGCCAGAAGGTGCAACTCCAAAAGACGGACCAAGTGCAGGTGTAACAATGTTAACATCATTAGTGTCATTATTTACACAAAGAAAAGTCAAAAAGAGCTTAGCAATGACCGGCGAAATTACACTTCGTGGGAAAGTTTTACCCGTTGGTGGAATAAAAGAAAAAATATTGGCTGCTAAACGTGCAAAAATTAAAGAAATATTACTTTGCGAAGACAACAGAAGAGATATAGAAGAAATTAAGCCAGAATATTTAAATGGGCTAACGTTTCATTATGTGTCAGACATGTTGGAGGTTGTTGATATTGCTATTACCGACCAAAAAGTTAAAAACGCAAAAAAACTTTAAAGCACACTTTAGTAACATGAAAAGATTAATTGTTTTAGCCGTATTATTTAGTTCGTTAACTGCATTTGCACAAGACGATAATTATATTGAAGTCGTTTTAGACGGGAAACCTGCTTTGTTAAATACAAAAACGGGTCAGTTTAAAGCAATGAATAAAAAGGATTTGGCAAAAATGTCATCCAACAAAAATAATACAGCAAGTAAAACAGTTAGTAGTGGTAACACAACTAGCGGTAATACTCATACAGTTAATAGGGGAGAAACATTATATTCTATATCTAAACAGTATGGTGTAAGTATGTCTCAATTAAAGTCTATAAATAATCTAGAAAGCAATGCCTTAAGCATTGGACAGGTACTCAATATCTCTTATGCATCTGCAACTCAAGAGCCTTCAGAAAGTGCTTGGATTGTTAAAAAAGGAGATACTTTATATGGTATTTCAAGACAATCTGGTGTTTCTGTTACAGATATTAAAGCTTTAAATAATTTAGAAAGTAACACGTTGTCAATTGGACAGCAGTTAAGATTAAAATAAGACGCTAAACCGTCTGTAATAATATTTTTTAAAACACCATTATCCTTTTTAACTAAAGTATAATGGTGTTTTTTTTATGTTAAATTCCTTAATTATAGCGGATAATAAGCAATAGCTTATATTTGCAGAAAATAATCCATTTATAAAAATGAAAAACATACTATTTATTTTAGTGTTTTTATTTGCTAACCTAGGTATAGCACAAGAAGTAGAAGAAGAATTTTTACCAATAGTAATAGAAGAAAAGGAGGCATTTATGTCTACTTTAACAGGAGAATATGTGTTTAGAGAACATGCAAAAACGGATCCTGAACAATTACAAACAACACCAAGTGGTGTAGTTTATAATAACATATCTACGCACGTTGTTAAAAAAGGAGAAACGTTATCTGTAATTGCAGAAAAATATAAGTTAGGTCTTACGCAGTTAAAAAAAGATAATAATCTAAAATCTAACGCGCTTAGTTTAGGTCAAAAGTTAAAAATTATCAATAAAGTTTTAGTAACATCAAGTAGCCCGGTAATTAGTTATTCTGGAGACGATCGTATTATTGCTAAATTAAGACCAGGACAATCACCATCTACATTAGCACCGCCACCATCACAGACATCACAAACAATGGAAAGTGATACTAAGATAACAAAAACAGTAAATCCTAAAGACAAAAAAACAAAAGTTAAAGGAAGTATCTATTCTAAACCAATGATTATTCCTACGGTTTCAGAACCATCAAATACAACTGTTCCAGTAACAACAATCGAAGAAGAAGTTGTCGCAGCTCCAAAGGTTGAGGTTCAAGAAACTGTAATTACAAATCAAATAACAGTTTTGGAAGCTTCGGAAGAAGTTAGAAGAGCAGAGAGACAATTGGAAGATGCTAAGCAACGATTAAAATTAGCTAAAAAAGCGCAACAATCTAAAGTAACAGCGCCTGTAAAGATACCTGCAGTAGCAGAGCAAAAGGAAATAGTTGAAACCGTTGTTAGCGAAACAGTTATTGAAGATACAGTTATTGAAGATACAGCTATTGAAGATGCAGTAGTAGCTAAGGACGTGGTAAAACAGATTGTAGAATCTGAAGAAACGGTAGTAGTTGAAGAAGCTGTAGTTGAAGAAGCTATAGAAGAAACTGTGGAAGACGTTTTAGAAGAAGAAACTGAAGTAGCGACTGAAGATACAGTTGATGATACTGATGAAGACAAAGAAGAGTCGGAAGAAGAAGCTAAAGAAGAAGTAGAGGGTGTCGATTACCATATAATTGTAGAAGGGGATAACCTTTACAATTTGGCTTTAAAACACAAAACAACAGTTAAAAATCTAACGTTACTAAACAACGTTAAGTTTAATAATTTAAAAATAGGACAAAAGCTTAAACTTAAGTAAAAAATAAATTTACTATATCTGCGTTTTAGGGTAGATTTATTTACTTTGCGAAACTATGTTTAAAAATAAAATAGTCCTTTTATTGCTATTGTTTGGTTGCACGTTTAGTTATGCGCAATTGGGAGGGCAATCGACTTATCAATTTTTAAACTTAGTATCATCCCCGCGTCAAGCCGCTTTGGGAGGTAAAGTTTTAACCAATATAGATTACGATGTCACGCAGGGATTATATAATCCATCGGCTATTAATCCAGAAATGGATAACCAATTCGCATTAAATTTTAGTAACTATTTGGGTGGTATTACTTATGGTACTGCTGCTTATGCTTATACTTGGGACAGACGTACTCAGACTTTACATGCTGGGATGACCTATATTAATTATGGCGATTTTGATGGCTATGATGAAGACGGAATTTCAACAGGAACATTTACTGGTACAGAAGCAGCCTTATCTTTAGGGTATGCATTGCAATTAGGCTATTCTGATTTTTATTTTGGTGCCAATCTTAAATTTATTACGTCTACTTTAGAGCAGTACAGCTCGTTTGGAGTAGCAACAGATTTGGGTTTAATGTATGTCGATGACGATTTAGAGTTTCAAGCTGCATTAGTAGTCAGAAACCTAGGAACACAGATTACAACCTACGCAGGACAACAAGAAAGTTTGCCATTAGACATCACTTTAGGTTTGTCTCAAACGCTAGAGCATGTACCATTGCGTTGGCATGTCACTTTTGAAAACTTGCAACAGTGGCCTATAGGAACCTCTAATCCGGCACGTGCAACCACAGATTTAGAAGGTAATCAAACACAAGAAAAGGTTGGATTTTTAGGCAATGTAATGCGTCATACTATTTTAGGAGCGGAGCTTTTTCCAGACAAAGGTTTTAATATAAGATTAGGTTATAACTTTAGACGTGCAGAAGAGTTGCGTATTGTTGATCAACGTAATTTTTCAGGCTTGTCTGCTGGATTTGCTATTAAAATAAACAAATTACGTTTTAGTTATACACATGCCAAATACACTGCAGCAAGTAATGCTAGCTTTTTTGGATTGCATATCGACCTACAGTAAAACTAAATAAATGCCTATTGTTTTGTATTTTTGCAAAATAAAACAAACCCTTACATGAAGTATTCTAAAGCACAAGTGTTAGCAATAGCAAATAAAGCAAGCAAAAACACTTTAATGGAAACCTTAGAGATAGAAGTTGTGGATTATGGCGAGGATTTTTTAGTGTCCAGAATGCCAGTTACACCACGTGTACATCAACCAGACGGTGTGTTGCATGGTGGCGCAACAGCAGCTTTAGCAGAAAGCGTTGGTAGTTTTGCTTCGCATATTTTTTTAGATTCAGAAAATTTAATGATTAGAGGTTTGGAGATAACTGCCAACCATTTAAAAAGTATTAGCTCAGGCTATGTTTACGCTAAGGCTACTTTTTTACATAAAGGACGTACGACACAATTACTAGATATTAGAGTAACGGATGATGATGATAACCTTATTTCGTTATGCAAATTGTCAACCATTTCTTTACCTAAAAAGAAGTAAGTTATGACGTCTTCAGATTTTTTTGAACAGCTTGCTCAGCAGTTTACAAATCAGCTTCCTTTTGTAGCGTATAAAAAGCCCAATCAATTAGCAGTAAAAGCAATGCTTCAGGATAGCAATCAGCTTCATTTTACGACAAATTTTGAGGATAGCGGTTTTGTGTTTTCACCTTTTAAAAATGAAGATAATACGGTATTATTTCCTTTAGATAAAAGCAAAGTAATAGATTGTTTGTTTGATAGTAAACCGGATCAGGTTAAAAGCCAATTAAGTAGCACTATAAATGTTTCAGCGAAAGCGAAACATATCCAAATAGTAGAGAAAGCTATTTCCGAAATTGAAGATGGTAGTTTTAAAAAAGTAGTGATATCTCGAGTTGAAACCGAAACTTTTCCTGAAGACAATACGCTTTTACTATTTAAAAAACTGTTAGCGACTTATAAAACAGCAATGGTGTATTGTTGGTATCATCCAAAAGTAGGGCTGTGGCTAGGAGCAACGCCTGAAACGTTGTTAAAAGTAGAAGGCAACCGCTTTTTAACCATGTCTCTTGCAGGTACGCAACAATATAAAAATACAGTTGATGTCCAGTGGCAGTCCAAGGAACAAGAAGAACAGCAATTAGTTACGGATTTTATAGTAGGTAGTTTAGAGTCGTCAGTAAGTAGTATTAATTTGGGCACTACAGAGACTATCAAAGCAGGAATTTTATTGCATTTGAAAACTAAGATTTCTGGACTATTAAAGCCTGAAAATGGATTGCAGTCTGTTATTGCTAAATTACATCCAACACCTGCAGTTTGCGGTTTACCTAAAGAAAACGCTAAACAGTTTATATTAAAAAACGAAGGCTATAATCGTGAGTATTATACCGGTTTTTTAGGCGAAATAAATATTAAACAAGCCAAAACAAGAAATACCAATCGCAGAAACGTAGAGAATAACGCTTACGGATCCGTAAAAACAATATCGCATTTGTTTGTTAACTTAAGATGTCTGCAAATTAAGGACAACCAAGCATTAATCTATGTTGGTGGCGGAATTACAAAAGATTCTATACCTGAAAACGAATGGGAAGAAACCGTTGCAAAATCTAAGACTGTTAAAAACCTCTTATAATGGTTTTATTTAGGATTTGGGTTTCGTATTTTTGTATAACACATGAAACACCCAAAAATACCTTTAGCGCAAACGGTAATTCAGCTTTGTAAAGCCAAGAATATCCAACACATTGTACTGTCTCCAGGAAGCAGAAATGCGCCATTAACCATTGGATTTACTCACGATCCTTTTTTTAAATGTTATAGTATTGTGGACGAGCGTTGCGCAGCTTTTTTCGCATTAGGTATCGCACAACAAATAAAGCATCCCGTAGCAGTTGTTTGTACTTCTGGTAGTGCGTTGTTAAATTATTATCCAGCAGTGTCAGAAGCGTATTATAGCCATGTTCCGTTAGTGGTTTTAAGTGCAGATAGACCTAAGTACTTGGTCGGAATAGGAGATGGACAGACTATAAATCAAGAAAACGTTTTTAAAAATCACATACAATATTCGGCTAATTTAAAGCAAGATTTAAATCCTGAAAATCAAAACGCTTTCGCGGAAGACTTGCCAATAATGAAGAGTATTGAGAATAAAATCGAACGCTTTTTAGGGCTACAACAAGGGATCCAACAATACAACGAAACCGAAATTAATAAAGCCTTTAATATAGCAATAACAACACAAGGCCCTGTACATGTTAATATTCCGTTTGATGAGCCTTTATATCAAATGGTGGATGCGCTAACGGTAACTCCAGAAATAGTGCCCGTACCAAAACCTAATATAGGTAGTGAAGATTATAACGCTTTCGCTGAAATTTGGAATAACTCCAAAAAGAAGTTAGTATTAGTAGGTGTTTTAGATCCAAACAGCGTAGAGCAGCACTTTATTGATGTTTTAGCAGAAGATGAAAGTGTATTGATATTAACCGAAAGTACGTCTAACTTACATCACGATAATATTTGTCCAAGTATTGATAAATTAATTGGTGCGCTTTCTGAACAAGAGTTACAAGGCTTACAACCAGAAATACTATTAACCTTTGGAGGTTTAATAGTATCAAAAAAAATAAAGAAATTTTTAAGAACCCATAAGCCAAAACAACATTGGCATGTAGCAGAAAATGGGGCAAATGACACCTTTTTTGTGCTAAATAAGGTGTTTAAGCAATCAATAAATTCGTTTTTCCAATCTTTTATACCATTAACTAAAGCTTTAAAAAGTGATTATAATCCATTTTGGAAAAACCAAATGGATATTAGAAGAGAAAAGCATTTGCAATACATGGGGTTGATACCATTTTCTGACTTTAAAGCATTTGATGTGTTACTAAAAAGTTTACCAAATCATACGCAATTACAAGTTGGTAATAGTTCTGCTATTAGATATACACAGCTTTTTGATATTAATCCAACGTTGGACGTTTTTTGTAATCGAGGTACTAGCGGAATTGATGGAAGTACTAGTACCGCAATTGGAGCATCAATAACAAGAGATAATCCAACCGTCTTTATTACTGGAGATTTAAGCTTTTTTTACGATAGTAATGCGTTGTGGAATAACTACATACCTAAAAACTTTAGGATTATAGTTATTAATAACGAAGGAGGAGGTATTTTTAGAATCCTACCAGGACATAAAAACACAGATAACTTTGATTATTTTTTCGAAACCAAACATAATCTGTCTGCAAAGCTCTTGTGTCAAATGTATGGTTTAGAATACACCCAAGTAACCGACCCAGACCAATTAGAAAATGCTCTAGAGCATTTTTACGATAAAACCGAGCAACCTAAGTTATTGGAGGTTATGACGCCAGCAAGAGACAATGATAGTATACTATTAGATTATTTTCAATTTGTTAAATAGTTTAATCGGAGAAATTGACCGTTAATCGTAATTGTAATTATATTTATTTTGGCTTAAAAAAGAGACCGAGAAAAATTGTATCTTTAGTAAGCTAAAAATTATTAATTTAAATTATAAAAAAATTATGAGTAAACGTGATGACTTAATCGTAAAGTACGCTGCAGATTTAAAGGATAAATGTGGAGTTAATCCAGATATGGATTTTTTAACTAAAGTTACTATTGGTTGTGGACCATCTATATATAATAAAGATGCAGCGACAGTGTCAGGTTCTGACGAATCAGAATTAGCTACTGTAAAAAATAATTTTTTAATTAAAAAGTTAGGTTTAGCAGATAGTGCAGATTTAGATAAAGCTATAGATTCTGTAATTGAAACTTATGGAAGATCAAATAAAAATAAATACAGAGCAGTTGTTTATTATTTATTGGCAAAACACTTCAAAAAAGAAGCGATTTACAACAAATAGAAAAAAAATAGAAAAAAATATATAAAAAAAGCGTTACAGTTCTGTAACGCTTTTTTTATATGCTTACATTTGCAAAATGATACAAATAGGAGAATTCAATACGCTTGAAATTTTAAGAGATACAGAACCTGGATTATTTTTAGGTGATGCAGATAATAATGAAGTTTTATTACCTAACAGATATGTTCCAGAACATTTTGAAATTGGGGATAAAATAGAAGTTTTTGTTTATTTAGATAATGACGAACGTATTATCGCAACAACTACAGAACCGTTTATAATTAACGGGGAGTTTGCTGTATTACGATGTAATGAAGTATCTAATTTTGGTGCCTTTTTAGATTTTGGATTGGTAAAAGAATTGTTTTGCCCATTTAAAGAGCAAGCATTTCCTATGAAAAAGGGTGGTTGGTACTTAGTACGTTGTTATTTAGACGATGTTACAGAGCGTTTAGTTGCATCTAGTAAGACTAATCAGTTTTTAGATAATAAAGAATTAACAGTAGCGCAGTTTGATCAAGTGGATATTATTGTATCTCATCCAAGTGATTTAGGGATGAATGTTATTGTTAATAATATACATACAGGATTAATATACAAGGATAGTATTTTTCAAGACTTAAGTGTTGGAGACAAACTAAAAGGTATTGTTAAAAAAGTAAGACCAGGAAATAAGTTAGATATTGGATTAGGAGAAATAGGCTATAGAAATATAGAACCTAATGCTGATAAGATCATGCAAGAACTTACGGATAGTAATGGGTTTTTAGCTGTAACAGATAAATCTAGTCCTGAAAAAATTAAAGACCTTTTACAAATGAGTAAAAAAACATTTAAAAAGGCAATAGGGACGTTATACAGACAAAAATTAGTGGAGTTAAAACCTGATGGAATTTATCTTAAGAAGCAAGATTAGCACTACTAAGGCGTTTTGCCCAGTCAATAGCTTCGTATAAGTCATCAAAGCGTTCAATCTCTACATTAGAAAATAATTTTTCCATTAAAGCATTAAACCAACTGTTTTCACTTTTGGTAACTACAGCGTAGGCATTTAGTCTATTGTTACCACGATAAAATTTTAACCAATCAGATGGTTTTACAGAGTATTTATTTATACGGTTAGACACATAACTTACGTTTATTGTTGGACCGTAAAATGCTTGTGCTGCTTCAATAACTTTTTTTGCTTCTTCCCAAGTGTAGGTAATACCTTCGTCAAGTTCTGAAATTATAACATCGTCTAAAAAATAGAAATTACCATAATCAGAGATGTATACATCTTTAATTTGGTCAGCAAGTGTGGAATCTACAATTTTCATAAGTTTAATAGCTTATAGCAAATTTAGAGCATGAATTTTTTTTAATGTAGTTATGTGGTTGTTAACTAAATAGTTTTCGATATAAATTATGTTTTTTAGGTTTAACTCCAAAAAAAAAGTTACTTAAAAAGAGTTTAGGGCTCTTAAAAAGTAACTTATAAGTTTCTATATAATAGTAACTTGGGGGGACTAATTTACGCTATCAATTAATACTTACTTTATTTTGTGCAACTGTATTGGAATAAGTAAAAGCTTCATTAAGGGTATTAAATGTTAATGTTTTCATTTTACTAAATCGTTTTTCAATTGAAATATTCATTTCACTAAAGCTTGAATATCCGATAATACCATACATACATATATTATCAAATAAACTACTATATTTTGGATAGTCTAAAACTTCAATAGAGTACTTATTTATTCTATTAGAGATTAAACTAAACGGTTTTTTTCTTTTTTCATAAAAATCATATAAGATTTCTAAGCAATCTTGTAAAGCGTCTATATCTACGTGCATGCCTTCATGAACTTGAATTACAGCTACATTTTCAAAAAGAAATAAATCACCTAGGGAGAGATTGTGTTCTTTTGAAATTGAATTATATAGGTTAGACTTGGTTACATTCATTAATAGAGGGATTTTAATATGCTACAAATATAAAAGTTGTTTTTAATTGTATTATGCTAATTGCTAAAGTTGTGATAACAAATAGATTAAAGACTGATTTCAACGTTTAAAACCAAAAATTGAGTTGATTTTTCTTACATTTAACACCTGTAAATCAAGTATTTACAAGTATTGACGCTCTCTCATCTTGTTTTTTTAGCCAAAAAGTATTCGGTAGTTAACCTTGAATATCGCTTCTTAAAAAAGATTTATTCCGTATTTTTATGACTTGAAAAATTAAAGATATTTTATGGATAATATAAATTGGAAGAAAGCCAAAGATTACGAAGACATTACCTACAGTAAATGTAATGGTGTTGCACGTATTGCTTTTAATAGACCAAATGTTAGAAACGCCTTTAGACCAAAAACTACAAAGGAATTGTATGATGCTTTTTATGACGCAGGAGAAGATACCTCAATAGGTGTTGTGTTATTATCCGCAGAAGGACCATCTACTAAGGATGGCGTGTATAGTTTTTGCTCTGGTGGAGATCAAAAGGCAAGAGGACATCAAGGTTACGTAGGAGAAGATGGTTACCATAGATTAAATATACTTGAGGTACAACGTTTAATTAGATTTATGCCTAAAGCAGTTATAGCAGTTGTTCCTGGTTGGGCAGTTGGTGGAGGACATAGTTTACATGTTGTTTGCGATTTAACTTTAGCAAGTAAAGAACATGCTATTTTTAAACAAACGGATGCTGATGTTACTAGTTTTGATGGTGGTTATGGATCTGCTTATTTAGCAAAAATGGTAGGTCAAAAAAGGGCTAGAGAAATATTTTTCTTAGGAAGAAACTACTCCGCGCAAGAAGCTTATGACATGGGAATGGTAAATGCTGTGATACCTCATGACGAGTTAGAAGCTACTGCATACCAATGGGCACAAGAAATTTTAGAGAAATCGCCAACGTCTATTAAGATGTTAAAATTTGCCATGAATTTAACAGACGATGGTATGGTTGGGCAGCAAGTATTTGCTGGAGAAGCGACACGATTGGCTTATATGACAGACGAAGCTAAAGAGGGTAGGGATGCGTTTTTAGAAAAGCGTAAGCCTAATTTTCCAAAACAATGGATTCCATAATATATGAAGAACCTTACCAAATGGTTGTCGGCAATGCGCTTACGCACATTGCCACTATCTATTTCTGGAATTATTGTCGCCGCCTGTTTAGCAAAATATAATGGCGCTTTTGATAGTGTAATTCTAGTGTTTGCTATTCTAACAACGCTCAGTTATCAAATACTATCAAATTTAGCTAACGATTATGGAGACGGTGTAAAAGGGACGGATAACGACCAACGCATTGGACCTGTTCGTGCTTTACAATCTGGCGCTATTACACATCAGGACATGTATAAAGCTATTAGATTAAACGTAATTATTAGCGTAGTGCTTACTCTAATTTTACTTTATGTGTCTTTTAAAGCTGAATATTTGTGGTTAGCACTATTATTTTTTGTGCTAGCAGGAATCTCTATTTATGCTGCTATAAAATATACCGTAGGAAACAATGCGTATGGCTATAAAGGTAAGGGCGATATTTTTGTCTTTGTTTTTTTTGGTTTAGTAAGTGTTTTAGGATGTTATGTTTTATTTGCTAAACAGATAGATTTTATTGTTGTTTTACCTGCAGTTGCAATAGGATTATTAAGTACAGCGGTACTTAACCTAAATAATATGAGAGATATTGTATCTGACGTAACAGCAAACAAAATAACATTGGCTGTAAAATTAGGTGCAGAAAAGGCTAAAAAATATCATTATTTTTTAATTATAACAGCTATTGTATTATCAGTTTTATTTGGTGTTATTTACTATAAATCACCTTTAAATCTGATTTACTTTGTAGCGTATATTCCTTTAGGATTACATTTAAAAAAGGTCAGATTGGTTACTAATCCTAAAGATTTTGATCCAGAATTAAAAAAGTTAGCATTAACCACAGTATTGTTAAGTTTACTATTAGGTATCGGACATTTACTGTAATAAATACATTACCATGAAAATTACTTTTTACGGTCACGCCTGCTTAGGTCTTCAAATAGAGGATACACATATTTTAGTAGATCCATTTATTTCAGGAAACCCTAAAGCTGCTCATATTGATATTAATACCATTAAAGCAGATTACATATTGTTGACGCATGCACATCAAGATCATATTTTGGATGTGGAAGCAATCGCAAAACGTACGGATGCAGTCATTGTTTCTAATTTTGAAATTGTAACACACTTTCAGAATTTAGGTTTTGAAGGTCATCCAATGAATCATGGTGGGACCTGGGATTTTGACTTTGGAAGTTTAAAATATGTCAATGCAATACACACCTCTTCTTTTCCTGATGGTAGTTATGGTGGTCAACCTGGAGGTTTTGTTCTTGAAGGCGAACATAAAAATATTTATATAGCAGGAGATACAGCACTAACATTTGATATGAAGTTGATCCCAATGCAAACCAAATTGGATTTAGCTATTTTACCTATTGGAGACAATTTTACAATGGGTATTAATGATGCTATTATTGCTAGTAGTTTTGTAGAGTGCGATAAAATTTTAGGATATCATTTTGATACGTTTGGTTATATAGAAATTGATCATGAAGCAGCTAAGCGTAAGTTTTTTGAAAAAGACAAAGACTTAATGCTTTTAGAAATAGGAGAAAGTTTAGAGTTGTAATTATTATCTAACTTGACTTTTCATTACAAAACGATGTAATAGCTTTGGAAAAAAGCGTTTTAAATACACGCCTAAAATCTCCTTTTTTCCAATATAAGCTTCAAATTTTTCTTTTTGAATAGCTTGTATCATGCGGTCACAAAACTCAGGAATAGGTAATCCGTTTTCTGTAGCGTCATCTTGGCTGTTTTGTAAACTACCATCGCCAATCAATGCATTTTTTGCAATATTAGTATTTACAAATCCGGGACAGATTAGTGTTACGTTTACATTGTCTTTTTGGTGTTCCATGCGTAGCGCATCAAAAAAACCGTGTAAAGCATGTTTTGCACCGCAATATCCAGAACGGTAAGGCGAACTGAATTTACCCATCAAGCTAGTTACTACAGCGTAATGTCCAGTTTGATTTTTAATAAAATGAGGCAGTAACGCTTTGCTTAAAGCAACAGTCCCTAAATAATCCACTTCCATTAGTTTTTTATCTACACTTATATCCGTATCAATAATCAAGGCGCGTTGGCTAATACCTCCGTTATTAATTAACAAGTCTATTTTTCCATACTGTTTTATAGCTTGAGCTACAACTGGTTTCATATGGTTGTAATCCAATAAATCAAACGGTAGGACTGCAATATTATCTGGATTAGGACACAATTGCTTAAGTTGATTTAAAGTGCTACTGTTTCTTGAAGAAATTATTAATTGACACTCTAATTTAGCTAAGGCTAGAACTAACCCTTTTCCTATTCCGCTAGAGGCGCCAGTAATCCAAACTACTTTATTTTTAAACGTCATGTAATCCTATATTTTTAGGTGAAATTACAAAATTATTTAAGTATTTTTGATTTTCTTATGAAAGCAAGCTACAAGAAACACATTTTAGAATTTAAAAGACCAAGTGGTACCTCTCGAGGTGTTTTAAAAACTAAGGAAACTTGGTTTATTATTATAGAACATGACGGTAAACGTGGTATTGGAGAATGTGGTATTTTAAGAGGTTTAAGTGCAGATGATAGACCTGATTACGAAATGCAATTGCACAACACATGTCAAGAAATAGAAAAAGGGTTAGTGTATTTGTATGCCAAGAATACAGAATTCCCGAGTATTCAAATAGGACTTGAAATGGCTTTTAAAAGTTTAGAGAGTCAAGCCCCTTTTGTTTTATTTCCTTCAGAATTTACAAGTGGCAGTGCTTCGATTGATATTAATGGTTTGATTTGGATGGGCGATCAGGCTTTTATGAAACAACAAATTGAAGACAAAATAGCGTCGGGATTTAGTTGTATAAAATTAAAAATTGGAGCCATAGATTTTCAAACGGAGTTGGATATTTTAAAGGGTATCAGGCATAATTTCAGCGAAAGCGATATTGAACTACGTGTGGATGCCAATGGTGCGTTTAAACCATCTGAAGCTTTAGAAAAACTAAAACAGTTATCAGAATTTAATTTACACTCTATTGAACAACCAATACAAGCAGGTCAGTTTTCAGAAATGGCAAAACTCTGCGAGCAAACCCCTTTAGATATCGCTTTAGATGAAGAATTAATTGGTGTGTTTGATGATGCTAAAAAGGAAGCCTTATTACACGCTATTAATCCGCAATACATTATTTTAAAACCTAGTTTTATTGGAGGTTTTAAAGGTAGTGATACATGGATTGCATTAGCCCAAAAACAAAAGATAGGTTGGTGGATTACTAGCGCGCTAGAAAGTAATGTTGGACTAAATGCAATAGCGCAATACACGTATACAAAACAAAGTAATTTACCACAAGGTCTTGGTACTGGCGGTTTATTTACTAATAATATTACATCGCCTTTAGAAGTAGAGCAAGGACGATTACATTACAATAACAATACTAATTGGGATTTTAAATTATAGACTATGGATTTTATAAAACAAGCTTTTAATTTTAAACACGAATTTTGGCGTTACCTAGTAGGGTCTTTAATTATTGCTGTTTTTGCATCATTAGGGCAAATTCCGTTTACAGTTGCAGCTATGCTTAAATATGTGGCAAATGGTGGATCTGCTTATAATATGGACGAAAAACAATTGATGACAATTTTAGAACCTAATCTAAATTTGTTTTTATTATTACTATCCTTTGCTATTGGTTTTATAGGGTTAATTATTGCTGTTAAATATTTGCATAAACAAACGTTGTTATCTGTAACGACTGCTAGAAATAAAATAGATTGGAAACGTGTTATGTTTTCTTTTTTGTTTTGGGGTGTAATATCTTCAGGAATGATAGTGATTGACTATTTAACGACGCCTGAGAGTTATGTTTGGAATTTTGAGTTAGAACGTTTTTTAATTTTAGCTGTTATTGCAGTATTATTAATACCAATTCAAACAAGTTTAGAAGAGTACATTTTTAGAGGGTATTTAATGCAAGGTTTCGGGACGGTTACAACTAGTAATCAATTTCCTTTTGGATTTATTTTTACGCTGTTGTCTATTCCGATATGTTCTAATATAATCATGATTTATGATCTTGATGTATGGGAAGGTATTGGTGCGATTGGCGCTGTAATTGGAGTTGGTGCTTTAATCTTTGATATTTTAAAAAAGAAAAATGCTTTTGAGTCTGAATTTAATAAAAACTTAGTGACATCTTTAAGAAAAAAATGGGTGCCATTACTTATAACCTCTGTTATTTTTGGAGGTATGCACGTGTTTAATCCTGAAGTTGGTAAGCTAGGTTATGGTGTAATGGTGTATTATATTGGTACAGGTGTATTTTTAGGAGTACTAACGTTAATGGACGACGGGATGGAGTTAGCCTTAGGGTTTCATGCTGCAAATAATTTATTTGGTGCGTTATTGGTTACTGCAGACTGGACTGTATTGCAAACACATTCAGTTTTAAAAGACGTGTCAGAACCAGGAGCAGGTTTTGGAGATGTAATTATACCAGTATTTGTAGTGTTTCCTATATTGCTATTTATTTTTGCGAAAGTCTATAAATGGACCAATTGGAAAGAGAAATTATTTGGAAACATTGAAGCACCATTAAAGGAAAATAGTAACCTTTTAGATTAAGTAATGACACCAACATTTAATAAAGTACATAACCGATTTAAGTTAAACGGGAATAGTTTTTCTTTTCAAGACTTGAAAGAAGTAGCGTATAGTTTTATTAAAGAAGGTGATTTGTTTGAAAAAGAAATCGGTGATTTTTTATCAGATTGGTTAGATGATAATGACTTTATTTTAGTAAAAACATCAGGGTCTACAGGACAACCTAAAACAATTACATTAAGTAAACAAGCCATGGTGCATTCGGCTATTGCTACTGGAGATTTTTTTAAGTTGCAACCTAGTAATTCCGCGTTATTGTGTCTTCCGGCAACGTATATAGCGGGTAAGATGATGTTGGTACGTGCTATGATTTTAGGTTTAGAAATAGACTGTGTACAACCAACAACTAATCCAGAGTTTGAAATAAAAAAGCATTATGATTTTTGTGCTATGATTCCTGCGCAAGCAGAAAAGACAATTCAAAAATTAAGCAATATAAAAACGTTAATTGTAGGAGGTGCTCAAGTGTCTCCCAAATTAAAACAACAGTTTAAAGGTTTAAAAACTAATATTTTTGAAACTTATGGGATGACGGAAACCATTACTCATATTGCGGTAAAACAGATTAATGATAAAGCAACAAACTACTTTAAAACGTTACCAAATATAACCATTAGTCAAAACGATAAGGAGTGCTTGGTTATTGATGCGCCACAATTAAATACAACGCAAATTATAACTAATGATGTTGTAAAACTACATTCTAAAACAACGTTTGAGTGGTTAGGACGTATTGACAATGTTATAAACTCTGGAGGTGTAAAACTGTTTCCGGAACAGATAGAGGCGAAGCTTCAATCTAAAATTGGACCTCGTTTTTTTATAACTTCAGAAAAAGACGAAACGTTTGGAGAGGTCATTGTATTGGTAATTGAAGCGGAAGACAATACGTTAAATCCTGCTGTTTTTTCAGACCTAACAGCAATACAAACGCCTAAAACTGTATATTCTATTCCCGCATTCGCGGAAACAACCTCAGGTAAAATAAATAGGTTAAAAACTATGGCACTTGTTAAATCGTAGGTTTGCCTAATTGAAAAGTAGCGTTCCCTCAATATTGGTTTTGTAATCTTTAGTTTGGTTATAAGTTTGTTTTAATTTTAAAACAACCACCATGAAACTAATCAAACTCTTTTTCTTTTTTATCTCAATACAACTATTTGCGCAAGAAGTACCACGAATTAAACTTCAAGATTCTACTTTTTTAGCGTTAAAGCAATTGGATGTTAAAACAGAAGTTGTAGGTAATATTGCTACAACTACTTATAACATGACCTTTTATAATGGTACAGATCGTGTTTTAGAGGGGCAGTTGGCTTTTCCTTTGGGGCAGGGTCAATCTGTGACTAATTTTGCAATGGATGTAAATGGTAAGCTTAGAGATGCTGTAATTGTTACTAAAGAGTTGGGTCGTGTTGCTTATGAGTCTACTATCAGACAAACCATTGATCCTGGATTGTTAGAAATTACTAAAGGAAATAATTATAAAGCAAGAGTATATCCAATACCGGCAAAAGGTTATAAATTATTAAGTATCACATTTGAGCAAGAAATGAATGTAAGTAATGGTAAACACTTATATCAGATTCCGTTACATTTTTCAGATCCTTTAGACTTTAATCTAGATGTTGTTGTTTATAATGTAAATCAAGAACCGAGGGTTATTGGTGATAATCTGTATAAACTTAAATTCAAAGAAGTAGATGGCGTATTAAAAGCATCATCTAAGCAGACTAAAGCTATTGTAAATACGGCTGTTTTGTTAGAGTTTCCTATAGGTAGCACAGAGAGTGTATCCACTTATAACGCATATTTTAATGTTTATAAATCATTTAAGCCGAAAAGTAGGATTAAAGAAAAACCTAGAAATATTACATTGTATTGGGATGCGTCTTATTCTATGAAGTTTAGAGATTTAGAAACCGAAATTAAGCTTTTAGAAGACTATTTTAAATATTTAAAGACGGTTAACGTCAATTTAGTTGTGTTTAGTAATGTAACTCAAACACCAAAACATTTTAGTATTACTAACGGAAATTGGGACCTATTAAAAAAAGAAATTCAGTCCGTAGTGTATGATGGAGGTACATCTTATTTGGATATTAAAAACGCGGTAAAAGAGGAGGTTTTATTTTTTAGTGATGGTATGTTTAATTTAGGAGAGTTGCAAAATAAGTTTAACGGTCGTTTGTATACCATAAACACTGTTAAATCTGCCAACCATCAGTTTTTAGAGCACATAGCAAATCAAAATAACGGAAAATATATTAATCTAAATTTCAACAAACCTGATGCTGCTTTACATGCCCTTAAAACGGAATCATTTAAGTTTTTAGGTACTGATAAAAACAAAGCAGTTTCAGAAGTGTATCCGCTACCAAATACAACTGTGAATAGTGATTTTTCAGTGTCAGGAAAATTTGATTCTAATACAGAAGTAAAATTAAATTTTGGTTATAATGGTCAAGTTACAGAGCATTTAAAAGTAAACTTAATTAAATCTAGTTTTAATGGATTAGTAAAGCGCTTATGGGCAAAAAAGAAATTGCAAGCATTGAATATAAATAAAGAAAATAATAAAGATGACATTATTAAACTAGCAAAAAAGCATCATTTGATATCTGAATATACGTCGCTAATAATTTTAGATAGAATAGAAGATTATGTCAGGTATAAGATTGAGCCACCATTGGAACTAAAAACAGAATATAAAGCACTTATAGCTAATAATAGTCAAGCTGAAGCTGAAAGACAAGAAGAGATACAAGACAGAAAAGAAGATCTTATAAAGGATTATCAAGATTTAATGGAATGGTATAGCACTAAGTATCCGATCGTAACTAAGATTAAAAAACCAAAATCGTTAAATGCAGCAACGGTGACACCAGAAAGTGCTACAGTTAACCTGCCAAGTATTACAGAACCTGAAGTTATGCCTGTTAGAAGTGTGTTACCGGAAACAGAATTAGACTCCAGTAGTAGGATAATATCAGGAGTTATAACTGACGAAAACGGACTACCATTGCCAAGTGCTTCAATAATTGTAACAGGAACGTCTAGAGGTGCAACAACAGATTTTGAGGGGAATTTTAGCATTAATGCCGACCTTGGAGATAGTATTGCTATTAGCTATGTGGGGTATGTAAGTAAAGTGTTTGTTGTTGGTAGTAATACTACTGTTAATAGTACTTTAGAACCGGATAATAATTTAGATGAAGTGGTTGTTACTGCTTACGCTTCTATAACAAGGAAAAGTGTGACAAGTTCAGTTCAAGTTGTTAAATCAGAATCTGTTACAGACGCAGTACAAACATTAAGCGGTAGAGTTGTTGGAGTTAATATAGAAGACGATTCAGGGCAACCAGGAGGTAGTCCTCAAATAATTATAAGAGGACAAAGTACTATTGGTAACAATACACCGTTGTATGTAATTGATGGAGTAATAGTTTCTGATACTGAATTTAAAAAAATAGATACGGATTCTATTGATAGTCTTACGGTGCTTAAAGATGCTTCAACATCCGCCTTATTTGGAAGTAGGGCTAGTAATGAAGTTATAATAATAAGAACCAAAGCTGGTCTAAAAAATAGACCAGAGGAAATAGAAGAATTAGATAATAAAATTAGGGAAGACATTAATTTTAAACCTTGGTCAGCAGAGAATGATTATATCAAATTGTTAATGGCGCAAACAAGCATTGAAGATGCTTATAAAACGTATTTAAAGCTGAGAGGAAAATACCGCAATACACCATCTTTTTTTATGGATGTCGCAGATTTTTTTGATTCTAAACAAGAAACAAAATTAGCAATTAAAGTGTTGTCTAATTTAGTTGAAATAGATTTAGATAATCACGAAGTAATGCGAGCTCTGGCTTATAAGTTAGAGTATTTTAAACAAGATCAACTGGCACTGCATGTTTATAAAGAAATTTTAAAGTTGAGGCCAGAAGAGCCACAATCTACAAGAGATTTAGCTTTAGCTTTTGAAAACGTTGGACAGTACCAAAAGGCTTTTGACTTATTATATACATTAATAGATGGACAATTAGTTGAAAAGGATTTAGATGAACGCTTTTACGGAATAGAACACTTAGCATTTATCGAGGCTGGTCATTTGATACAAAAATATAAAGGTCAGATACAATTAACTGAAGTACAGAAAAAACGAATACAGCCAATTAAATTAGACCTGCGTGTTGTTGCAGATTGGAATCATAACGATACTGATTTAGATTTATGGGTAGAAACACCTGAAGAAGTATCGATAAGCTATAAAAAGACCATATCAGATTTTGGAGATCATTTGTCAGAAGATATGACTGAAGGTTATGGACCGGAAGAGTTTATGATTAAAAAAGGACTGAAAGGAACATACGAAATTGAATTAGATTATTTTGCTGACGACGTTCAGAAAATTTCGGGACCAACCACTTTAAAAATTACAATATTCAAGAAATACGGAAGTAAAGAAGAAACGAAAGAGGTTAGAGTTTTTAGACTAGATGCTGAGAAAGATCTATTGGAAATCGGAACAATACAATTTTAAGTTTTAATTGTTACTAGTATTTAAAATAAAAAAGGAGCGCTAAAAGCGTTCCTTTTTTATTTTGTTTTAAAACCGTTTCTTAAAAATTAAATCTTCATTTAAATCGTAAACACGCCAAGTACCAACTTGTTTGTCTTTTCTGTATTTACCAGAAATTTTAAGAACTCCGTTGGAATAGTAGGATTTATAACGTCCATGTTTTAAACCATCTTTTAATTCAACACTAAATTTGGTGTTTCCGTTAGCGTATTTTTTAGAAAATTGATCAGCAGTTAGATCTGTTGGATATATTTCAGGAATATTAAATACAGTAGTCTGATCAATAGTATCTTTATTAATTAATGAAGATGTATTACTATTTGGTTTGTTTGGTATAGTGGCATCTATAAAAGTATAATTACTTTTTACTTGATCAGGTGCTTGATAGTCTATTACTATTTTACTTTCAAAATAACGTTGTTCTGGTGTTAGTTGTATTCCTATTAATGGAAAACATATCACATAGTCTTTATTTACACTTAACTGTTGTTTAGTGGCATTATCTACAAATTGATAAGCGTTGTTGTATAAGCTAGGTGTATTGATGTAAGCGAAGACGCTAGAGCGTTTATCAAAGCGGTCGTCAAAATTATTAAAAGCCTCAAAATTACTTAATGTTTGTTTGTTAGTATACCCATTGATGATACTCTTTAAGGTGTTAGGCTCATTACTAAAAACAACATAATTATCTATAATGGTGTAGTATGGCTTTTCTATATCTGAAAACAAATCACCTAAAAGAATTTTAAAGAAGCCCTTTATGGACATAAAATTAATAGTATAGCCTTTGTAGTCAACCGCCTTGAATTTAACAGGAGATCGTTTTCTAATTTGTTCTAGAATAAAGTCTAGGTTTTCTTTGGCGTCATCAATGTTATTTGTTTTTATAACTAAGGCAACATCTTTTTTAGAATCTGAAACGTTGGAATGGAGTTGTAGTAAAGCAATCTCATCATCAACCCAACTTATGAAGTGTTTTTTAATGTTTATTTTTAAAAAGCTTTCAATCTGTTCTGTACCGTCCAAATAGCTTTTAAATTGTTCTGGGTTTTCTTTTTGAATGGTCTCAAAATTGTTGTAAAAGTCTTTAAAACTACTAAAGCCGAAGCTAAGATATAAAGCAGTTTCTTTTGGAGCAACACGACTTATTGTACGTTTTCCTTTTCCTGATTTTTGAAGTGCTTTTAAATAGGACGACGCTTGATTGTTTGTATTTGTAATTCCGTTAGCAATAATGGTATTATCGTCCAAGTCAAAACTAAAACCACTATACTCAAGACTTTCTGTTAAAACTTGTGTTGTATACCCCGGAGTGTTAGAAAAGACTTTAACAAACTGGTCTAGATAGTCATATTGAAAGTATAGCCTAAACATATCATTATACCCAACTTGTTTTTTGACTTCAATAAAATTTAAATCTCTACCAATTTTAGGTTCAGAATACTGATCAATAGAAGCTTCTACTAGAGTATGCGTATAGGACGCAATCATTTGGTTTTCTATAAAACTAATATAAAGTGTTTCTCTGTTTTTAACATCGTAAACCTCTGTTATTTGATGGTCATGATATTTACGTTTACTAACCTTATAATTACTATTTATTAATGAGTTTAAATTGTTTTTAAGTAAATTAAGTTTAGATATTTTCTGTAAATCTACAACATAGAAAAACCCATATTTTTTAGGCGCATAAACATGTGCAGAGATTAAAACCTCACGATTACCAATGCGATTAAAAGTGCCTTGCTTTTGTTTAAAAATAGTATCTAACTTATTTAAGTTTTGAGCAAGGCTATTAAAATAGGTGTTGGTGTTTAAATGTTTCCAGATATCACTTTTACTAATGGCATCCCAATTGTCTATTGGTTTTTGGCTTTCAATAACATAAACCGCATCTTTAGGTACTAGATAGATGGATTGTATGTTGTTGTTATTGTCAAAATAAAACACATAAATTTGGTATAAACCATAACTAATAAATAGTGCAACTAGTAATGATAATATACCTTTTTTATTAAAACTCATAAAGGTTATTTTCTATAAAGCGTGTTCTTTTTTAAGAGCAAATACCATAGCATTAGCTATTTCTGGATTAAAATGACTGGCTTTAAAGTAATATCTTCCTGCTTTGTCAATTACAATTGTAAAATCACAGGCTTCGTAGTTTTTGTTAAATAAAGAATACAGTAGTTTCTTTTCGTCTTTAGTACTATAAGTCGATTTTTTATTGTCATAATGAGCAAATACTAGGTCTGATACTATTTGTTGCTTTAATTTATCTGCATTAATCTTAGCTTGTTTAGAGTTAATATTTGCATAATTATCATACCAACAATCACCTCTTGATTTTAAATAAGAAATAGTTAAATATTCTGTATCATTAATTTCAATATTAAATAATTCTTTTATGTAACTTTTAAAAATAGGCAATGCTTCTTCTGTTAAAACACCTTTTTCAAGATTCTTTAGATGTTCCTTATACTCTTGGAAGTATTCTTTATTAATAGTTTGAGAGTTACTGTTGAAGGTTTTTTTTGAGTCCACTACTTTTGTACCACAACTACTTAATAATAAAAAAAATAAAACAGTAGAAAGAGCTAGAGATAATGTTTTTGTATTCATAAAAAAAATAAGATTAAAAGTTAAAAGTTAAATTAAACCTGTAAAACCCCCATGTTAAATTGCTTCTCAATAGGTGCGTGGTTTGCAGCTTCAATACCCATGCTAATCCATGTTCTAGTATCTAAAGGATCAATTACAGCATCAGTCCAAATACGTGCAGCTGCATAGTACGGAGAGACTTGCTCATCGTAACGTGCTTTTATTTTATTAAATAGTTCGTCTTCTTTTTCTTTAGTAATTGTTTCACCTTTCTTTTTAAGTGATGCTGTTTCAATCTGTAATAATACTTTAGCAGCGCTATTACCACTCATTACAGCAAGCTCTGCACTTGGCCAAGCAGCAATTAATCTAGGATCATACGCTTTTCCGCACATTGCATAATTACCAGCTCCATAACTATTACCTAAAATAATAGTAAACTTTGGCACCACGCTATTACTAACAGCGTTTACCATTTTGGCACCATCTTTTATAATTCCAGAATGTTCGCTTTTACTACCAACCATAAATCCAGTAACATCTTGTAAAAAGACTAAAGGGATTTTTTTCTGATTACAATTAGCAATAAAACGGGTAGATTTATCGGCACTATCATTATAGATAACACCACCAAATTGCATTTCTCCTTTTGCATTTTTAACTAAGGTACGTTGGTTTGCTATGATGCCGACAGCCCAACCATCTATCCTAGCGTAAGCAGTTATTATAGATTTACCATAATCAGCTTTGTATTCATCAAACTCAGAGTCGTCAACAAGTCGCTTAATAATCTCTTTCATATCATACTGATCCGCTCTAGATTTAGGCAAAATACCATAAATGTCTTGTGGATCTTCTTTTGGTTTTTTCGACTCATTTCGGCTAAAGCCAGCTTTGTCATAATCACCAATTTTATCAATAATACGTTTAATTTTTTCTAAAGCATCTTTATCATCTGTAGCTTTATAATCTGTTACACCACTAATTTCACAATGTGTTGTTGCTCCACCTAATGTTTCGTTGTCTATAGATTCTCCAATAGCAGCTTTAACTAAATAGCTACCTGCCAGAAAAATACTTGCAGTTTTATCTACAATAATAGCTTCGTCACTCATAATAGGTAAGTAAGCACCACCAGCAACACAACTACCCATGATAGCTGAAATTTGTGTAATTCCCATACTACTCATAATTGCATTGTTTCTAAAAATACGACCAAAGTGTTCTTTATCAGGAAATATTTCGTCCTGCATAGGTAAGTATACACCAGCAGAATCCACTAAATAAATAATAGGTAATTTATTTTCGATTGCAATCTCTTGAGCACGTAAGTTTTTCTTTCCTGTAATAGGAAACCAAGCGCCTGCTTTAACAGTTGCATCATTGGCAACAACTATACATTGTTTACCCTTTATGTAGCCCATTTTTACAACCACACCTCCAGAAGGGCAACCGCCATGTTCTTGGTACATGTTTTCTCCAGCAAAAGCGCCGATCTCTATACTTTTCTTTTTACTATCTAATAGATAATTTACACGTTCTCGGGCAGTCATTTTCCCTTTTGCATGTAATTTTTCTATGCGTTTTTCTCCGCCACCTAGTTTAACTTTAACTAATTTAGACTTAAGGTCAGAAAGTAATAGCTTATTGTGATCTTCGTTTTTATTGAAGTTTATGTCCATTGCAATTGTTTTATTTGAGGTAAAAATACAAAAGATAATAGTGTAATGAAACTACTATTTTCTAATTATAACAAGTATTATGCTGTAATCCATAATTTACAGCTTATAATTAGCATTTTTTTTGTTTCATCTGTAATACAATACAAGGAATTAGTTTCCATGTAATGTATATTAATTTATTTTGTATATTTGTAATCTATAAAATTAGATACATGAAAAAATTAATAGCATTTGGAGCAAGTAACAGCTCAACATCAATAAATAAACAATTAGCAACTTACGCAGCGTCTTTAGTACCAAATACAACAGTAATGGTTTTAGATCTTAACGACTTTGAAGTACCTGTTTATGGAGTAGACTTAGAGCAAGCTTCTGGTTTTCCTGAAAAGGCACAATTATTTTTTGATAAGCTTAAAGCAACTGACGGAATTATTATATCCTTAGCAGAGCATAATGGAGCGTATACCGCAGCTTTTAAAAACTTATTAGATTGGATGTCTAGGATAGACGTAAAAGTGTTTCAGGATAAACCAATGTTGTTAATGAGTACGTCTCCGGGTGCAAGAGCAGGACAGTCAGTGTTTGACATGGCAAAAGATAGATTTCCAAGACATAATGCTAACATTGTTGCCACTTATAATTTCCCATCGTTTAATGATAATTTTAAAGATGGAAGTATTATTGATACAGATCTTAATAAAGTATTAGTGCATGAAATTGCTAAATTTTCTGACAGTTTATAACAGCTAATAACACCAATGATCATGGCTAATTTCGCAGAAGAGATAAATTCAAAATTTGATAATAACAGGATAAAGGCAATGCTTAATATTCTGTATACAGCAAATTACATTACAAGTCATCAAAACGATTTTTTTAAACCTTTTGGGGTGTCGCCACAACAGTATAATATTTTAAGAATATTGCGTGGCGCAAAACAACCTATAAAAGTGCAAACCATAAAAGAAAGAATGGTAGAGCGCGCACCAAATCTAACACGTTTGACGGATAAGTTGTGTGATAAAAAACTAATTAAACGGATTCCTTTTCCTGGAGATCGCAGAGTTGTTTTAATTGAAATAACAAAAGATGGATTAGATCTTTTAAACGAAATTATGCCTAATAATCCATTGCATCATTTATTGGATTCGTTATCTAACGAGGAAGCGGGTCAGCTAAGTGATTTATTAGATAAATTGCGTGACAATAACGACGCATAGATTACGGTATACGGTATTGATTACTAAAATAAATATTAAAACAAAATGAAAACAGTTATACACCAAGCTTCAGATCGTGGTTTTGCAAATCATGGTTGGTTACAAGCAAATCATAGTTTTAGTTTTGCTCAGTTTTATGACCCAAATAAAATGCAATTTGGAGCGTTACGTGTATTAAACGACGATGTCATAGCACCTAGTATGGGGTTTAGTACACATCCTCATGATAATATGGAGATTATTACTATCCCATTAAAAGGTACACTTAAGCACAAAGACTCTATGGGTAATGCATGGCAAACCATAGAAGCAGGAGAAGTACAAGTCATGAGTGCAGGGACAGGCTTGTTACATTCTGAGATGAATGCTAAAACGGATGAGTATTTAAGCTTGTTTCAAATTTGGGTGATACCCAATAAGCAAAATGTAGCGCCACGTTACGATCAACGCTTTTTTAACGCAGAAGATAGGCAAGGTAAGTTACAAACCTTAGTAACATCTATAGATAGTGAAGAGGATGGTTTAAAAATTCATCAAGACGCTAAGTTGTCCAGAATAGATTTAAAAGCCAATCAAAGCTTTAAGTATCATGCAAAAAGTGATAACCACGGAACCTACGTTATGGTTATGTCTGGAGGTGTAACTATAGATGATAATGTATTACAAACTAGAGATGCTATAGGAGTTACTGAAACAGATAATTTTGAAATAAAAACGAATACAAATACGCAATTACTTTTTATAGAAGTACCAATGTCATAGCTTCAAATTAAGCGATATCAAAAAAGCATCCTAAATAGGGTGCTTTTTTTGTTGAAATAAACGATATTTGTAATTCACATTTTACTAAAAATAGATTATGGCAATGAATAAAAATACTGTGTTAGCTTGGGCTACCACAATAATGATAATAGTAGGATTAGCATTAATCGCATTAGGAGCCTTTAGATACGATGATGTAGCAGGTTGGGGTTTTGCAGCTGTTGGTGTCGGTTTTTTTGCTGTGGCTTGGGTGTTTAACGCACTTAAGGGAAGAGTATAATCAAATTAATAATTAAAACATTACAATAAATGTCTGACGATAAAAAAGTAATTTTCTCAATGTCTGGTTTGACCAAGACATTTCAAAGTGCACAAACACCTGTACTTAAAAACATATATTTAAGTTTCTTTTATGGAGCAAAAATTGGAATCTTAGGTCTTAACGGTTCTGGTAAATCTACTTTACTTAAAATTATTGCTGGAGTTGATAAAAACTATCAAGGAGACGTAGTCTTTTCTCCAGGATATTCTGTTGGTTACTTAGAACAAGAACCAGAATTGGATAATGACAAAACAGTAATGGAAATTGTACGTGAAGGTGCAGCAGAAACCGTTGCTATTTTAGATGAATACAATAAAATTAACGATCAGTTTGGTTTAGAGGAAGTATACTCTGATGCAGACAAGATGGAAAAACTAATGAATCGTCAAGCCGAGCTTCAAGATCAAATTGATGCTTCTAATGCTTGGGAGTTAGATACCAAATTAGAAATTGCTATGGATGCGTTACGTACTCCGGATGGTGATAAAAAGATAGGTGTATTATCTGGAGGTGAAAGACGTCGTGTTGCTTTATGTCGTTTATTACTTCAAGAGCCAGATGTATTATTACTTGATGAGCCAACCAACCACTTGGATGCAGAATCTGTACATTGGTTAGAGCATCACTTAGCACAATACAAAGGAACAGTAATTGCTGTAACACACGATAGATACTTTTTAGATAACGTAGCAGGATGGATTTTAGAACTAGATAGAGGAGAAGGTATCCCATGGAAAGGGAACTACTCATCTTGGTTAGATCAAAAATCTAAGCGTATGGCTCAAGAAAGCAAAACAGCGTCTAAGCGTCAAAAGACATTAGAACGTGAGTTGGAGTGGGTTAAGCAAGGAGCTAAAGGACGTCAAACAAAGCAAAAAGCACGTTTGAAAAACTATGACAAGTTAATGAGTCAAGACCAGAAACAACTGGACGAAAAACTTGAGATTTACATTCCTAATGGACCACGTTTAGGAACCAATGTTATTGAAGCAGTTGGTGTAAGCAAAGCTTTTGATGATAAATTATTATACGAAGATCTAAACTTTAGTTTACCTCAAGCAGGTATAGTTGGTATTATTGGTCCTAACGGAGCGGGTAAGACTACTATTTTTAGAATGATTATGGGAGAAGAAACTCCTGATAAAGGTGAGTTTAAAACAGGAGAAACTGCAAAGGTCTCTTATGTTGATCAAGCACACTCAAATATAGATCCTGAAAAAACAATTTGGCAAAACTTTAGTGATGAGCAAGAGTTGGTTATGATGGGTGGAAAAGAAGTAAACTCTAGAGCTTATTTGAGTCGTTTTAATTTCTCAGGAGGAGAGCAAAACAAAAAGGTAAAACTATTGTCTGGTGGAGAGCGTAACCGTTTACACTTAGCAATGACACTTAAGGAAGAAGGTAACGTATTACTTTTAGATGAGCCTACCAATGATTTAGATGTAAATACATTACGTGCATTGGAAGAAGGTTTAGAAAGCTTTGCAGGATGTGCAGTAGTGATTTCTCACGACAGATGGTTTTTAGATAGAGTGTGTACTCATATCTTAGCATTTGAAGGAGATTCTCAAGTGTATTTCTTTGAAGGTGGATTTAGTGAGTATGAAGAAAATAAGAAGAGTCGTTTAGGTGGAGATTTAATGCCAAAACGTATTAAGTATAAAAAATTAGTAAGATAAGTTTATTGATTTTTAAGCATAAAAAAAGCAGACTAATTAGTCTGCTTTTTTTTATGTCTTATTTTTATTGATATAAATGACCGTCCGTAAAATCGTTGTAATCATTACTGTTATTTTGTTTATTCAGTAACGCTTCTATTTTTTTGTTTTCTTCATCAAGCGCAATTTGGTTTTTCCTCATTTTTATTTTTTGTGAACCTAATAATGCGCAAAAAATAACAAATACAAAACCAAATAGCAGAGTAATAAATAACGTGCTCATATTTTAATTATAAATTTTTAAGTCTTTTAATCTCTTCCTTAAGTTGGTTTACTCTATAAAGGTTTAGCGTAAGTAAAGATATCATTGTAATTAATGCAATAGACAAAATTGTAATTATTTTTTCATTAGGTAGTGTTGCCGATGCTTCTTCTATACTTTGTAAAATAAATAATACTTTAGGTGTCATAAATTGTTAATTTGGGGATTTATCAATCCCAAATATAATAATTAATTTTTAGGATACCAATCTAGCTGTATAACCTCAATTTCAGAATTACCAGCGTTAACTAAAGTTTTAAATTTAGCAACATCACTTAAACCCTCTGTTCCTCTGTAATGATAAGGATAAACTTGTTTAGGTTTAAAATCTAATACTGCACTAGCTGCACTTTCTACTGTCATGGTGTAAGGTAAATTCATGCAAACAAAAGCTTTGTCTATGCTTGTAAGCTGTCTCATTTCAGGGATGTCTTCTGTATCTCCAGAGATGTAAATACGTTCTTCACCAATAGTTAGTACATATCCATTTCCAAGTCCTTTAGCATGAAACTTTAAAGCTTCCTCACGCAAATTGTACATAGGTATTGCTTGTATAGTAACCGTATTAACCATTGCAATGTCATCATTAGCCATAACTTTAATAGTTGGCTTAAAATCTTCAGGAAACTTATCTACTACCGCTTGAGGAGCAACTAATAATGCGTTTTTTAAATCTAATGCTTTTAAAGTCTCAATATCAAAGTGATCACCATGTGTATCTGTAACTAAAACTAAAGTTGGTTGTTTTTGATCTTCAAAAGCTTCTTTTCCACCAGTTGGATCTACGTAAATAGTTTCGTTAGCATAATTTAAAACCAATGTAGCATGCGTAATTGGTATAATTTCTAAGCTGTTTTTAACAGCTGAGGTTGTTGGTTTTTCAGCTTTAGCGGTATCAGTTTTCTCTTGATTTTTACAACTAGTTAGTAATAAGGTTAATGTAAGTAAGGTAAATAATAGTCTTTTCATTTTTAGATTTTTGTTTTAAAGATACTTGTTTTTTAATTCTTGATAATAATCTGTAACATTTTAATAACAATTAATACTTATATTATGAGCAATAAATATTTTCTTAACTAATATTTTTTAACGAAATTGCTTACATAAATTTTATCCAACCTTAAAAACAAGAATATATATGTCTGATGATTTTGATTTATTAGAAACAAACTCTAATGAAAAAACCGAAAAAGTAGATGTCAATTGGGGAAAAGCAATTGATACCATGAAGTCTAAGTTAGCGCAAGAGGACGATCCAGAAAGTCGTCAAAAAATCTTAAACGCAACTTTGGATGATGTTGTTGGTATGGCGGAGAAAGATCGTACAACGCTTTTAGATGCTATTAAAGATTTAACAGACTACCAAGATGAGGTTGGTATCTTGTTTGAGCGTTTTTCATCATTAAACGCAAAAGAGCAAAAAGTTATTGACGATGCTCAAAAAGCATTAGAGCGTTCAAAAATCGAATTAGAAGACGCACAAAATAAGCCTGACACATGGTGGAATAACCTTTGGGGACGTAAAAGCAAAATCAAAGCAGCAGAAAAAGCTTTGGAAGCATCAGAAAAAGTACGTGCAGGAGCAGACAACAAAGCAAAAGCGATGTTTCAAGAGCGTATAGAGAGCGCTGACATCCAAACACTATTAAGTGAGTTGTCATACAAATCTCAAGCAGCAGTAACACGTCTTAAAAATCGTGAGGTAGAAATCAAAGAAGTAGAAGATAAGCTGCAAGTAGCTATCGTAGAAGCCTCTAAAAACCACACTAAAGCCTTAGAGAAAAAAGCAGAAACAGAAGCTAAATTAGAGACACAATATGCTGCATTAAAGCAAGCACGTCAAGCATTAGAAGAAGTTGCAGATAAACAATCACCACAGTACTCTGAGGCATTATCTCAAGTCACTAAATTAGAACAAGAGATAGAAGAGTTAGAAGGACTTAAAAACGCCTACACAACACTTGCAGCATCTAAAGACAGTTTTGTACACAAGCATAATTTAACTATTAAAGTATTAACGTCTTTGCGTAGTAACTTACAAACGCACCGTGCTAAATTAAAGTCGGATACAGAAGAGCGTTTAAAGTATTATGACGGTTATGTAGTAGCTTTAAAAGCACGTACAGATCAAGAATTTGCTGCTATTTTAGAGCATTTAGGAGTTAAAACGGACGAGCATATTGGAGAGACATTAGCATCAATGCATACAGCAAGTGCTAAAGCACGTCAAGAAATGATGGATAATATCCCAGTTCACGAAAAAGTTATGCAAGGTGTATACCGTAGTTATGCAGAGGCTTTGCATGAGATTAGAGCAAAAGATGTGGATATTCAAAAGAATTTTGCAGACCGTTACGGAATTGACATGAAAGAGATTTTTGAAGAGTATTACAACTCAGATAATACAACGCCTTCAGGAGATGATGCACCAGCAGGAGCACCAAAACCAGAAGCATCAAACGACGATTTATTGTCTTAAAATTAGTAGAGCGTTACCTACTTTAGCTTTTAAGGGCTAAAGTAGGTCAGGCTTTACGTTATATCTTTTGCAAAAAAGCAAAAGGATGCCACTTCAATCCTTAACGCGCTTACTCAGGTGTTAAAGTGCGTATAAACATGCTATCATAATTTAATAAAGTCAAAACAGTTAAGCTAATTAATCTTGATTTAGTAAACACTGTTTCTTACAACGGAATATTGAAAATTTAAAATGAGTATAAACCACATTGTAACACCATTAGATTCGGCTATTTTAAATAGCAAAGATCAATATGTGTTTTATCATAAAAAGGTAGATTTTGCCTTAAAAGAGCTAATAGTTGGCGTCCAACAAAACGGCTTATGTACACCACAAGAAGTTATATTCTTTAAACAATACTGCGACCTGTTATTGTACTCCATAGAGGCCATGCGTGTCAAATACATGTATGACGAAGAAGATAACATGAAGATAGATGTTACAGATTCAGGTTTCCCAAATTATTTAGAATTTAGATATCTATTTAACGACCTGTCTTTACGCGACAACTATTTAAACAAATTAAAAGACGTCTCTGTACTTCAAGACGAATTTCTAGATCAATTATTACGTAAAAAACAACCCGTCAGACGTGATAAATTATTTCAAGCAGCCTCAATTGTCTATTACACTTCAGTAGAGCAACAATACATATTCAATCGTTTTGTTCAAGGTAAAATTATAAAAGCACCGGAAGGTAGCGAAGCAGACTATATGACTAGTTGGAGTTTTTACGATGTGTCTTTAAACAGACCTTTTGTATGCTTTATGTACTTTGACTATGATGGTAAAGATCCATTTACAAATAAAGAAGAAATTTACGAGGCATTAAAAGCAGTAGCTGATCGTAAAATGAATATGGATACCATGGCTTATGGTATTGATAGACGTTTAAAAAACGTATATCCAAAACATATAAAACGTCTAGATATAGGTGCGTTTCATAACGTGTTTGCAAAGGATGATAACGACTTAACGCATACTATTTTAGAAGCAATAGGTAAAAAGGAAATCCCTTTAGAAGCCTATGCATTATCTTTTAAAATTCACGAAGTATTTACTGGAGGAGAATTTAAAGAAGGAGGGTACTTTAGCAAACAAACACTTCAAAATTGGAGCACTCCAATCAAGGAAGGTTATGTGTTTGCACCACACCGTATTATTCAATTACTATACAACAAAAATCCAGAGATTATGAATAAGTTGGCAAAGCCACCATTTCAAGTAGCGGATTTAATAATAGAAAAATAAAATCAATAACAGTGGTCGTAATTAGCTTTATAAAATATTGATAAATACGTATTACACACTGAAGACTAATAAACCATGGAACACAACTCAACTTTCCCTATAAAAAAATCAGAATTAGACGTTTTACGTGACGAAGCTTCATCATACTTAAAAAGTATAAGTTGGGAGCAAGGGTCGCGTGCAAAAAATAAAGACAAAGATGCTAAAGACGAGTCGATCCTACTGTATTTATCAAAAGCAAATAATGGATCGTCAGCGTCAATTACATCGGTTTCAAAAACAATACTGGCATTAAAAAAACGATTATTGCCAGACTCGGTAGCTATACCAATTCTTTTAAATCAAACATTATACGCAGTACAAGAAGGATTAACCTTAGGTATTTGGATAAAAGATAGTTATTATGATGCGTCGGGATTATCTGGTCTTAACGAGCGTAAATCGGCATTAGATAATGATGGTAAACGTGAGTTTGAAAGTAAAATGCAAACCGCAACTGCTTTTATGTTATTTGCTTCGGCTTATAAAATATTACACTTATTAAAGCCGCATGCTTCGGACGATTTAAGTGTTATGAAACAAAAGTTTGCTGGTATTCCAGAATTGTCTTTAATGTCTCCTTTAAAAGGGGTGTCTTGCGCCTTATTTTATTTTGATAAATATTTAGCACATCCGGATATTGTTAAATCGGATAAAGATGTTGCAGATTTTACAGTAGTCTATTTTGAGGCGTTGTTAGCAGAGATTAGTTTAAGAAGAAGTAGTTTAGAGTATACAGAGACTATTGTTGACAGAACTTATAAATTAGAAAATAGTGATTTTGCCATTTCAGGATGGGAAAATACATTTCAGGGCACAGCAAAAAGTGTTGAGTTTAACAAAATACAATTCGAACAAATCGTTGGTAATAGAGATGCAAAACACTTTGCACGTCGTTTAACAGAGCGTATGTTGAGTTACGATTTTGAAGCAAAGAAAAACCCGTTCCAAGAACTAGGTGGTTTTATGCCAGTTTTTATGGGGTACGGTATTCCTGGAACAGGAAAAAGTATGCTAATTGCAGCTATTGCTACAAGATTAAAAGAGCATTGTGACCATTTAGACATTCCATTTTTATTCCATCCAATGCCGGATACTTTAATTAGTACATTTCAAGGTGGATCGGCAGAAAAGATGGTAGATTGGATGAAACCAATGCAGGATCCAACTAAACTTATTTTTGCACCAATTGATGATGCAGAAAACAATTTGCAAGAACGTACAGCGCAAGGTGTATCTGCCGGTGTAAAAGAAGTTATTGGTGTCTTTTTAAGATACACGGAAGGGGCGTATGCTGTTAATTACGGAAATAGCTCTGTAGGGTTATTTACCAACCTTCCAGAAATGTTAGATAAAGCAGTTATTTCTCGTGTTCAAGGACGATTTAAAATTGATGGTGCACGTAATGAGCATGATTTTATTGATCAAGATCATATCTGGTGGAGAAAACTAGATAGTACAATGCCTGATTTTGTAAACATGAGTAATCCTTCAGATTACAACTATTTAGATGCGCAACATGTTGCTAAAAACTTGGGAGATATTTTAGAAAAAGTAGACAACCCAACTGAGCAACGCGTTTTAGAAACATTTGAAAAAGTAGAGGCAAAATATAAAGATACAGAGCATATGTTTTATGCTAATTTATATACCGAAATTCAGAAAATATTTCCATTTTTCTCATCTCGTGATGTACGTAATATTCAAAAATCAGTATCGCTACGTTTAACGGATTTTGATTTAGAACCAGATTGGTTTGAGAATCCTGAAACGTATTTCAAAAAAGATTACGATACTAAATTTGGAATGTTACAAGAACTAATGCGTGCCAACATGAAAGGATTAGACTTTTCGGATATTAGAAGACAAGAGGTTGTGCGTTATTTAGATAACGTTGCAACTATTGCAGATACAGACTTTAAACGTAAAGTGGATGCTAGAGTAAATCAATTAAATATTGAAACTAAAGCTAGAGAACAATACGGTGTTAGTAAATAACAATTTGTCATTCTGAGCTGCGACGCAGGATCCATAAAAAGTAAAACAAGCAAGACTCAAAATAATTAGACTTTCGAATAATGCAATAGTTTTAAACATAAACAAAATAATAATAGTTTGTCATTCTGCGCTACGACGCAGGATCTATAAAAAGTAAAATAAGTAAGATTCAAAGTAATTAGAGTGTAGAATACTGTATTAGTTTTAAACTTAAACGAAGTAATAATAGTTTGTCATTCTGCGCTTTGACGCAGGATCTATAAAAAAATGAAAGTAAATAACCGTCAATACTATGTTTATATCCTTTCTAGTAAAAAAAATGGCACATTATATATAGGAGTAACAAACAATTTAGAACGAAGACTAATCGAACACAAACAAAAGTTAGCTTCTGTATTTACTTCAAAGTATGATGTAAATAGACTAATGTATTTTGAAATAATAGCAGACATTAATGAAGCCATCAAACGTGAAAAACAGCTTAAAAACTGGAACAGGCAATGGAAAATTGAGCTTATTGAAAAAGAAAATCCAAATTGGAAAGATTTGTCAATAAATTGGAATTAAAAATAGATTCTGCGTCGTAGCGCAGAATGACATGTAAAAAAAAGTAACATCATTTGTCATTCTGCGCTGCGACGCAGAATCCACAAAGAGTAAACAAGATATAATTCAAATTAAACAGAATTTAGAATAAAGCATAATTTTAAAATCCAAATAGGAAAGATTTGTCAATAAATTGGAATTAAAAATAGATTCTGCGTCGTAGCGCAGAATGACATGTAAAAAAAAGTAACATCATTTGTCATTCTGCGCTGCGACGCAGAATCCACAAAGAGTAAACAAGATATAATTCAAATTAAACAGAATTTAGAATAAAGCATAATTTTAAAATTCTAATTGGAAAGATTTGTCAATAAATTGGAATTAAAAATAGATTCTGCGTCGTAGCGCAGAATGACATGTAAAAAAAAAGTAACACCATTTGTCATTCTGCGCTACGACGCAGAATCCACAAAGAGTAAAAAAGATATAATTCAAATTAAACAGAATTTAGAATAAAGCATAATTTTGAAATCCAAATAGGAAAGATTTATCAATAAATTGGAATTAAAAATAGATTCTGCGTCGTAGCGCAAAATGACATAAAAATTTAAACAAAACACAAGCTGAATAACAAATGAGTACTGATAGAATCAAAAATTTAAAAACCGAATTATTATCTGATAATTGGTACACTCTAAACAAGTTAACATTTGATTATTTACAAAGTAATGGCGAGTGGCGATCAGTTGCTAGAGAATGTTACGATAGAGGTGATGGAGCAGTCATTCTGTTGTACAATAAAGTAAAACAAACGGTTGTATTAACCAAACAACTTCGCATACCAACATATGTAAACGGTAATAAAGATGGCTTTTTGATTGAAGCCTGTGCGGGTATGTTAGACAATGATAAACCTGAAGATTGTATCAAAAAGGAAGTTGAAGAAGAAACAGGATATCGCATTACAAACGTAGAAAAGGTAATGGAAGCCTATTCATCTCCAGGATCTGTTACAGAAATTTTACATTATTTTATTGGCGAATATTCAGACCAAATGAAAGTCAATGAGGGCGGAGGAGCTACTAATGAGACAGAAGACATCGAAGTATTAGAACTAGCGTTTAATACAGCTGTAAATTGCATTAAAACTGGCGAGATTAAGGATATAAAGACTATTTGTTTGTTGCAGTATGCTCAAATTAATAATATAATGCAGTAATTAATATGGAAGATAGCAAACACGGTAGTAAATTATCTAATCTTGGTATTCAAGATTTTTTATCCATTGGATACTTATTTTTATTAGTGCTAGGTGTTGTGCATGAAACCATTTACTATAAATTTATTGGGATTAATATATTAGATTATTCATCTGTTTTAGATGTTTTGATTAGTCCAATAGCTGTTATTACAGGTAATTTAATTCTAGGTTTAGCAGTCTTATTTAGTATAGTTATGGCTTATGTAGTGGTTAAAATAACGCCTAAGTATTACAAATGGTTAAGTAAAAAGAAAAAGTACCAATCAGGAAAAAATAAAATAAAATTAGAAAAGGCACAAGTTAAAATTAATGCTAAAGACGCGGTAATAACAATGATTGCCTTTTATGTATTCAGTATTTTTATAGGCTTGGGTATTGGAAGTGGTTATAAAACTAAGAAAAGAATAATTAGTAATGACTATAAAATAACACATCAATTAACATTTGAGGATGGTTTTACACAAGACATAAAAATGTTAGGTAAAAATAGTTTGTATGTGTTTTATGTTTTAAAAGATGATCCTGAAGTAATAATTGCGCCTATTGATGGAAATATTAAAATGATTAAAAATTTAGAAAAATTGTAGTTTGAAAAAGGCTTGGTACATATACAAAAGGTATTTTTTACCACCTCAAATATTGCTATTTGTAATACTTGGTATTGCATTGGTTAAATTGGATAAAAGTGAAACCCAATACCCTTTAATATTTATTATTTTAAGTTTATTTATTATGCTCTCATTTCTGAGTGCAATGCGCTATTATAATTATGAGGTTTTAAGACCAAAAAAAATAATTGAGGAATTAAACTCTGAGTTATTTAACGAATTTAAAAGAAATGGGTTTAAATTAAAAGGTAGGGATTGGGTAGGTCAAATTAGAGACTACACGGTACTTGCAGGAATAGAATGGGAGAATCATCAAGAAACTCCTGATTATAGATTTAGAGTTTTGTTTGATCCGTTGTCATTAGGGCGGAATTTGAGTCTTGAAGAGTATGTAAATTATAATGATTTGGAAAAAAATAACTTCTATGTAAATTTAAGTCATTTAGAAAAATCGCATAATTTAAAAGCCTATTCAAGTCTCAATTATAATAGACCGTTAATTGTAATAAATAGTATGGTTGATTATTTAATTATTAAGAATTTAATCCCAATAACGCCTAAAGAGTGGGGAAAGCATGTTTTTAATATTGAGAGGATGGAAAAAAAATATTTGAGTAAAATTTAATGTAATGCAAAAACTAAAACAAGCAAATCTATACAGAAGCGAGCTAATTCCGATAAGTGGTAAATTAGTGGAGCGTTACAACCAATGCCTTCAAAAATTAGGGTTTACGCCGACTAAACTGACTAGTTTTTCAATTGATGGTATTGGATATAGTCCAGAAATAGCAGAAGAAAAAGGAACAACCATGTATCTTAATAATGGTGAAGCCAATCCGCATGCTATTATTATTTCGCCTTTACAAAAAGGAAAACCAGTGTATTCTGAGTTTCATAGTTTTGATAGAGAAATGATGAAACAGGTGTTTCAAGTACATGGTCAAAAAATTAATGATATTACAAGAGATTCAGCAATATGCATTGATTTTGATCAAGATATAGATGCTTTTTATGAGCCTTTAGATGTTCTTAAATACAATAAGGTTTACATTAAATTTCATCTAGTAAATAATTTAGATAAACTACAAAAAGAACAACAACAATTAATAGATACTTTTAGACAAGGTAATAATTTTATTGACGAGGATTTGCATGCGCAACTATTAGCGTCTGCTAAAGCTAATGGCGATTTACGTGGGCGAGATTTAAGCTTACATAGCTTGCAATATCAAACAGATTCGTTTTACACTAAATCCTTCGGGGGTGTTTATGTATTACGTGATTTTATATCACCAATCGTTGTCTTTGAAGATGAAAAAGGGTATAAAGAAGCGATTAAGGATACTGTGCATGATGTTACAATTTATCATATTGAGCAACCAGAACTAATGGATAAATTGCGTGATCATGTTATTATTGAGCATGATTTGGAGGAAGCACTAAATACGACGCGTTATCAACGCGTAAAAAAAATGGAATTTGCAATGGCTTTAAAAGACACGCAACATCCGTTACGTGACATTTTAAACGATGCTGTTTTGTTTAAAAGTTATTTAAATAAGTTAGATATTGATACTAGAAAACGTGTCATGGGTGTAGAGTTATATTTAGACAAAATTGAAGTTAGTAACCAATATAAAATTGCAGATATTGTAGATGTTAATTTGTTTAATGCGTTGCATATACCGCATTCGTCTTTAACTGCTAAGCATCAAGATTTAATCTGGAAACTACTAATAAATGTTTCGCCTAGAGATGTTTTGTTCTTATATTGGTATGATAAAGAAGAATTTTATAAGCAATACAGTACTTGGGAGGATTCTTTTAAGGATTGGGTTATTGAAACTATTAGTAACAATATTTAAAAATTATAGACTAATTTAGTACAGGCTTTGTAATAAGCCTTTTAAATAATAAAACACAAGCAAAACCATGGGTTTAGAAATTATTATATTTTTTGGAGCAATTCTTTTCGGAATTTTTATTTATTGGACAGAATCTAAAGGAAACGGAGTTTATAGATTTTTTAATAAACTATTAAATAGTAAAGAATTACAAATGAAATCAGGCAATGTAAAAGGCTTTATTTATAAGCAAGACATTCTACCTAGGGTTTTGTTTGTTGCATTTGGATTTTTAATTGTGGCTTTAATTATTCAGTTTTTAACACCTATCGTTATTTTTAGCTCTTATTATGGGATTTCAGCTTTTGCAATGGCCATTTTTGGAACATTGATTGGGACGTATGTTGCTAATTTTGTGCTTAAATCTGGAGAGGTTATAGAAGAGCAAACAGATAGTATTGAAGATGTTGTAAAAGATGGTTTTAATAAAGGTAAAGAGTTTTTAGAGGATTTAAAAAACACAGATACTAAAGTGATTAAAGAGGCTAAAACCGAAATTAAAGAAGAAGCTAAAGCACCTGAAAAAACTGCAAGAGAACGATTGAAGGATAAAGGATTAATGTAGTTTTTAGGCAAAAGGCATAAGGCAGAGAGATAAACAAGGAAACACTATTCGGTTAAAAGCGAAAGCTAAAAACCAAAATATAAGTTATATGATTAAAAGGTATTGGAATCAAGGAGGTAAGCAAAAAGCAGTTGTTATTATTTTAGGACTAATTGTTTTTGCATTATTGTTTTTTTTAAGAGATGATTATCAACCGTTACTATTATTTATACGTAAGTATATTTTTATCATTTTACTAAGTGGTATATTATTGTTTTTTGGATTGCGTAGTTTCCGTAATTCAGCAGCAACAGGAAAACGATTAGCTGTTTTAGCAGGACTATTAGTGTTTTTTGGACTGTTGTATGTGGCAGGTTGGGAATATCAATTATATGATTATATGAGAACGTATAATGTGTATAATAATCTAAATAAAATCGAAATTAACGAACTACCATTAACACAAAACGAACGTATTCAACCATTAAAAAACGTCCATTCTATGGGTAATGAAAGCGTTGGAGAGACTAAAGATGTGTCGTTGCCACACTTGGTTCGTATTGGAGATGAGAATAAATGGACGATGGCTATTCAGCCTACAGAAAAATATGTGTGGCAGGGTATAAGTGATAATACTGAAGAAGTGTTTTCTGTATCAAGTACAACACCTTTTCCTCGTTTTTCTAATGAAAACCGAATTCCGGTAACGTTTTCTATTGGAGAATCTTTAAAATTTAGTCGTAATACTTACAATGCAGTAGTACAACGTTTTAATCCTTGGATGTTATTTAATTATGAACCAAGCGATACATTTTACATGAAAAACGATTCTGGTCAATGGGTGGAAGTAGTAAGTCTTATTAAATGGAAAGGATTTTTCTTTCCTTACCCAACCTTTGGAGGGGTAATGGTTATAGGTAATGGCGCACATGATTTTAGCGATTATATTGAGCGTGTTACTATAGGTAAAGGGACGTTTATAAGCCCAGAAGAAATGAGGAATCATCCTTACTTGACACGTCAAAATACGTTGTCAGAAAAAGTATCACGCTTACAAGCGGAATCTTTAAAGTTTATTGGTGGGTTTAGTGATCCTTTACCTTGGAACATGAAAACAGCAGTTAAAATTCCGGACTTAGAAGATGATCAAAATCAACTGCCTTTTGTAACGGATTTTAATTTTGAAGATACTAAAATAGATGCCTACAGTGGATTGTATCATTGGTTTGGTTTAGAGCCTTTTGGAGACGAGCGTACTAGTTTAACATACAGTGTTTTTGTGCCAGCTGATGGTACTGACAAATTGTATTATTATGATCATGCAACAAAAAAACAAGGTTACGCAGGTATTTCTGCGATGCCTTCTAAAGTTAGAGAGTCTAGGAAAGAATACGATTGGGACGTTAATAAGGCTGTAGAGTTTAGGCCTTATATAAAAAATATTGCAGGACGTAAACGTTTATTCTTTTTAGGGACGGTCGCTTCAATTAGTAAAGACTCTGATAATTTTGACGGTTCTGCAACCCCAGATTTGGCATTAATTGATAGTGAGTATAGAGATGTTGTTTGGATAGATGTTAAACATCCAAGTACATGGGAAAAAACTATTTATGATCAACTTAATGAAGCTTGGAGAGCAAGCGAAGGTATTGATACTTATTTTGTAGATGAAGAAAAAGCCACAGAGGCTATAATGAAGGATTTAAACGATCAATACATTGCTATTGATACTACAGCAGTAAATGGCAACACTGTTGATAATAAAGAGACGCTAGAGGCTTTACAGCGCAAATACGACTCTATAGTAAACAAGCGTAAAGCTGATGATATTGCTAAATTAAAACAAAAAATAGATTCGTTAGAAAATAATAATTAATCACAAAAAAAGCACTAAATCTTATTTAGTGCTTTTTTTTATGCGTTTAAATCATATTCCATTTTTATATTGGACCTTTTGTAAGGCGAATCTTGCTCTAAAGTAATTTCCTTAAAGCCAAATTTTAAATATAAATAGATTGCGTTTTTTAATGTTTTACTAGAGTAGAGAAGTAGCCTTTTAAATTGATTGGTTTTGGCAAATTCAATACTATGTTGCAATAATTTTTGACCTATTTTATGTCCTCTCATATCCGGAGAAACCGCCATTTTAGTTAATTCAAAACCAGGTTGGTCTTTTAAGGGCATAAAGGCATAAGTGCCAACTATTCTGTCTTCAAACTTAGCAAAAAAGATAAAACCACCTTTATCTATAATATAGTCTTTAGGATTGCTTAAAACAGTTTGATCAAAAGGCTCAACATAAAAGTAAGTTTCCAACCATTCTATATTTAATTGATAAAAATCTTTAGAATACAGTTGATTAAACGGAATTATTTTAATATTTTCTGTCATCTTTAATTTAATATTTTTATTGCAAAAAGCATTAATAGAATTGAAATTACAGAAATAAAAAACGTTAAATTAAATATAGATTTATCTGCAACTTGTTTTCTAATTAAATCAACAATCATCCAGATTGGAACAGCTACAATTAATACAAGAACGGGTATTGTTATGGCTTGTGCAGTGTTAATAAACCAATCCATTTGTACTTGGTTAATAAGCACAAATAATAGTGTAATAATAAAGATAAATACTAAGGTTGCTATCGCAAGTCTTATATATTCTACTTGTAATTTAGTCATTTTTATTTGAGTTTGAACGTATAAAGTCTGTTATTAAATAGCTGATTAGTTTACCTACTTGTGCAGCATTTTTCTTTTTTGCCGAAGCTTCGCAAATATGCAAATAATTAGCATTATTTAGTTTTGCAAAGTGATGAAGAAATTGCCTTGTTTTTTCTACGGTAAAACCACTAGGTGTTTGTGCGCTACTAGGTGTGTTTATTATGGCATCACAATCTATTTCAATTCCAAATTTTGATTTATTAACATGTGATTCAGCACGCTGTAGTTCTGCTAAAAACTTCTTTTCATGTCTGACAGCAACAGCTTCGTAAGTATTATAGTCTAAATGTTTATTGTCTTTAAACTGACTAAAAATATGTGAAGACGTATAGTTTTCGTGTAAACCAAAAACAAAATAACGTTTTAAGAAACCTTCCGCGTAAGCGTAACTAAACCCATTACCACTATGTCTACCTTCCAACGCTCTAAAATCTGTGTGTGCATCAAAATTAATACTGTTTACAGGTTGTTTTAAGGCTAAACTTGTTCCTTTAATCATTCCGTAAGCATTATTGTGTCCACCACCAATGGCAATAGGGATTTTACCTGCACTAACAATTTTAGAGACTAAGTCTACAATATGTTTATCTATTTCTGTTACTAATTTTCTAGCTTTAGAAATATGCTTAGGGTTGCTCTGTTTTAGTTTGGAGATTACTTCTTGTTCTTCAGAAAAATCTAGATGTCCCAGAATTAGTACGTTGTTGGGCACATTAAACGTGTTACTTTGTGTATTTAACAAAATTTTAATTGTAGCCTCCCAAGTGCTTGAAGTGCCTGATTTACCGTGATTTGCAAATACACCGACGTCTTCTGGTATGCCAAATATAACATGCGTAACGTCTAAATTTTTAAGTGCATCGTATATATTTGAAACACTGGTTAATGTCTGAACATGTTCACCAAATTTAGTTTCGCCAGAGCGTGTATTAAGTAGATCTGTAATAATCGAGTTATTAAATAAAACTAATTTATTCATTTACTTTTTATGTAGTTTTGAAAAATTAAAATTACGTTTTTATTATTAAAGTTTTAACAAGAAACAAGAATTAACGTTTAACAATTTAAAAACAAATAATTATGGCAAATAACACCGCAAGTACAGGACTAAAAGTAGCACTAGGTATTGCTTTAGCATTATTTATTGGTACCGGAATTTACACGTCGTCTTTATATAAAGACAAACAAAAAAATGAACAAGAATTAACGCAGCAAAAAGAGAGTGTTTTAAGCGATTTAAACATTATGGCTGCAAAGTATGACGTGGCTTTAGGAGAAAATAAAGTTGCAAATCAAAGTTTGATTGATGCAAGAGAACGTATTCAAGGTTTGATAGACTCTTTAAAAGTATCAGAAAACAATGTGGGTAGTTTATGGAAGTATAAAAAGAAATACTTAGCGTTGCAAGATGAAATGGATGTGTTGTTAACTGAAAACGACAGATTAAAAGTTGAAAACATGCAATTAGCAACTACTTTGGATAGTACAAATGTGAGATTTGAAAAAAGCAGAATGTTTAACGATTCGCTTTTAGTACAAAATACTGCGTTGGCTAATGTAGTAGAAAATGCAGCAGTATTGTCTACTGCTAATTTAAAAGGGTTTGGTGTTATTGAGCGTAATAACGGTAAACTAATACCAACAGAAAGAGCAAGAAGAAGTGACAAAATTAGAGTATGTTATACAGTTGCAAAAAACAAGTTAGTACAATCCGGAGATAAGGAGTTTTTTGTACAAGTTTTGGATCCTAAAAATAATGTTTTAGGAGTTAATGAGCAGGTTAAATTTGGAGAACAATCACTTAATTACAGTGTGATTAGTAAATTTAATTATGAGAATGCAAATTTAGATATTTGCGAATTTGTTGCAAATAATACAGATGATGATTTTGAAAAGGGGCTTTACCAAGTCAATGTTTTTAATGCAAACGAATTGGTTTCTAGTTCTCAATTTACTCTAAAATAAAAGTATTACTAATAGTAATTTATTATTCCATAAAAAGCCTGAAAGTATATTGCTTTCAGGCTTTTTTAATGCGTTTAATTTAACGTGAATTTTTCTTTTGTAAGCTTCTTTAGTAATTAAAAGAATAAATAATAATCTTGATAAGTTTAAACTATATAACTTGTCCGTTAATTATAACAGTATCAATATGATTATCTCCAAAAGCATATGGTAAATAGTTATAACTTGAGATTGGTTTTGTAATAATTAAATTGGCTTTTTTTCCTTTGGTGATACTTCCATATTGATTAGATATTCCCATTGCATATGCGCCATTTATTGTAGCTGCATTTATAGCTTCTTCTGGTGTCAATCTCATTTTAATACAAGCTGTGCTTACAACAAAGTTCATGTTTCCTGATGGTGTAGATCCTGGATTATAATCTGAAGCCAATGCTAATGGTAAACCTGCATCAATTATTTGACGACCTGGTGTATATGGAATGCTTAAAAAATAAGAGCAAGAGGGAAGCGCTACAGCAATTGTATCACTATCTTTTAAGGCTTTTATATCTTCAGGATTTAACTGCTCTAAATGATCTACGCTTAACGCATTATGCTTAACCGCTAATGCAATACCTCCAAACGCATTAAATTGATTAACATGTATTTTTGGTATTAAATTATAGTGTTTACCAGCGTTTAATATTTGTTCTGTATCGTTTAAGTCAAAATAGCCTTTTTCACAAAAAATGTCAATGTATTGGGCTAAGTTTTCTTTGGCAATTTGAGGTAGCATAACGTTAATAATCTGATCTAAATAACCTTGCTTATTATCTTTGTACTCTAAAGGTAATGCATGAGCACCTAAAAAAGTGGCTTTTACTTTTAACGGAAATTCTTTTTTAATACGTTTTATTACGCGCAGTATTTTAAGTTCAGCCTCAGGTGTTAATCCGTAACCGGATTTAATTTCTATTGCTCCTGTACCTAACTTCATAACATTTTTTAAACGTGCAATGGATTGGTTGTAAAGCTCGTCTTCACTTGTATTTTGAAGTATTTTAGCGCTATTGGTAATTCCGCCGCCACGGTTTGCAATGTCTTCGTAACTTAAACCATTGATACGGTCTACAAACTCTTGAGAGCGGTCTCCAGCGTATACAATATGCGTGTGAGAGTCGCACCAAGTAGGTAAAACTAGTTTACCTGAAGCGTCAATTATTTTATCGGCTTTTATGGTACTTACGTCTATCATAGATCCAAAATCAACAATTGTGTCATTATCAATTAGTAGATAAGCATCTTTAATAGTAGGTAATTCTTTCATCTGATTTCCAGATAACTTTAAAGTGTTTTCCTCTCTTACCTGCAGTAATTCTTGAATATTTGTAATAAGTATTGACATAAAAAAAAGCTCTAATTTATATTCAAATATAGACAAAATGCATAGTACAGAATACTTCTTGTCAGAATAGTTGTTTTAAATTTTAACATGTCATACGTCGAAAACTTCTTTGACCAACCAATAAATATTATAATTTAGCATACGTGTAAATAAAATATATGTGTGAGAAGGGAGAAAAATATTATAATGATATATATAACTATATAACTTCATTTTACCCCATGTCTAAAACCTCATTTGATCAGATGTTAGGTGCTTCTAGTTGCAAACAGCTAAAAGCAGGAGATATTCTGGTTGATTCTGGAGATGTGCCAAGTAAAATTTATATGTTAAATAAAGGTGTGATGCGTTCTTTTGTTAGGTTAGAAAGTGGAAAAGAAGTGACTAAATCACTTTTTTTACCTATCACGATTTTGGCATCTTTTGATGCTTTGCTTAATGAATCGCCTTCAAATAGTATTTATGAAGCTCTAACAGATTGTGATATTTATATTTTAGAATATTTTCAGTTTAAAGCATTGTGCGAATCTAATATTGAAATCCTAGGGTTTTATGCTAAATTTTTAGAAACCTTGATTTGCGAAAAGGATAAAAAGCATATTGAATTATTAACCATGGGAGGAAAGGCGCGTTATTTAAACCTAAGAAAAATGATTCCGAATATTGATAATTTGATACCGCAATATCAAATTGCGAAGTATTTGAGTATTACGCCAGTACAACTTAGTAGGATAAGGGCAAAATTGTAATATTTATTAACATATGTTAATGTGTATAAATATAATAAGTTATAATCTTGCAGTGGTTATTTAAACCATCCCTATTATTAAAATTAATAACTAACTAAAAAAAACCGATAAGCTAGCTTACCGGTTTTTTACTTTTATAAGAGTTGTCACATTATTTTAATGCACCAACCATATTTTCTGGTTTTACCCATTCGTCATAATCTTCTGCAGTAACATAGCCTAAATTAACAGCTTCAACTTTTAAAGTTGTACCGTTTTTATGAGCAGTATTTGCAATTTCAGCAGCTTTATAATATCCTATTTTAGTGTTTAAAGCAGTTACAAGCATTAAAGAGTTGTTTAAAAGTTCTTTAATAACATCGTAGTTAGGCTCTATACCTGCAGCACAATTAATATCAAAACTAACACATGCATCTCCAATAAGTTGTGCAGATTGTAATATGTTAGCAGCCATCATTGGTTTAAATACGTTAAGCTCATAGTGTCCTTGTGTACCTCCAACAGTTACAGCAACATCGTTACCCATAACTTGTGCACATACCATTGTTAAAGCTTCACATTGTGTAGGGTTAACTTTTCCTGGCATGATAGAGCTTCCTGGCTCGTTAGCTGGAATAATTATTTCACCAATTCCAGAACGTGGTCCTGAAGCCATCATACGGACATCATTAGCTATTTTGTTTAAAGAAACCGCTAATTGTTTTAAAGCACCGTGACTTTCTACAATAGCATCGTGTGCAGCTAAAGCTTCAAATTTGTTTGGCGCAGTAATAAATGGTTGTCCTGTAAATTCTGCTATATATTCTGCAACACGTTTAGAGTAGCCTTTAGGTGTGTTTAAACCTGTACCTACAGCTGTACCTCCTAAAGCTATTTCGCTTAAGTGTGGCAATGTATTTTCTAAAGCTTTAATACCATGGTCTAATTGTGACACATAACCAGAAAACTCTTGTCCTAAAGTTAAAGGTGTTGCATCCATTAAATGCGTACGACCTATTTTTACAACGTTTTTAAATGTATCCGATTTCTTTTTTAAAGTATCACGTAATTGTTTTACACCAGGTATGGTTGTTTTAACAATTTTTGTGTAAGCTGCAATATGCATTCCTGTAGGGAACGTATCGTTTGATGATTGTGATTTATTAACATCATCATTAGGTTGGATTGTTTTCTCTCCTTCGCCAACAATTTTACCGGCTAATTGGTGTGCTCTGTTAGCAATAACCTCATTAACATTCATATTAGATTGTGTCCCAGAACCTGTTTGCCAAATTACTAAAGGAAATTGATCATCGTGTTGTCCTTTTAAAATTTCGTCACAAACCTGTGCTATCAAATCGCGTTTTTCAATAGGTAAAACCCCAAGTTCACAATTTGTGTAAGCTGCAGCTTTTTTAAGATAAGCAAAACCATAAACCACTTCAAGTGGCATTGATGCAGCCAAACCAATTTTAAAATTATTTCTAGAACGTTCTGTTTGTGCACCCCAAAGCTTGTCTGAAGGGACTTTAACTTCGCCCATGGTATCTTTTTCTATTCTGTATTCCATCTGAAAATTAATTAAATTATAGCAGTAAAATTACAAAATTTTGAGGTTTTAGATTGTCAGATTTGGATAATAAAATTAAAAAATAATGTACTGTATTTGATGTTAGTGTTTTTGTAAAATTTTTAATAGTAAAAAATTGATTAGAAATAATTTAAGATGTGTTAAATACCCTTATTTCTTTGAGAATAAATACATACCTTTATCTTTTATTAGCAACTTAACCTAGTGCATGATTTTTAATAAGATAATTAAGAATGTAAAATATTATTTGCTTGTTTTTATAGTTTTATTTGTAGGTGTATTTTTATTACACAACCTATTGGATAATAATAATGCTTTAGAACAGCAAAAAATAGAACAGAAACTTAAAGAGGAGCATGCAAATGCTATAAATAGTGCAAAAGCAGGCTTGCAAGTGTATGCAACGATAGTGTCTTCTATTAAAAGTTATACTAAAAATGAAGCTACATTCCCTGATGAATACCAGCTCCAAAAGTATCTTAACGATTTATTAAAAGATATCAATTTTAAGGATTCGATTTTAATAAGCCATGTAGGGATTGACCATGCTTTTAAATATGTAATAACTCCTAATCAAATTGATCCTAAAAAATTAAAAGGTGTTTCTACAAAATCATTTATTTCTAAGAAAAAGATAGCCGCATTAGATCGTTTAATGCAGTCTGAGGATATCGAATTGTTTCCACCTATAAATTTGAGAGAAGGATGGGCTGGTTTTCCGTTTGATTTTTCGGCAAGAAATAATAAAAACGAAATTTTAGGATATGTTGCTCCCGTTATAAATGTGAAGTATTTGTTGGATTATTTTTATGAAAATAATGATGCAGAAACTTATGTACACAAATTTATTGTTAATGATTCGATAGATTTAACTCGAGAAGCAGTCCATAATAACACTGAAATATTTAATGCTACTAAAGATGTAGAATATTATAAAAACTTTGATGTTAAGGATAGTGATTATATCTATTCCAGTATACAGTTGTTTGGTTTAAAATTAAGAATTGGTAGTGCTTACAAGGTTAAGCCTTTAGTAAATAAGAGTAGCACAAATATAGCTTATGCTTGGTATGCTTTAATTTCTCTTTTAGTGTTGTTATCATTATATCAGTTTCTTAAAAACAGAGCCTTAAATAATAGTTTACATGATGCTAACGATTTAGTTCTTGATAAAAATAAAGCGTTGGAGGGTAACTTGCTTAAAATTCAGACCTTGATAAAAGAGATTCACCACAGGATAAAAAACAACATGCAAATGGTGTCTGGTATTTTATTAATGCAAGAGGATGAGTATGAAGATGAAAATATTAAAAAAGCTTTAAGAGATAGTCAAAACCGAATACAATCAATGTCTCTTGTACATGAAAAACTTTATGCAAATGCGACTTTAAAGGAAGTAAATACAAAGGAGTATATAGAGCAATTATTGATGTATGTTGAGGATACTGTAAAGTATAAAGCATTAGAGTTACAAAAAGAAATTGTTATAATTCAAGAGTTGTACTTTGATGGTGACACCTCTTCGGATTTAGGATTAATAATTAACGAATTGGTTACAAATTCTTTTAAGCATACTTTTAGAGAAGGACGTAATAATAAATTACGAATTGAAATTATTAAAGAAGAGTCATTCTATAAATTGATATATAAAGATTACGGTAAAGGATTAGCCGATAATTTTGATTTTAAAAGTGCAAAAACTTTAGGAATGCAATTAATTACAATTTTAACGGAGCAATTAGGAGGGCGATTGGAGTACAATAAGTCGCCGGATAGCACTTTTATTATCTATTTTAAACCATTAGAAAAAAGTTTCAAGGCGTAGGTCGGAAAATTATTAACAAGTCTGTTAATAAATTTTAACTTTGTATTGGATAAAAAACAACTTTACTTTATCTTTGCCATAACAATAAACAAGAAATTAAACGCATTATGTTCGAATTTGACCAATATTTAGGCTTTTTAGCATTTTTAACTATCTTAACCATAGGGTTTTGGTTGATGATATTTTTAATCACTTTTGTTATTCCTTACTGGATTGGAGGAAGTGTAATTGAGCGTTTAAACGAAATTAAAGAAGAGAAAAAAGCTAATCATAGCGCATAAGCTTTTAAATAGTATATTAAAAAAGGGAAATTCGAAAGGGTTTCTCTTTTTTTGTGAATAATATTTTGCTAGTTAATGTTGAGCATAAAAAAAGGAGCAAGTAATTAATTACTTGCTCCTTTTTTATTAATTGTATTTTACCTATTAACCTTCAAAATCATCACCATCTCCGTAACCACCACGTTCTGGACGTTTCTTTTTCTGATTGAATCTATATGTAAAGGCTAAATTAAAGCTACGTTCTCTCCACTGAAACTCGCTATAAGCATCATAAGTAGGAGTAGTAGTAGTCTGCTGTCTTTTTCTACTGTTAAATAAATCGTTTACATTAAATGCAATTGACGCTCTGTCTCCAAATAAATCTTTACTCAATGCCATAGTAGTTGTAAAGATACCTTCTGATTTATTTTGAGCATCCTCACTTGGACCTCTATAATTTAGATTAGTTTGCCAATCAATTTCTCCAGGCAATGTGTATTTATTACTTACTCTAGCAAACCAGCTTGTATTTGTGTTGTCTAAGGATAAACCATTTGGAGTATCTCCTTTAGTGTCGTTTTGAAAAAAGTTAAAGTTTCCGTTTACTCTCCATTTTTTAGAAGGACTGTAAGTTAAAGTGAATTCAAATCCATATCTGTCTTCTGTTGCTAAGTTTATTGGTGTACGTTGTATGATTGGTAATTCTTCTCCATTTACAATAGCCGTTTCTCCTGTATCAAAACTTACATAGTTAAAAGCGTCTGTAGCATGAGAATAGTATAAGGATGAATTAAATGTGAATTTACCAAAACGTTTTAAATATCCTAAATCAAATTGTCCTGAATAACTAGGGTTTAAGTTAGGGTTACCTTGGAAATAATTAGTAACACTAGATCTTGATGGGAATGGGTTTAAAAAGAATCCTCTAGGACGACGTAAACGTCGTGCATATCCCAATGTAATATTTTCTCTGTCTGTTATTTCGTAACTTAAATTTACTGTTGGGAATAATCCTGTAAAATCTCTTTTACTGAAATCGCCTGTAGTTGGTTGGTCAATAGTTAACTGCGTGTTTTCTAAACGTAAGCCTAGTAAAAATGAAAAGTCACCAATTTTACTTCCAAACTGAGTGTAAACTGCATTTAAATATTCTCTAAAATTTAAAACATTTGATAAATCTGTACTTAATGCAAATTGATTAGTATCAGTATCTAAAAATTCTACTTGAAAATCTGTTGTCGTTGTATTAAAATTACCTCTGTAACCTGCTTCAAATTGACTATTTTCTCCAATAGGAAGTACATAGTCCGATTGTAATAAGATCTGTGTTTGATCTTCTAAAGTAGCAACACGTTCTGAGGTTATATTATCTACTTTTACTAAAGAGTTTTCGTCTTCTGAACTTTTTTCATATTGAAAGTCAAAAGTAAAAACATGACCACTTTCTTTGAAATTTTTCTGAAAGTTTAATGCGTACTGCATTGTTTTGTCCTCTTCAAATTCTGGGTCTAAACGTACCGTTGTAGATAGTAAGTTTTTATCAGAATCAAATTGTTGTAATAAGTTAGTCGTGTTGTTTTCGTCATCACTATTTCTATACAAGAAAGAAGCAGTTAAAGATGCAGAATCATTGACATACCATTCTACACCAAAATTAGTAGTAAGTCCTTTTCTAATTCTATCAAATTCATTAGTTTCATCTAAAAAGTTTCCTGTAGATACGTATTGAGTAGAAGAAGAGGAGTTACCAGGTGCTTCTCTGTAGCTATAACCTGTAGTATTAAATATATTGATGTCTCCAGTTCTGTAATTAATGTTACCATTAATTCCTGCAGAAGGATTGTAACCAACATTAGTTGTTATTGCGCCATTTAAACCTTCTAATTTACTACGTTTAAGAATGATGTTTAATATTCCTGCAGTTCCTTCCGACTCATATCTTGCGGATGGCGATGTAATTACTTCGACACGTTCTATAGATTCGGCTGGTAATTGTCTTAAAGCGTCAGTCGAATTTAAACCAACTAAACCTGATGGTTTTCCGTTAATCAAGATGCGCACGTTATCATTTCCGCGTAAAGCGACATTACCTTCTACATCCACCGAAACAGAAGGGACGTTATCCAAAACATCACTTACGGTTCCGCCACGCACGGTTAAATCCTTACCAACGTTATATATTTTTTTATCTAATCTAATTTGTACTGTCGTTTTTTCAGCAACAATTTCAACTTCATCTAATGCTTCCGCATCCATAAATAAATACTGCGTTTTTAAATTCTGGTCAGCAGTAATTGTTTTGTTAGGAATTGTTTCGGTTTTAAAACCGATATACTCAAAACTAATATCATAAGTGCCTTTGTTTACTTCAATTGAGTAATTACCCGTTCCATCTGTAATACCTCCTGAAACATCAGATGGGCTTTTAGCATTTTTAAATACAACTGTTGCGTATTCTAAAGGTGCATTTGTATCCTTTTCTAAAATTTTTCCTGTAATAGTTACCTTGTCATCAGCTCCACTTTGTGCAAATGCTGTATTTAATGCTAAAAAGAGCAAGCAAACGGTAATAATATTTTTTGTCATAAGTTTTGGTTTCTTAGTATGACCTCAAAAATACCGATAGGTTTAAAGGGGATTGGTTAAAGGTTTGTTAAATAAAAAATGCACCTTATTTTAAAGGCGCATTTTCTTGCTGTACGATATTAAATATGCGTTTTGGAGGATCTCCGATAACAGCTTTTTCACCGTTTATAATTATTGGACGTTCTATAATATCTTGATACTCGATCATGATATCTATTAAGCTGTCGTCATTAAACTTATGTCCCTCATCTACAAGAGGTTTGAAGTTATCTATCCACGTTTTACTTTCTTTTCTAATTAATTCTTCAGGTTTTATATTTAAAAGTTTTATTATTTTGGTAAACTTGATTTTATCTAACGGTTTGTCTTGATATTTTATGACTTGACTATCGTTTTTATGTGTCTCCAGTATTTCAAGGCAAGCGTTTGAGCCTGTAGACTCAGGATTGTGATATATAACTATCATTAGTTTAAGGGAAAATTTTAGTTGCTATTAATTGCTAAGAACTGATATTACAATATTGTTTGAATTAGCTCTGTTGGTCTGCCTATTACTGCTTTGTTATTATTAACAACAATAGGTCTTTCTATTAGCTTTGGATATGCTACTAACGCATCAATTATTTGATTATCCGTAAGTGTTTTTGTTTTGTAGTTTTCTTTCCAAATGGCTTCATTTTTTCTTACCAATTCCATTGGCGTAATATCTAAAAGCTTGATTATTTCTAATAATTGAGCTTTTGATAATGGATGGTCTAGATATTTAATAATTTCAAACTCTTGGTTAGAGTCTTCTAATAACTGTAACCCTTGTCTAGATTTGCTGCATCTAGGATTATGGTATATTTTAATCATTTTTTATAGGTTTTGGTTATCTGTTTCTTGCTGCCCCATCATCATTAAATAGGCTTTTAAAAAGGGTTCTATATTACCATCTAAAACAGCATCAACATTTCCTGTTTCATGGCTACTTCTTACATCTTTAATTAATTTGTAAGGGTGTAATACATAGTTTCTAATTTGACTACCCCATTCAATTTTCATTTTTCCGGCTTCAATATCATCACGTTGTGCTAATTGTTTTTGCAACTCAATTTCGTACAATTGAGACTTTAACATTTGCATAGCTCGAGATCTGTTATCGTGTTGTGATCGTGTTTCAGAACATGATATTTGTATACCAGAAGGCTTGTGTGTTAATTGTACTTTAGTTTCAACTTTATTTACATTTTGTCCACCGGCACCACTTGATCGGGCAGTAGTAATTTCTATATCAGCTGGGTTTATTTCAATCTCAATAGTATCATCTACTAAAGGATATACATATACGGAGGCAAAACTAGTGTGTCTTTTTGCATTACTATCAAAAGGAGAGATACGCACCAATCTATGGACGCCATTTTCACCTTTTAGCCAACCAAAAGCAAATTCGCCTTCAATTTCTAAAGTAACGGTTTTGATACCGGTAACATCACCTTCTTGAAAGTTAAGTTCTTTGACCTTAAATCCATTTTTTTCGGCATACATTAAATACATGCGCATCAACATGTTTGCCCAATCACAACTTTCTGTACCACCAGCACCAGCTGTAATTTGTAATACGGCACTTAAATTGTCTCCAGGTTCTGACAGCATATTTCTAAACTCAAGATCCTCAATTAAGGACAAGGCTTTATTATATCTGTTTTCTACGTCAGATAAAGTGGCTTCATCTTCTTTATAGAATTCGTATATAACTTCTAAATCTTCAACAAGTATTTTGGATTGGTTGTAGTCATTGATCCATTTTTTCTTTTCTCTAATGGATTTCATTACTAGCTCAGCGCTTTTTGAATCATTCCAAAAGCTAGGATCAAAGGTTTGTTCTTCTTCGTTTTGAAGTGCAATTAGCTTAGCATCAATGTCAAAGATATTGCCTTAACAAATTAAGGCGTGTATTAAGATCTTTAATGTTTTCTGAAGTGATCATATATTAGGTTTGCGTATCTAACAAAAATAGAATTAATACTCATATTTAAAAATATTTGCCAACTATTTTTAATAGATTTATGCTGAAAAATAAGAATTAAGATGATTATAGATTTAAGAAGTGACACGGTTACTAAACCAAGTCCAGGAATGTTGGATGCCATGATGCACGCCAATGTTGGTGATGATGTTTATAAAGAAGACGAAACTATAAATGCATTAGAGTCAAAAGTTGCAGACATGTTTGGTAAGTCTCATGCCATGTTTTTTCCAACAGGGACAATGGCTAATCAAACTGCACTTAAATTACATACTAATCCAGGAGATCAAGTAATATGTGATAAATATGCCCATATATATAATTACGAAGGTGGAGGTGCCTCTTTTAATAGTGGTATATCATGTAATTTACTTGATGGGAGCAGAGGGATGTTTACAGCGCAGCAGGTAATTGAGGCTATAAATCCTCCAGAATTTTACCATAGTCCATTAACAACGTTGGTGGAAATTGAAAATACGACAAATAAAGGAGGAGGTGCTTGTTGGGATTTTCAAGAAGTTTTAAAAGTAAAACAAGTTTGTCAAGATCATAACTTAGGATTTCATTTAGATGGTGCACGACTTTGGAATGCATTAGTAGAAAAAAAAGAAACGACACAACAATACGGAGATGCGTTTGATACGATATCTGTCTGTTTAAGTAAAGGTTTAGGATGTCCAATAGGATCCGTTTTAGTAGGAGATGAGCAAATTATGAAAAAGGCACTCCGAATTAGAAAAATTTTAGGTGGAGGTATGCGACAAGGTGGTTTTCTAGCTGCTGCGGGATTATACGCTTTGGATAATAATATTGAAAGACTGTCAGAAGACCATAAAAAAGCTAGGGAATTAGGGGACGCATTATTAAAGTCTTCTTTTGTTAAAAAGGTAGAACCTGTTGAAACAAATATTGTCATATTTGAGCTTAATGAAAAATACTCAGAAAACCAATTTATAGAGCTGTTTTCTGCGAAAAATATTAAGTTAATTGGAATGGGAAGTAACAAATTAAGGGTAGTAACGCATTTGGATTATTTTGATAATCAGCACGATAGGGTATTAGAGATTATCAATAATTTGTAATTTTTTTTTACTAGAGTTGTTATGCTGAATCTAAAAGTGTAAAAACAAGTGTTTTTAAACGGAAATTTAACACACTTTATCGAAATGTTAACTCAATTTTAAGAATAAATACCGAGAATAGTCAGATATGTGTTTTTTTTGCATCAAATTAGTGAACAGTCGTTATTAGTTCGGCTATATATTTTAATAAATAACAATTTAAATTAACAAAAATGAAAAAAGTATTACTAACAATTTTATCTTTTGTAGTCTGCTCAGCAGTTTTTGCACAAGATTTACCTACAAATCCTGAGCCAGGGAAATGTTACGTACGTTGTGTAACTCCTGATGTATGGGTTAACCAAGACATTACAGTTCAGGTTGCACCAGCTTACAAGAAATTAAGCGTGGTTCCTGCACAGTACAGAACAGAAAACGAAGAAGTTGTAACTCAATCTGCTGGACAAGAATTATCTGTTGTACCTGCACAGTATGAGACACAAACTTTTGAAGTTGTTACTCAAGGAGCGTCACAGAGATTAGAAAAAGTAGCTGGATCTACGGATACAACTACTGAAGAAATGACAATCCAACCTTCTTACCAAGAATTAGCAGTAGTACCTGCTAAGTATGCAAACGAAACTTTTGAAGTTGTTACAGCTGAAGCTGGTCAAACTTTATCAGTAGTTCCTGCAAAATTAGGGTCTGAAAGTTTTGAGGTTGTAGTACAAGAAGCTGGTCAACGTTTAGAGTTGGTACCTGCAAAATATGAAAACAGAACAGAGACTGTATTAGTACAAGCTGCTTATACTAAGTTACAAACTGTACCTGCACAATATGAAACTAGAACTGAGACAGTAGTAGTACAAGCTGCTGGTCAACGTTTAGAAGTTGTTCCTGCAAAATGGACAACTGAAAATGTAACTGTAGTAGTACAACCTGCTTCTTCTAGATTAGATTTAGTTCCTGCTCAATATGGTACTGAAACTGTAGAAGTAGTTGTTAAAGAAGCTGCTCAACGTTTAGAGGTTATTCCTGCAAAATGGGGAACTGAAACGTTATCTTATAAGAAACAAGAATTTGGTTCTACTTTATCTGTAGTACCTGCTAAATTTACTTCAGGTTACCAAACTATCGAAGTTAAGCCAGCTACAGCTAAATGGGGTATGAGTGATACACCTGCTGCTGATTGTGCTTCAAGTGATCCTAACGATTGTAGATACTGGTGTTACAAAAATGTACCATCTCAAAACATTACAATTAACACAACTGAATTAGCTTCTGATGCGCAAGTAATGACTAAGCCAGGATGTGATCAAGGAACAAACAATGCTTCTGATTGTGGTATGGGTACTTACACAAGACGTGTAGTTCAAACTCCAGCAACAACTAGAGTAATTGATATTCCTGCTGTTACTAAAACAGTTAAGAAAACAGTAATGACTACACCTCCAACATCTAGAGTTATTGAAATTCCTGCTGTTGAAAAAACAATCAAGAAAACAGTATTAGTATCTCCAGCTACAACTAGAGTAATTGATATTCCTGCTGTAACTAAAGATGTAACAAGAAGAGTTATGGTTACACCTCCAACAACAAGAGTTGTAGATGTACCTGCTGTAACTAAAGAAGTTACTAGATCTGTAATGGTTACACCTCCAACAACAAGAGTTATTGCAATTCCTGCTGTTACAAAAACTATGACACGTACAGTTGTATTAGAGCCAGCTACTACTAGAGTATCTGAGATTCCTGCTGTAACTAAAACTATGAAACGTACTGTAATGGCAACACCTCCTACAACGAGAGCTATTGATGTACCTTCTAAGTCTACAACAATCAGAAAAACTAACATTACTCCTGAGTCTACTAGAGTTGTTGCAATTCCTGCAGTAAGTACTACAATGAAGCGTACTGTTATGACTACACCTCCTACAACTAGAGTTATTGAAGTTGCTCAAAAAACTGCAACTTTAAAGCGTACAGTTTTAGCTAGTGATGCTAGAGTAGAAGAAACTACTGTTCCTGCTGTTAACAAAACAGTAACGAAAGAAGTATTACAGAAAAAAGGTGGATTAACGACTTGGACTGAGGTTGATTGTAAAATCGTTGAATATAACGACTTAAACATAAACTGGAATTTAGGTTCTGCTTCTTTAACTGCAGCTGCTAAAGCTGAAATCGATGCTAAATTATTACCTGTATTAGCTAACGGAGTATCTGTAGAGATTGCTTCTCATACTGATTCAAGAGGTTCTAAAGAATCTAACAGATCTTTATCTGAAAGAAGAGCTCAAGCTGTAACTAACTACTTAATCACAAAAGGAATCAATTCTTCAAGAATTGTATCTAATGGATATGGTGAAGCTAGATTAGCAAACAGATGTTCTGATGGTGTTTCTTGTACAGAAAGAGAGCACTTAGCAAACAGACGTACTCAATTTAGAGTTATCAATGCTAACTAATTAGTATATACTTTTATATAAAAAAAGGAAGCCAATTTGGCTTCCTTTTTTCTTTTAATAAGGTTTTGTTTCTTAAAACAAATCCATTCCAGGAATGTTAGGCATTCCTTCTTTAGTAACAGCAGCAATCTCAGTATCATTAATCTCAGTTGCTTTTGCAATAGCCTTGTTAAGTGTTAAAATCAGATAATCTTCTAGCTGTTCTTTATCATTTAATAAATCATCACTGATAGTAATAGATTTAATTTGACGGTTAGCAGTTATTGTTACCTGTAATAAATTATCAGTACTGTTTTGATCTATTAAAACAGTATCCAATCTTTTTTTAGTGCTTTCTACTTTTTGTTGGGTTTCTTTTAATTTACCCATCATACCTTTAAGGTCTCCAAACATGTCTAATAGTTTTAAAATTAATAGTGCAAATTTATTAAAATGATTGTTTATAAATTCATTTTAATTAAATATGAAAAAACTGTTTTTGCTAATTATATTAAGTTTTACATTTGTAGTATCCCATTAAATAGAAAAAAGTATGACTAAAAGTAATATAGTACCTCCTGTTGCAAAAAAAGTAAAAAAGGAATTAACCATACATGATGACACTAGAATAGATAATTATTATTGGCTAAATCAAAGAGAAGATCAAGAAGTAATAGATTACTTAAATGCAGAAAATAGTTATACAGATTCTGTTTTAAAACATACAGAGCCATTTCGAAAGTCTCTTTTTGACGAAATGAAGGCTAGAATAAAAGAAGACGACCAAAGTGTGCCATATAAACAAAATGGGTATTGGTATATTACTAGATTTGAAGAAGGAAAAGATTATCCAATTTATACTAGAAAAAAAGATAGTTTAGAGGCGGATGAAGAAGTCATGTTTGACTGTAATACAATGGCGGAAGGATTTAGTTACTTTAAGTTGGGTGGTATTTCTATCAGTACAGATAATACATTAGCAGCTTATGCTGTAGATACCGTAAGTAGAAGACAGTATACCATTTATGTAAAGAATCTTATTACAGGTGAAATATATACAGATAAAATAGAAAACACATCTGGAGGTGCAACATGGGCTAATGATAATAAGACTTTGTTTTACAGTCAAAAAGATGAAGTTACATTGCGATCTGACAAAATTTTTAAACATAAACTAGGAACTGAATCCTTACAAGATGTTTTAATTTTTAACGAAGAGGATGAGACCTTTAATACATACGTTTATAAAACAAAATCTAAAAAGTATTTAGTTATTGGAAGCTCTAGTACATTAACTACAGAATATAGCATTTTAGAAGCAGATAATCCAGATGGTGATTTTAGAATTTTTAATGCACGTACGCGTGATTTAGAGTATTCTATTGCGCATTTTGAAGATAATTTTTATGTTATTACAAACAAAGATGGTGCAACAAATTTTAAGCTTCAAAAAACTAGCGAATTGGATACTAGTAGTGATAATTGGGTCGACGTTTTACCGCATAGATCTGATGTCTTATTAGAAGATATCGAAATTTTTAAAGACTATTTAGTAGTTAACGAAAGAGAGAATGGATTAAATCAACTACGTATTATTAGTTGGAATGGTAAGGAAGATTACTATTTAGATTTTGAAAATGAAACGTACACCGCATTAATTGGTAATAATCCTGATTTTGATAGCGAATTTTTACGTTATGGTTATAATTCTTTAACAACGCCGAGTTCTGTTATAGACTATAATTTTATTACAAGGATTAAAACAGTTAAAAAAGAACAACAAGTACTTGATCAGAACTTTGATAAAGACAATTATACCTCAGAACGTATTTGGGCAACAGCTAGAGATGGGGAGAAAATCCCAATGTCTGTAGTATATAGAAAAGACACAGAGCTTAACGGTAATAACCCCGTATTACAATATGCTTATGGCTCTTATGGCTCTACAATAGATCCCTATTTTTCTACAATTAGATTAAGCTTACTTGATAGAGGTTTTATATATGTTATTGCACATATTAGAGGAAGTGAATATTTAGGTAGACCTTGGTATGAAAACGGTAAGTTGTTAACCAAGAAAAATACTTTTACAGATTTTATTGATTGCTCAAAACATTTAATAGAACACAACTATACGTCTAAGCAACATCTATATGCCATGGGGGGTAGTGCAGGAGGACTGTTAATGGGAGCTATAATTAATATGAATCCAGAATTATACAACGGAGTTATTGCTGCAGTACCATTTGTAGATGTTGTAACTACAATGTTAGATGATTCTATTCCGTTAACAACAGGAGAGTATGATGAGTGGGGAAATCCAAATGATAAACCTTATTATGATTATATGAAATCATATTCACCTTATGATAATATAGAAGCTAAAGCATATCCAAATTTATTAGTAACAACAGGTTTACATGACTCGCAAGTACAATATTGGGAGCCTGCAAAATGGGTTGCAAAATTAAGAGAGTTAAAAACAGACGCTAATTTATTATTGCTAAAAACAGACATGGAAGCCGGTCACGGTGGTGCTTCTGGTCGTTTTGAAGCTTTAAAAGAGGTGGCTTTAGAGTATGCTTTTATATTTGATTTAGAAGGAATAAATAAATAATGAAAAAAAATGCTTATTTTTGCACGGTTTGATTTTTAAAATCAAAAAAATAAGTAGCTTTTAAATAGCATTTATGAAACAAAAGAAACAAGTTTTTGATAGCGTATTAGATTTAATTGGTGATACGCCAATGATAAAACTAAAAAAAATTACATCAGAATTTAAAGGAAATTACCTAGCAAAGGTAGAGGCTTTTAATCCTGGTCATTCTTCTAAAGATAGAATTGCACTATATATTATTGAGCAAGCAGAAAAGCAGGGTATCCTTAAACCTGGCGATACAATTATAGAAACGACTTCTGGTAATACAGGATTTAGTATTGCTATGGTTAGCGTAATTAAAGGATACGACTGTATATTAGCTGTAAGTTCTAAATCTTCTGCAGATAAAATAGACATGTTAAAAAACATGGGAGCTAAGGTGTATGTTTGCCCAGCAAACGTAAGTGCGGATGATCCTAGAAGTTATTATCAAGTTGCAAAACGTTTGCACGACGAGATTAAAGGTTCTGTTTACATTAACCAGTATTTTAATCAGTTAAATATAGATGCACATTACCAGTCTACTGGTCCAGAAATTTGGAACCAAACAGGTGGGGAGATAACACATTTAGTAGCATGTAGCGGTACAGGAGGAACTATTTCTGGTACAGCTAAATATTTAAAAGAGCAAAATCCAAACATCAAGATTATTGGTGTAGATGCATTTGGTTCTGTACTAAAAAAATACCACGAAACTAGAGAGTTTGACGATAAAGAGATTTATCCATACAGAATTGAAGGTTTAGGTAAAAACTTAATTCCAACAGCTACAGATTTTGATAGTATTGATAAGTTTATCAAAGTATCTGATGAAGAAAGCGCACACACAGCAAGAGAATTGGCTCAAACAGAAGGTTTGTTTGTAGGATACACTTCTGGAGCTGCGATGCAAGCTTTAAAGCAGTTAAACGAATTAAATGAATTCAAGGAGACAGACAACATTGTTGTTATTTTTCCTGACCATGGATCACGTTATATGAGTAAAATATACAGTGATAAATGGATGAGTGAACAAGGCTTTTTTGATAGTAAAAATGAAGCTGCTGCTCAAAGTATTCAATATGTAAAGTAATTATTACAATAAACATATAAAAAGTTAACTTTAATATAATTAGAGTTAACTTTTTTGTTAATAACAGTTAGGCTATTTATTATGCACGTATAATAAAAATGCCTAATTTTGTATTATCTAACTAAATTATAATAGCTTAAGCCAATTATTTCGCAAATAATAGCTTAAAAATCGCGTTTTACAATGAAAGATTTATTTGAAAAAATATACAAGGACAAAGGACCACTAGGTAAATGGGCTGCGCAAGCAGAAGGTTATTTTGTGTTTCCTAAATTAGAAGGAGAAATTTCTAATCGTATGAAATTTCAAGGAAAGGAAGTTATCACTTGGAGTATCAATGATTATTTAGGATTAGCAAATCATCCTGAAGTTCGTAAAGTGGATGCAGAAGCTGCAGCACAGTACGGATCAGCTTACCCAATGGGAGCAAGAATGATGTCGGGTCATACAGAATTACATGAGCAGTTACAAAACGAACTAGCAACTTTTGTACAGAAAGAAGCAGCATATTTATTAAACTTTGGTTACCAAGGTATGGTATCTACTGTAGATGCTCTAGTTAGTAAAGATGATATTATTGTTTATGATGTTGATGCACACGCATGTATTATTGATGGTGTAAGATTACATCACGGTAAACGTTTTACGTACAAGCACAACGACATGGAAAGTTTGGAAAAAAACTTAGAACGTGCTACTAAAATGGCAGAGACAACTGGAGGAGGGATCTTAGTGATTTCTGAAGGTGTTTTTGGTATGAGGGGAGAGCAAGGTCGTTTAAAAGAAATTGTTGCTTTAAAAGAGAAGTTTAACTTTAGACTTTTTGTTGATGATGCACATGGTTTTGGTACTTTAGGTAAGACTGGAGCAGGAGCTGGTGAAGAGCAAGGTGTACAAGATGATATTGACGTTTATTTTGCAACGTTTGCAAAGTCTTTAGCAAGTACAGGTGCTTTTATTGCTGCTGATCAAGAAATTATTGATTATTTAAAATATAACTTACGTTCTCAAATGTTTGCTAAGTCATTGCAAATGCAATTGGTTGTTGGAGCATTAAAACGTTTAGATATGTTACGTACAATGCCTGAGTTAAAACAAAACTTATGGAAAATTGTAGATGCATTACAGTCAGGTCTTAAATCACGTGGTTTTGATATCGGAACAACACAAAGTTGTGTAACTCCAGTATATTTAAACGGAAGTATTCCTGAAGCGATGGCTTTAGTTAGAGACTTAAGAGAAAATTACGGAATATTCTGTTCTATTGTAGTGTATCCAGTAATACCAAAAGGATTAATTTTATTAAGAATGATTCCTACTGCAACGCATACATTAGAAGATGTAACAGTTACTTTAGATGCTTTTGATGCGATTAGAGAACGTCTAGAAAACGGAACTTACAAACGTATGTCTGCTGCTTTAATAAAAGCAATGGGAGAATAAGAAGTAATAAATATAATATATAAAAAAATCCGATTCGTAAGAATCGGATTTTTTGTTTTAGTGTAGTTCCTTTTTGAAGGTACAACGTCTAATATATACTTCTGGATCAAAATGCTTCCATATTTTATGTATAGCTTCATTGTCTTCTAGTTCTGGTGTTCTGTAACAGGTTTGTATACCTTTTTCAGTAAATGTGTTATAGTATTCATTAAAAATAACAGCATGGACACCCTTATTTTGATAATCAGGATGTACACCAATTAAGTAAAACATAACATCTTTACTTTCTTTTTTAGCTTTTAGTAACTTCAAAAACCCTAAAGGAAAAAGTTTACCATTCATCTGTTTTAATGCACTTGCAAATCTTGGCATTACGACCGCAAAAGCAACTAGTTTTTTATCTTTATCTAGTACAAACTTGATGTACTCTGGATTTATAAAACTGATAAATTTCTTTTTAAAATATTCCTTTTGAATGTCTGTAATAGCCACAAAGGATGACAAAGATGCATAGCTATCATTAAATAAATCAAACATCTGATCTACGTATGGCATAACTTCAGATGTTTTTTTCAAATCTAAAGCAGTTAACTGATAGCGACGCTTGATTAATTCTTGTGCTTTATAGAAAAATTCTGGTTTTACGTTTTCAAAAGGAAAGCGATTTTCAGAGTATTTTTTTTCAACAGAAAAGCCATGTGCTTTATAATGGTTAACATAATAGGGGTGATTATACCACGTTATCATGTTTCCAACAGTATCAAAACCTTCCGTAATAACACCAACTTTGTCTAAATTAGAAAATCCTACAGGACCTTCTGTGTAAACTAAGCTGTTTGCTTTTCCTATGTTGTAAACCTCTTCTAATAGTGCTTTACTGACGTCTTGGTCATCAATAAAGTCAAACCAACCAAAACGCATTTTTTTGATGTTTTGATCTTTTACTTCCAGCCAGTTTATTATGGCAGCTATACGCCCTACAATTTTATTGTCTTTATAAGCTAAAAACAATGTGGCTTCAGCATCATTAAAGATTGGATTTTTTTTAGCATCAAACGTAGCTAATTCTTGGCTAATAATAGGAGGAACCCAATACTTGGAATCTTTATATATATCAAATGGAAATTTAACAAATGCTTTGTAATCTGCTTTTGAAACTACTTTTTTGGTTGTAATCATATAAAAAAGAAAGGGTTAATTTTCGTCATCGAAATCAATTTCTTGAGTTTCTTTTTTTCGTTTTCCTGAATCTTCTGGAGTATCAGGGTCTCCATCTTTTTTCTTCTTCTTTTTCTTATTTGCTCTTCTTTCGTATTCTTCTAAAGCATCAGTCCCGTTGTCTTTGTCTGCTTCAGGATCTTTATGAAAATCTAAACGGTAAGAGGCACCAAAGTTTACACCAAATACAGAAGGTGTGTCTTTAGTATTAAAAGTCACTGCTGTATCTAATTGGAAATCTTTATTCCATAAATAGGCACCACCAAATCTAAATAAGTTATCTGCGTAGTAGTCACTTTTAATCCCTTGCGTTTCTCCAAATAACACCCATTGTTGATTAATAGCTTTAGTTAATGTTACTATATATTCAAAATCAGAAAAATCTGATCCAATTCTGTCTTTAGAAAAATTGGTTACTAATACCCATCCACTGCTAAAGTTGTTTTGAGTAGCAATCATTACTTTAGGTGTAAAACCACCTTCGTAATTAGGACTTGTAAACGGGTTGCTATAAGGGACATAACTGTTATTGTCAGCATCATAGTTAACTCCCACATATACGGCAACTGCTGGTATTAAATTACTCCATTTAAATTTCTTGTTTGCATGGTAGCTATATAAATTCGGTTTTTCTTCACCTCTTTTTTTATAAGGATCGTAAACCAAATATTTAGCACCTACTGTCAAATATCTAAAATTAGCACGGTCTGATTCTACAGGAAATGCAGAAGAGCGGTTATCCGTAAAGGTGTCATTTTGGTAACTTCCTTCAATATTTAATTCTAATTGCTCCCAAACCAAACCATAACGTGCCGCAAAGTCAATTCCAAACCCTGAAACTTCATTTTTTAGTGGCGTATGTTCTTCTTTAACTATATAAGGACCAACTTCCAGTTGGGCTACATTTTTTCCTACAGCAAAAGCACTTCTAGATACTCCAGGTCTGTTAGAATTTATGACATCTGTATATTGGGCAGTAGCAGTGATACTTGCTAATAGCAGAATATACTGCAATATTAATTTTGGGTTAAGCATATATTATTGTTTAAAGTCAAATATAAGATTTTATATTTTTTTTAAGTATTTAAAACTTAATTTAAAACTGAAGAATTGTATTTTTGTTAAAGTATTGATAATTTAACAAAAGTTACAACATGGGTTTATTAAGAACCATCCTTATTATTGCATTAATTTATTACGGATTAAAAATCTTATCTCGTCTGTTTGCACCTGCGCTTTTTAAATACGCAGCCAAAAAAGCGGGTCAACGTTTTAATGGCGGTTTTAACCAACAAAGAGCAGAACCAACTACAAAAGAAGGAGAAATATCTATAGATAAAATGCCTAATAATAAATCTTCAAATAAAAATGTAGGGGAGTATGTAGATTACGAAGAAATTGAGTAATTTTCAACCTCATACTTTTTAAAATCATTTATGCAATTTTCGTTTAAAAAAATCTTACCACATCTTTTAGTTTTGGTAGGATTTATTGTTTGCTCTTTAGCCTATTTTAGTCCTGTTTTACAAGGTAAAGTTATTTACCAAAGTGATATTGTGCATTACACCGGAATGGCTAAGCAACAAAAGGATTTCAAAACCAAAACAGGTGAAGAAACGTATTGGACTAACAGCGCATTTGGAGGTATGCCAACCTATCAATTAGGAGCAAAATACCCACACAATTATATTAAAAAATTAGACTTATCCTTACGGTTTTTACCAAGACCTGCGGATTATTTGTTTCTATACTTTTTAGGTTTTTATATTTTACTTTTAGTCTTAAAGGTAGATTGGAAACTTGCTGGACTGGGGGCACTAGCCTTCGGTTTTTCTACATATCTGATTATAATTCTTGGTGTTGGACATAATAGTAAAGCACATGCTATTGCTTATATGCCATTAGTTTTAAGTGGTATTTTACTAACATTTAAAGGTAAGTATGTTGGGGGGTTCTTGTTAACAGCAATTGCTATGGGCTTAGAGTTGGTGGCTAACCATTATCAAATGACCTATTATTTGCTTTTATTAGTATTGGTATTGGGTATTGCTTATTTAGTAGATGCTTACAGAAAAAAAATGTTGCCACATTTTTTCAAAGCGGTTGGCGTCTTATCGGCAGCAGTAGTGTTAGCAATAGGTTTAAATGCTACAAATATATTAGCTACGCAAGATTATGTTAAGGAAAGTACACGTGGTAAAAGTGCGTTAACCATAAATCCTGATGGCTCTAAAAGAGAAAGCAGTAATGGGTTAAGTAAGGAGTATATCACAGAATATAGTTATGGAAAACTTGAAACTTTTAACTTATTTATTCCAAGATTTTTAGGAGGAGGTAGCGGTGAAGATGTTGGAGAAAACTCGGCTGTATTTAAATATATAGTGGCGCAAGGTGTACCTGCCAGTAATGCTAAAGAATATACAAAAAGCTTGCCTACGTATTGGGGAAGTCAAACCATAGTGGAAGCGCCTGCTTATATTGGAGCAGTAGTTATCTTTTTGTTTGTACTTGGCCTATTTTTAGTCAAAGGACGCTTAAAGTGGTGGTTAGTTGGCGGAACTATTTTATCGTTATTATTATCGTACGGAAAGAATTTAGAGTTTTTAACTGACTTATTTATAAATTATGTACCACTATATAATAAGTTTAGAGCGGTTAGTTCCATACAAGTTATTTTAGAATTATGTATTCCTGTTTTAGCAGTATTTGCTTTAGTTAGACTATTTAATGATGTTGTTAAAACAGAAGAAAAATTAAAGGCTTTAAAATATACGGTATTTATTACCGGAGGGTTATCCGTTTTATTTTTGGTTGCTAAAACCATTGGTCTTTTTGATTTTGTAGGAGGAATGGATGGACGCATTAGAGAAGGTAATGGGCAAGCATTTTTAGATGCGTTAAAAGCCGATAGAGCTAGCTTTTTTACAACAGACACACTTAGAACGTTGCTATTTGTTTTGTTAGCTGCAGGTGTTATTTACTTATTTTTAAAACAGAAATTAAACGAAACCAAAGTCATTATTATTTTAGGACTTTTAATTGTTGTGGATTTAGTTAGTGTTGATAAGCGTTATGTAAATAATGATGATTTTGTGTCTAAGTTTCAAATGGAACGTCCTTACGAAGCTAATAAAGCCGACTTACAAATATTAAAAGACAAGTCTAATTATAGAGTATATGATATGACGTCTGGCGGTGCAAAAACAAGTTATTTTCATAATGCTTTAGGAGGATATCATGCTGCAAAACCAAAACGTTTTCAGGATTTATATGAATTTTACATCTACAAAAACAATATTAATGTATTAAGTCTGCTTAACGCGAAATACATTATTGGTGCTGGTGAAGATGAAAAACCATTTCGTTATGTTAATAATGATGCAAACGGAAACGCATGGTTTGTTTCAAATCTTGAAAAAGTAGCTTCAGAAACGGATGAGTTATTGGCTTTAGAGTCTTTAAAATCAAAAGAAACAGCTGTATATTCATCTGAATTTAAAGGGAAAACTAATTTACCTAAATCATTTACAACGGATTCTTTAGCTTCGATTAAAGTAAAAACGTACACTCCCAATCTAATTGAATATAGTTCTGAGAACAGTAACAATGGTTTTGCAGTGTTTTCTGAAATGTATTATGCTAATGGTTGGAATGCTTATATAGATGGTCAATTAAAACCACATTATAAGGTAGATTATGCTTTACGTGGTATGGAAATCCCAAAAGGGAAACACACCGTAACTTTTAAATTTGAACCTCAAGTGGTTAAAACGGGAAGTACTATTGCTTTGGCTAGTTCTGTGTTATTAGCTTTGCTTTTACTTGGAGGTTTGTTTTTTGGATATAAAAATTATCTAGGAAACCAAAAGGGTTAATACGTCAAGGCATAAATTCCGCGAAAGCGTTATATAATGAATAAAAAAAAAGTACTTATAATTACTTATTATTGGCCACCAGCAGGAGGTCCAGGCGTACAGCGGTGGTTAAAATTTGTAAAGTACTTACCAGAATTTAATATAGAACCTATTGTATATTGTCCGTCAAACGCTAGTTATCCTATTACAGATGCTAGTTTGGCTGATCAGGTTAATCCTGATTTAACAGTTATTAAACAACATATTAAAGAGCCTTATAAGATAGCGCAATTGTTTTCTAAGAAAAGTAAAACGATTAGTAAAGGGATTATTGCCGAAAAGGAAAAGCAGAGCTTAATGGAGCGTTTGATGCTATTTGTAAGAGGTAATTTTTTTATTCCTGATGCGCGAAAAAATTGGGTAAAACCGTCTGTTAAATACTTGTCAACTTATATTAAAGATTTTAATATAGATACGATTATTACAAGTGGTCCACCACACAGTTTACATTTAATAGGTTTAGAATTACAGCAAAAATTAGAAGTGACTTGGATTGCGGATTTTAGAGATCCTTGGACAACTATTGGCTACCATAAGCAACTAAAATTAACGTCTGCATCTAAAATTAAGCACAAGAATTTAGAAAAAAAAGTACTTAATAATGCTAATAAAATTATAGTAACTAGTCCTAGCACTAAGGTGGAATTTGAGCAAATTACAACGCAGCCTATTCAGGTTATTACCAATGGTTATGACCATGAAAAAGTAACAACATTTGGATTGGATAAAAAGTTTACACTCTCGCATATTGGTTCGTTATTATCAAAAAGAAACCCTGAAGTATTGTGGAAAGTATTGCGTGATTTAATTAATGAAGATTCAGATTTTGCATCAAATTTTCAGTTGAATTTGGTTGGTGCTGTTGGTAAGGAAGTGCTTCAGTCTATTGAAATTAACGATTTAACTAACAGTTTAAATAACATTGGTTATGTTTCACATAGTGAAGCAATTATGTTTCAGAAAAAGTCGCAATTATTATTATTGATTGAGATAGATTCTGAAATTACTAAAGCAATAATACCAGGTAAGTTATTTGAGTACATGGTTGCTAATAGACCTATAATTGCATTAGGCCCAATTGGTGCAGATGTGGCTTCTATTATAAAAGAAACTAATACAGGACAGTTTTTTAATTACCAAGATTACGATGCTTTAAAGTTGACTATAAAACAACATTTTGAAGCCTTTAAAAAAGGAGATTTAAAAACAAATCCAATTGGTTTACAGAAGTATTCTAGACAACAACTAACCAAGAATTTAGCACAGTTTATAAATCCTTAATACCTTAGGGTTTTAATATCTTTTAATTTATGGGAATAGTCATTAATCAATCTATAAAAAACACTATTGTCACGTACTTTGGTTTTGGAGTAGGCGCTATTAATGTTATTTTTTTGTACACTCAATTTTTAACGGAACAGTATTTTGGTTTAATAACTTTTATATTGTCTACCGCTAGTATATTAATGCCATTTATGGCATTTGGAGTACATAATACTATCGTTAAGTTTTATTCGTCGTTTAAGACAAGACAATCGCAAAATAGCTTTTTAAGTTTGATGTTGATACTGCCTTTGTTTCTTATTATTCCTTTAGGTTTATTGACGCATTTTGCTTTTGACGTGATTGCGAATTGGCTATCTAAAAAAAATGCGATAATAAAGGATTACACGTGGTTAATTTATGTGTCTGCAGCTGCATTTGCTTATTTTGAGGTGTTTTATGCGTGGAGCAAAGTGCAGTTACAAAGTGTTTTTGGTAATTTTATGAGCGAAGTCTTTCATAGGGTAGCAACCTCTATTTTATTAATAGCACTTTATTTTGGTTATCTAACTGTAGACCAATTAATTTATGGGATTGTTATAGTATATATAGCGCGCGCTTTGATAATGAAATTGTATGCTTTTAGCTTAAGAATGCCTAGTTTTAAATGGACTAAAATCCCTAATTTATCTAGTATTTTAAAATACTCTGCTTTAATTATTATAGCAGGCTCTGTAGCTAATATTATCTTAGAAATAGATAAGTTTATGTTAGGACAGTTTCAAGCGCTTAATAATGTAGCTTATTATGGTGTAGCAATCTATATTGCTACGGTAATTGGTGTGCCAGCAAGAGCAATGCACCAAATAACTAATCCTTTAACTGCAAAATTATTAAACGAAGGACATAAGGAGGAATTAAAGACCTTGTATCAAAAAACGTCTATCAACTTATTTATTATAAGCGGTTTTATTTTTTTGTGTATTATCATAAACATATCCAAGTTATATCTTTTGATTCCTGAGAATTATAGCGAAGGGTTTCTTGTGGTGTTAGTTATTGGTTTAGCTAAGTTGTCTGATAACTTAATAGGAAATAATAATGCTATTTTGTTTAATAGCGATTATTATAGGGTAGTGCTAGTATTTGGTGTACTGTTAGCCATATTGACCGTGGTTTTAAACTTAGTATTTATTCCTATATATGGAATTAACGGAGCAGCTTACGCGAGTTGTATCACGATATTTACTTATAATATTATTAAACTTAGCTTTGTGTATCGTAAGTTTAAAATGCATCCTTTTACAGGTTTAACACTAAAAACGTTGCTTTTAATTACGATTTGCGGATTAGCATTATTCTTTTGGGAGTTTTCGTGCCATCCGATTTTGGCTATTTTGTTAAAAACAATGCTACTTAGTATTGTATATGGGCTTTCTGTTTATAAATTTAATTTGTCTGAGGATATTTCTAAACTATTAAATAAGTTTATTCCATAAAAAAATCCTACTTCCAGTTGCTTTAGGGCAAACAACCGTTTGTAGGATTCTAATCTTGTAACTATTCTATATTAATTTCTAGACCTTGTACTTCTTGTTTTAGAAGATGTACTTCTAGAGCTTGTTGTTCTTGGTTTAGAAGTCGTTTTTCTAGTTGTTGTCGTTCTAGTATTACTTCTATTTGATTTTGTACTTACTGTATTCCTTGTTCTAGGTTTACTAGTTGTTGTACTATTGTTTCTAGTTCTAGGCGTAGAGGTTGTTGTTTGGTTCCCTCTTGTTCTAGGCGTACTAGTTGTAGTGCTATTATTTCTAGTTCTAGGCTTAGAGATCGTTGTTTGGTTTCCTCTTGTTCTAGGTGTACTAGTGGTAGTATTATTGTTTCTAGTTCTAGGCTTAGAGTTAACTGTTTGATTCCCTCTTGTTCTAGGCGTACTAATCGTAGCATTGTTATTTCTAGTTCTAGGCTTTACAGTAGTATTACCTTTTGTTCTAGGTGTTACTTTGTTATTTCTTGTACGTGGTGTACTGTTTGCTCTAGGTGTTCTTCCTTCGTTTCTAGAAGCTAAAGCTCTATTTCTAGTAATTGTGTTTCCTCTTCTGCTAGCAACCGCTGTTCTACGTCTATTGTTGTTTACATAAGGTCTATCATATCTGTATCTAGTAGGTGTGTAATTTTGTCTGTAAGGTGTAGAGTATAATACACGGTAATGTATTGAAGGTAATACATAATATGCATGCCATGATCTGTATACATATGCTCTGTTATACACGTTAATAAATCCTGTACAGTGAGAATAACGGTTGTATCGGTTATAGTGTACATATAATCCACCAACACGGTTTACATATCCTCTGTTGTTATAGTTTATATAAACATTTCCAACTTGACTTACACGACCATAATAGTCATAGAATACTGGAGTGTTTTCTACTTGTATAATAGCTCCAAATTCGTCATACTGCACATAAGCACCATAATCGTAACCTGTATTAAAGCTAATACTTGTGTTTCTGTTATTTACGTCTACGTTAACTTGTGGTCCGTAATTTGGCATGTAGAAGTCAAACTGCCCATCAGCATAAACAGAAAATTCTATTCCTGCTTCTTCAAATATAAAAGAGTTACCATAACCTCTAACGTAAGAGTTGTTAATAACACCGTTATCTACAGTGGTATTTGTGTCTGCATTAACAGTAAATCCACTAAGGACTAATGCTGTTAATAAAAGGAATATGTTTTTCATAATGTATTGTTTTAAGATTGAACAATTAACTAATTACAAGCATCGTGCCAAAAATCAAAAACCTAGTAATAGTAAGGGGTTTAGGTGTCTTGTTTTAATTTTATCACATAATAAACCCCGTAAATAAAAATTTACGGGGTTTATCTTTAGGGCAAAAAAGATATTATTTTCTTGTTTTAACAACTTTAGTCTTTTTAGTTTTTACACCTTTTTTATAATAGTAGTTATCATCATTAGTATTATAATCATTGTATGTATTATAATCTACAGTGTTATTATGGTGTTGACCTCCATAGTTACTTGTATTTGCTCTATTAACATGACCAATGGTTTTAATTAAATGCCCATGTCTGTTGTATTTTAAACGCATGCTTCCAATCTGACTAACTAAACCTTGACGGTTGTAGGCGATATATACGGATCCTAAACGTTTGATTTGTCCGGTTCTGTTATAGTTTAAAAACACATGTCCAATACGTCTTACTTTACCATCACGATCATGTGTTACAGTCATACCTCTGTCTCTAGGGGTAGAATAGGTAACCTGTGTTCCTGGTGCACCATAAGTTGTATTTACAGATCTACGTTTTGTAGTGCTACGTCTGTAATAATTGTCACCTTGTGTTTGTTCTAATTGTGTATTAAAATCAAAACTTCCGTCAGGAAAAATTAAAAATTCTACACCACGCTCTACAAACAATATTGGTTGTGCGTAATAATTTCTGTTTAATACTAAATCTTCACCTTGCGATGCAGATTTAGTTTCTGCTGTTACGGTAGTTAATCCAATTAACATACCTGTAAATAATAGTACTAATTTTCTCATAGTATTAAGGATTTAGATTTTGCCTACTAATTAAGCGTTTCGGCATTCGCTATATTGATTAGATAGGTTCAATAGCTGTGCCAAACTTGTTAAACGTTGGTTTTACTAGTGTTTCAAACCGTTTAAAGACATGGTTTTATTCTTGATGTAAACCAAAAAGTATTAAAAAGAATGCTATATTTACTATCGTAAAAACCAACCACCAATGTCTTTAAAGTATAACACGTGTAAAAATTGCGAGAGTGATTTTAAATCTGGATTTGATTTTTGTCCGCATTGCGGAATGAAGGATAAAGAGGATTTAACGCTTGGAATTTTGTTTTATAATACTTTAAACAACTATCTACTATGGGATTCTAAATTCTTCAAGAGTTTTATACCCTTAATGACTAAGCCAGGTTTTTTACCAAATCAATTTATAGGAGGGAAGCGTTTGTCTTTTTTGCATCCCGCCCAATTGTACTTATTTATAACATTTGTATTTTTCTTTTTGTTTTCTTTTCAGATGAACAAAGTAGAACAAGACCTAAATGAAGGTTTTAAAGCCGAATCAAACAACGTATTAAATCAGATTCAAACTAAGGATGCAGATTCCGTTAAAAGAGAAGAAATGCGCACCGCATTAATTAAAAACAAAACACTGACTAGAATGTCTGATAAAGCGATTGACTCCATAGTCTCTCAAAAGGATATTAAGTCAAATAATTCCGTATCCTTTGGATACAATACTCAAGAAATAGATGCTCTACTAGCTGCAAGTGCTTCTAATGACACTATTTATAAAGCAATGGGAATGGCGGACAATCCGGGTTGGTTTGACAAGATGTTGTATCCTCAAATGTTAAAATTTCATAAGGACAGAAAAGCAGGTTCGATATGGATCTCTATGATAAATGCCACACCAATTGCATTATTTATATTGTTGCCTATTTTTGCTTTATTTCTAAAGTTGTTTTATTGGAAAAAAGGACGCTATGCTTATCATTTAGTGTTTTCGTTCTATTTTTTCGCTTTCATTTTTATGGTGTTTAGCATCTTATTAATCACCAACCTTATTATAGATGTGCCTAGTTGGGTTAATTTGTTGATTACGCTATCTGTTTTTATCTATTTTGTAATTGCTGTCAAGCATTTTTACAATCAACGTTGGCGCTATAGTATACTAAAAAGTGGTGTTATTTCCTTTGTGTTTTTGGCAATATTGGTTCCTATTGCTTTTGTGGTGTTAGCGTTTGTTTCTTTTTTGTTTTATTAAATCAAAATTTAAATAGCGAAGTAGTATTCTAATTTTTTTTTCGGTTAAACCGAAATTAAAAGCCTTATAAATAAAAAGGTATAGACTTAATGAAGTTGCTTTTTTGGGTTACAAGTATTGTTTGTAAACCGAAACGCTAAGACGTTGCATGCCAAATAGGAATGTTAAAATGTTTGCTTAATACTTCAGCATCAATAATAATAGTTTTTAGTTTGCCATGATCTACCACATTAATTCGTGAAGCATCTTTTAGTACTAAATTAAGTTCAAAGCTTTTGTAATTACCATTCTCACCAGATATAGTTTCGCCAATAATCTGTAAAGCAACAATGTTTGATAATACAGTACTCTTCTTTGAGTTGTGTTTATTAAATCCGCGATAAAAACGATTGGAATGTTTATTAAAAACAATGGGCGAAAAATAAGAAATCAGTAAATAGTTACCTGCAATAAAAAACATAGTTCCTGCTAATGTTGCTAGAGTAAATATAAAGTCAAAATTTTGAGTCTTTATATACAAGGCAATACCTGCATACAAAAAGGCATAAGCAACACTAACAAATAACAGTGTAAATAGGGCAAAGCCTAAAGAAGGCTTAAATTTAAACCCATATCTAGTCTGAGACAAAACATGTGTTTCAAAATTAGCACCTCCACTTACTGCGGGTTTTGTAGATACCTTTTTTTTGATAGTTTCTAAATCACCCATTTAACGTTGTTAACTGTAATGTTTATTATAGTTTGTCTTTTAAATATTGCGCAGTAACACTAGCTTTTACTTTTATAATCTCTTCAGGTGTTCCAAAAGCGACTAATTTACCACCATTTTCTCCACCTTCAGGACCTAAATCTATAATATGATCTGCACATTTAATCAATTCTAAATTATGCTCCACAACAATTATAGAATGTCCTTTAGCTATTAAAGCATAAAAGGATTTTAATAATTTCTGAATGTCATGAAAGTGTAAACCTGTTGTAGGTTCGTCAAAAATAAATAAGGTTTTATCTTTTGTGTTTCCTTTACCTAAAAAAGTAGCTAGTTTAATGCGTTGTGCTTCTCCACCAGAAAGGGTAGAACTGCTTTGACCTAAAGCAACATAGCCTAATCCAACATCTTGCAGTGGTTGTAATTTATTTTTGATTTTGGAAACGCCATTTTTATCAAAAAAGGCAATAGCATCATCAATAGTTAAATTTAAAATGTCATCAATGTTTTTATCTGCAAAAGTGACTTCTAAGACCTCCTTTTTAAAACGTTTTCCTTTACAAGTTTCACATTCTAAATGGACATCAGCCATAAATTGCATTTCAATAGTCACTTCACCTTCACCTTTACAGGTTTCGCAACGTCCACCATCCACGTTAAAACTAAAGTGTTTAGCTGCATAATTACGGATAGTACTTAGTTTTTGTTTAGAATATAATGCTCTGATGTCATCATAAGCTTTAACATAAGTCACCGGGTTTGATCTAGACGATCTTCCTATAGGGTTTTGGTCAATAAATTCGATGTTTTTTACAATACTATAGTTTCCTTTTAGTTCTGTAAACTGTCCTGCTTTATCACTAAAACCAGTTAAGTGTTTTTGTATTGCCGGAAATAATATTTTTTTAACCAATGTACTTTTTCCACTTCCAGAAACACCAGTAATAACTGTTAGCATTTCTAAAGGAAAAGAGACATCTATATTTTTTAAATTATTTTCTCTAGCACCAATAATATCGACACTATATTTACTAGTACGGCGTGTCTTAGGCACTTCAATTTTTAAGGTTTCATTTAAATATTGTGCGGTTAACGAGTTTGATTTTAGAATATCAGCATACGTACCAACTGCAACAACTTCTCCTCCTAAAGTACCAGCTTCAGGACCAATATCTATAATTTGATCCGCTTCCTTCATGATATCTTCATCATGTTCTACCACAATTACAGTATTTCCTAAATCACGGAGTTGTTTTAAAACTTGTATCAAGCGTTCAGAATCTTTTGGGTGTAAACCAATACTAGGTTCGTCCAATATATACATAGATCCAACTAAGCTACTTCCTAAAGAGGTTGCTAGATTTATACGTTGGCTTTCTCCTCCGGAAAGGGTATTAGATTTTCGGTTTATTGTCAAATAATCTAATCCTACGTTATGTAAAAAGCTAAGTCTGTTTCTAATTTCTATTAATAAACGTTCTGCAATTTTTGCATCGTAGTCGTTTAACACGATCGTATTAAAAAAGACAGCCAATTTATTTAAAGGTAACTCTACTAATTCCGTTAAGGTTGCATTACCAACTTTAATATAGTTAGTTTCTTGTCTTAATCGTTTTCCGTGACATACTTTACATTGTGTTTTACCTCTGTATCGGGATAACATCACACGGTTTTGAATCTTGTAAGCCTTGCTTTCTAACTCTGCAAAAAAGCTATTTAAACCTTCAAAGTATTCATTTCCTTCCCAAATTAAGGCTTTATGTTTTGCGCTTAATTCAAAATATGGTTTATGAATGGGAAAATCAAATTTATGCGAGTTGTTAACCAATTGGTCTTTATACCAACTCATACTGTCACCACGCCAAGGAAAAATGGCATTTTCATAAACAGAAAGTGCTGTGTTTGGCACGACTAAATCGTCATCAATACCTATCACATCACCATAACCTTCGCATTTAGGGCAGGCACCATAAGGGTTGTTAAAACTAAATAAATGTACGTTTGGCTCTAAAAATAGCACGCCATCTAATTCAAATTTATTACTAAAATGACGGGTTGTATTATCAGCTAACGTTTCTATATAACAATTGCCTTTACCTTCAAAAAAGGCAGTTTGTATGGCATCTGCTAATCTGTTATAAAAATCCTCATCGTCTTTTGTTACAATACGATCTACTACCAAAAACAAATCTTTGGTTGATGTTAAGTCCTTAGCATCGTCTATTCTAATAACTTTATCTTTTACTTTAATTCTGGCGTAACCTTGCGCATTTAATGCACTTAATTTATCTTGTAATTCACGACCTTCTTCTAAAACTAAAGGCGCTAAAAGCAGTAGTTTTTCGTTTAAACCTAATCCTTTTATATAATTTGTAACGTCTGTAACAGTATCTTTTTTAACTTCTTGACCAGAAATAGGAGAGTAGGTGCGTCCAACTCTTGCAAAAAGCAGTTTTAAGTAATCATAGATCTCAGTAGTTGTTCCAACCGTAGATCTAGGATTTGTACTATTTACTTTTTGCTCGATTGCAATTGCAGGAGCAATACCTTTAATATAATCTACTTTAGGTTTGTTTAGACGACCTAAAAACTGTCTAGCATAACTACTTAAACTTTCTACATAACGACGTTGCCCTTCGGCATACAAGGTATCAAATGCTAAACTTGACTTTCCAGAACCTGATAGTCCTGTAATAACAACAAGTTTGCGTCGTGGTATTACAACATCAATATTTTTAAGATTGTGCAGTTTTGCACCTTTTATAATAATGTTTTCTTTTGGATTTACTTCAGAAAGCGGTGTAGTCATAGTTGTTTTTACGTCTAAAACACAAAGATAACACAAGTTGAGCACCTTTTAAATAGGTTTATTGTGCAATAAAATGTTAAAAAAAATGTTTTTTTTTGCTTTTACGGAATGATTGTTGTTATATTTGGAACATATCATATTATTAACAAAACTTTATAGCCTATAGTATAACATTACTTTTTAATTTATAAACCCCAGACCAAAACCTGCTTTTGGTGCTTAAAAGTAATGATTATGCAAAAAATAACCATAACGGATGCTATCCTTGTTAGTAACTATATTAAAGGAGATGAGTCTTCTTTAGAGATTCTTATTAAAAGACACAAACAACGTATTTACAGTTTTATCTATTCTAAAGTATTTGATAGAGACATCGCAGAGGATGTTTTTCAAGATACCTTTATTAAGGTTATTCGTACCTTAAAAAGAGGTAAGTATAATGAAGAAGGTAAATTTTTACCATGGGTTATGCGTATCGCACACAACTTAGTTATTGATCATTTTAGAAAGAATAACAGAATGCCAAAATTTGATAATTCAGGTGATTTTGATATCTTTTCTGTAATTAGTGATAACTCTTTAAACGCTGAAAAAGTGATGGTTAAGGAGCAGGTCGAAGCAGATGTACGTCGATTAATAGACGAGTTACCAGAAGATCAAAAAGAAGTTTTGGTTATGCGTATGTATAATGATATGAGTTTTAAAGAAATATCAGAACGTACAGGTGTAAGTATTAATACCGCTTTAGGGCGTATGCGTTATGCATTAATTAATATGAGAAAAGTAATTGAAAAGCATAATATTGTTTTAACAAATTAGAAATGCAATAAATCAAAAGATTGCTCGTTATCTGTGTATACCTTAAACATATATACATGGCGAAAATTTACTCTGAACATTCGAATACCCCAAAAAAACAAAACTTTAAAATAGAACCAAAAGCAGAAACAATTAGTTTTATTTTAAATTACTCTAAGGCTTTAAGTGTTATAAATTATAAAAATTTGAAGTTTGAAGCACTTCAAAACTAAACTTTGAAAACGTCCTGATAGTCTCAGGACGTTTTTATTTTTAAGGCATTTTAGTAATTAACCTTAATGAAAATGAATTATTATACTTTTTCAGGACCTATTATGTCAGAAAAAAGGTGATGATAATTATTCAGTTCGCGGAATTATAAAACCATTTTTAATAGTATCAAAACCTATTTTTGGATAGTATTCCATTGCTAATGGTGCCGAAAGTAAAATTAGCGTCGTTTGTGGTCCAATCTCTTTTTTGGTAAGATTTATTAGATGCTTACCAATACCTTCTTTTTGATATTCGCTATTTACCGCTAAATCTGATAAATAACAGGCATAGCAATAATCTGTTAGTGAGCGTGCTATTCCTACCAATTCGTTGTTTAACCAAGCAGTTATAATTAGATTAGAATTTTTATACATTTTTGAAATCCGATCACTATCGTTTGTAGGTCTTGTTATTCCTGAGCTATTATAAAGTTTGATTATCTCCGATGTGTTAGGATGTATTCCGATTTTGAATTCGATATTTTTCATGTGTTACGAATGTTTTTCAGCTTATTAATCTATCAATTCTACTTATAATAGTCCTTTAAAACGGTAGCACGACCAATAGTTTTGGTAATAATATCTTTTTCTAAATCCCAACCTCTAGCAGGAGAATACTCGCGTCCATACCAAATAATTTGCAAGTGTAAATCATTCCAAGTGTCTTTTGGAAATAAGCGCTTGGCATCTTTTTCTGTTTGTTGTACGTTTTTACCGTTGGTTAAATTCCAACGGTACATAAGTCTATGTATGTGCGTATCCACAGGAAAAGCAGGTACACCAAAAGCCTGACTCATAACTACACCAGCTGTTTTATGTCCAACAGCGGGAAAGGTTTCTAATGCTTCAAAAGACTGTGGTACAATACCGTTATAGTCTTCGACTAACATTTTTGATAACCCATAAATACCTTTACTTTTCATTGGAGACAAACCACAAGGTCTAATAATAGCTTTGATTTCTTCCACACTCATTTTTATCATATCATACGGGTTATCTGCTTTGGCAAATAATAACGGTGTGATTTGATTAACTCTAACATCTGTACATTGTGCAGATAGCAATACAGCAACTAATAAGGTGTACGGATCTTTGTGGTCTAACGGAATAGGTATTTCTGGATAAAGTTTATTTAACGTATTTATAACAAAATCTACCTTTTCTTGCTTAGTCATTAGTCGTATTTTTGAATGAAACCAAAATTACAACTATGAATACATTAAAACAAGGCGATAAAGTACCAAATTTTACAGTAAATGATCAAGATGGAAATCCAGTGTCATTATCGGATTATAAAGGCAAAAAACTAATTGTTTTCTTTTATCCAAAAGCTAGTACGCCTGGTTGTACAGCCGAAGCTTGTAATCTAACAGACAACTATACACTGTTACAAGATAAAGGTTATGAGATTTTGGGGGTAAGTGCAGACTCAGAAAAAAGACAAACTAATTTTAAAAACAAATACAGTTTCCCGTTTCCGTTATTAGCGGATGAAGAGAAAGAAGTTATTAATGCTTTTGGGGTTTGGGGTTTGAAAAAATTTATGGGTAAAGAATATGATGGTATCCACAGAAAAACCTTTTTGGTAGATGAAGATGGAGTAGTAGCCCATGTTATTGATAAAGTAAAAACTAAAGATCACGCAGCACAAATTTTAGAGCTGTAAGATTATAATTTAAGTATAAAAAAAGCGACCATGAGGTCGCTTTTTTTTTGTTGCTATAATTTTGAAAGAACAATTATTCTGTAGTTTCTTCCATAGTATGATATACGTTTTGCACATCATCATCTTCTTCTAATTTTTCTAATAATTTTTCAATATCTGCTGCTTGTTCCGGTGTTACTGCTTTTGTAACTTGAGGAATACGTTCAAATCCTGAAGATAATATTTCGATATCACGACTTTCAATTTCTGCTTGGATAGCTCCAAAGCTTTCAAAAGGCGCGTAGATTAAAATACCATCATCATCAGCAAATACTTCTTCTGCACCAAAATCGATAAATTCTAATTCTAACTCTTCTGGGTCTAAACCTTCAGCATTTACTCTAAAGTTACAAGTATGGTCAAACATAAATACTACAGAACCTGACGTCCCTAAACTACCATCACATTTATTAAAATAACTACGCACATTTGCAACTGTACGGGTGTTATTATCTGTTGCAGTTTCTACCAATACAGCAATACCATGTGGTGCATAACCTTCAAATACAACTTCTTTAAAATCACCAAGACTTTTATCACTTGCTTTTTTAATAGCACGCTCTACGTTGTCTTTTGGCATGTTTACTGCTTTGGCATTTTGGATAACTGCACGTAAACGTGAGTTACTAGCTGGATCGGGTCCACCTTCTTTAACCGCCATTACAATATCTTTTCCTATGCGTGTAAAGGCCTTGCTCATCGCAGACCAACGTTTCATTTTACGTGCTTTTCTAAATTCGAAAGCTCTTCCCATGGTTATATATGTTTTTAAATTTCCGCTTAAGCGAAAACTAAATAGTTAAAATTAATTTTACAATTACAAATTTAAAAAAACTTTTACTTTTAATTTAATCTTTAGACAGGTGTCTACGTAATTAGTTTGCTTTTATTACTAATTTTTAAGATTAAGTAGGTCTTTTAAAATTGTATAAGATTCTGCAATATAAATATCTTTTGATAATTGCGTGATTATATCCGCATTTAAGGTTTGATCTTCTTTATTAATATCTAATAATTTTTGTGTTGCTTTAGTATTAGACACTTTAATTAATGGTAAATCGTCTTGTTCAGGAAAAATCTGAAAATATAAGTCGCTCTTAGTTTCTCTGGTTTTTTTTATACCTTCTAACGTCAGTTGATATTTTTCTCCCTTTTCAAAAATACTAGCTCTTAATTTTAGGTTGTTTTTAGCAATGTCTTTAAAATTAATGTTGTTGGCTAATCGCTGCTTGTTATTACTAAATATAGAGGCGTAATCTACTGTTTTAAACGGTCTAAATCCCATTTGAGGCGTAACTCTATCTTTGGTTAAAGCATAGTCTAAATACCCTTCTCCGCTATCTAAATTATCATAAATAGAAGGGAGTTTTATATCCGGAATTACTCCAGTTGCCTGATGACTTTGGCCTGTGATACGATAAAATTTTTCGACAGTAATTTTGCAAAACCCTAAATTGCCCGTGTCATCTAAAGCAAGGATACTTTGCGCACTGGATTTACCATGTGTTGTAGACCCCACAATTAAAGCACGATTATAATCTTGCATTGCAGATGCAAAAAACTCTGATGCAGAGGCGCTATAACTATTAACCAGTACTACGACAGGTTTGTTAAAAAACGTACCACGCTTACTATCTCTAATGGTGTAGGTTTCTTTTAAGTTAGTTTCAATAATGGTTATTGGACCTTGATCTATAAACATGCTAACAAGTTCCATTGCTTCTTGCATGGATCCGCCACCATTAAATCTAAGATCAATAAGTAACGCGTCAATATGTTGTTTTTGTAGTTTGTAAAGTTCTTTAGCAAAGTCAGAGGATATACCACGACCATTTAGAGACTCGTCATTAGTATAAAAACTAGGTATCTTGATATATCCTAAATCTTGATTTTCGCCAAGTAAATAGCCTTTAATGGCATTGTCTTCTACTTTAATTTTGGTTTTAGTTATGGTAATGGTTTGTTCTGTTCCGTTTTTCTTTTTTACTAAAAAGGATACTGTTTTATGGTCTTCTTTATTACTAAATGCTTCGATCTCATGATTAGAAATACAAAACGTATTTAAAGTAACGCCATTAGCGGTTAATGACATGATGATATCGTCCGTTTCAAAGTTTCCGTTATTAAAAGCTGCGCTTCCTGGTGTGATTTCTGCTATAAAAATCTGACCTTCTTTATTTTTTTCGGTAGTAATACCAAAAGACAATTGATTACTAGATAAGGAGGTTTCGTAAATTAATTTTTCAGTAGGATTAAAAAACACCGAATGTGGATCGTGATACTCTAAATAAGCATTAATAAAGGCATCTTTTACATAACGATCAATACCACCGCTGGTGTTGGTAAACTGCTCAAGTTTGCACAGTTGATTTTTAATAACATCCAATCTAGCGTTAACTTCTAGAGTTGAAAAGTTAGATTTAATAACTTCTATAGCGTCATTACTATCCAATAGATTGGTAATAACCTTATAGGCTACTAATTTTTCAAGCATTTTTTGTAATCCCTGATAATCTTTGGGATAAGTGATAAATTTTGAAGGCGAATATTGTAAGGTTAGCCCACCAGAATAATCAGGAACAGTTGTGTTTAATTGCTCTAAAATAGTTTTAGTGTCGTTAATACGTTGTAGTAATACTGTTTTATAAGTGTCTAAAAAGTCGCAATTATCAGACAGTAAATAATTATCAAATTGCAGTTGATCTGATTTAAATTGGTCAATATCTGTTTTTAAAAAGTAATCCTTATCAGGATCTAAGCCTTTTAAAAATAGATTAAAAACACCTTTTGATAAACTATCATTAATCACTTTTGGTTGGTAATGGTTATTTTTTACCAACTGTTTTACAGCCACTAACTGCTTACAAAATATAGAATCTGATTGCGCCAAACTGACGCTAGTACTTAATAGAAAGAGTAGGAGAAGGTGTTTATACATTTGGGGCGTTTAAACGGTTAGTCTTCGTCTTCTTCAACAATATGCTCAATAGCTAATGCTAATTTAAAATCTTTATCAGTAACGCCACCTGCATCATGCGTTGTTAAAATTATTTTTAAAACATTATACTCGTTAGTCCATTCTGGATGGTGGTTTAATGCTTCGCACTCAAAAGCAATTCTGCTCATGGCACTAAAACAATCTTTGAAATTTTCGAATTCAAACTCTGCATGTATTGCATTATCAGCATAGTCCCATTCTGGTAATCTTAATAAACGTTGTTCAATTTCAATAGGGGTAAGTGTAGACATAAATTTTTATTTAAAAATAAGACATTTATACTTCTAATTCTGTTAAAATATCATGACTTAATAGCTCTAAATTTTTTGGAAGCGTATTTGTTTTAGATAGTACTGCTAAATAACGATCGTCATTAGTAGTAAACACTTGCTTAAACACAGGGTTTATAACACCTAAAGACGCTATTATTTCTTTAAAAAAGTCGTCATGATGCACTAAGTCTGTACTTCCAAGATGGAAAATACCGGATTTTTTTTGATTGATAATATAATGAATTTGTTGTGTCACCTTTGTATCTGTAGTGACATTCATTATTAAATTCGGAAAAACTTCAATGGGTGATTTTTCTTTTAAAAAAAACTTTATTTCTTGTATTCTTGGGGATTGCGCTCCAAAAACCATGGGTAATCTTATTATTGCGTAGTTGCGTTTAGGCAAGCGCAATAGCATGTTTTCAATCTTAATTTTAAAATGACCATACATGCTATTGCTTAATGTTTTGTCTTCCTCATAACTAGGATACTTGCTGTAAGCATCAAAAACGTTTGCTGAGGATAAAAAGATAAATTTACTATTATTAGCCACCACATATTCTGCAATATGATGATGCGCAATAACTTGTGCCGAAAAATTACCACGTACTGCCGAGATTATAATTGTAGGTTTTACAATCTCTAGAATTTCGAAAATATCATCCTCTTCCATATTATATTGGAAGTAGTGCTGATTTTTACTAAACGCTTTATTATCTACACAATACGTCCCGTAGGTGTTAAAATAGCCACACAACTCTTTATATAAAGCTTGTCCTATAAACCCACTAGCGCCAAGTATAAGTATGCGATGTTTGTTATTTATCGTTTTCATTTAAAGACTATAACGTTTAGAAAATAGATAAATTGGTTTGGGTAGTAAATTGTTCTAAAGCTTGCATTCCAATTAAAGAGTTTCCTTTAGCATTTAGTCCTGGAGACCATGTAGTAATTACAAATTTATTTGGTAGAAGCGCCACAATACCGCCACCAACACCACTTTTACCTGGTAGACCGACTTCAAATGCAAACTCGCCAGATTCGTCATAAAAGCCACAAGTCAACATTATAGCATTGATCCGTTTGGCTTGACTAACGGTAACATGTTGTTTGTTATTAACACATTTTCCGCTGTTAGCAAACACATAAAACGCTTTAGCGACTTGCGCACAAGTCATCTCTAAAGCACATTGATGAAAATAAAAATCCAAGACCACCTCCACATCATTATGCAAGTTGCCAAAAGACTTTAATAAGTTGGCAGCCGCATAATTATTATAACCAGTAAGCTTTTCTGAAGCCGCCACTTTATAATTGTATTTTATGGACTGATCATTACTAATATCTCTAACGTACTGTAAAAAGTCTGCTTTTGGGTTTTTAAATTGTGTACATAATATATCTGCCACAACAATAGCACCAGCATTTATTAAAGGATTTCTAGGTATTCCGTTTTCTAATTCTAATAACGATAAATGGTTAAATGGGTTTCCAGAAGGCTCCACATCTACACGGGTCCATAAGTTGTTATCTTCAAACGCTATGGCTTTAGATAAGGTTAGGACTTTAGATATACTTTGTATGGAAAACGGGACATTAGCATCTCCAGCCATAAATGTACGACCATCCATGTGCTGCATAAAAATACCAAAGTGATTAACATCCTGTTTTGACAATTCAGGAATATAAGAAGCAACAACACCCTTAACAACTTCGTTTTTTAAGTTGCTATGGATGTTGTTTATAATAGTATTAAAGTCTAGCATAAATAATTACGCTTTGTAAAACGGAAGTTTTACAACAGTTGCTGGTACTGCGTTTTTACGTATTTGTATGTTTATTTTGCTGTTTACGTCAGTAAATACGGTTGGTACATACCCTAAGCCAATACCTTTACCTAACATTGGAGACATTGTACCAGAAGTAACAACACCAATCTTTTTACCTTGACCATCTACAATATCATAACCTTGTCTTGGTATACCACGTTCGTCAAGCTCAAAAGCGACTAATTTACGGTCTACACCACGACGTTTTTGATCCTCTAAAGCTTCACTATTAGTAAAAGTCTTACTAAACTTAGTAACCCATCCTAAACCAGCTTCAATAGGTGATGTTGTATCGTCAATATCGTTTCCGTAAAGACAGTACCCCATTTCAAGACGTAAGGTATCACGTGCAGCTAAACCAATAGGTTTTGCACCAGCTTCAGTTACCTTATCCCAAATTTGTTTAACCTCGTCATTTTTACAATAAATTTCAAAACCACCACTTCCAGTATAACCAGTTGCAGAGATAATAACATTGTCAATACCTGCAAAATCACCAACTTCAAAGTTGTAAAATTTAATAGCAGATAAATCATGACTAGATAACGCTTGCATTTTTGTTACAGCATTAGGACCTTGTATAGCTAAAAGCGAATAGTCTGCAGACAAGTCGCGCATATCCGCATTCACTGTGTTTTTAGAACTAATCCAATTCCAGTCCTTTTCAATATTACTAGCATTAACAACTAATAGGTATTGTTCCTCTTTTAGTTTGTAAATAATCAAATCGTCAACAATTCCACCATCATCATTTGGTAAACAAGAATATTGCGCTTTACCAATAGTTAATTTAGTAGCATCATTACTACTTACACTTTGTATTAAAGCTAAAGCGTTAGGACCAGAGATTAAAAATTCTCCCATGTGTGATACATCAAATACACCACAATCTTTTCTTACGGCTTCATGTTCGATATTTACACCATCATATTGTACAGGCATGTTATAACCTGCAAAAGGAACCATTTTTGCACTTAGTGCTTCGTGAGTTGCTGTTAAAGCTGTGTTTTTCATTCTTAATATATTTTTGATTTTACCGTCAAGCGGAAATGATTAGCAATTGTCTAACAAAAGTATTGAAAATTATCGAGTTGCTTTTTAGTAATAGAAATAATATCAAGTTAAAATTTATAATCGAAGCATGTCCCGTTTAGAAGTACTTCAAATGTTAAAAAAATTAGTAGTTGCTTGTAAAACCAAGTATTTTCTATTAAACTAAAGTTAAACCAATCCTTTAAATTTGGTAAGCGGGTGTGTAGCTGTTATCTTTAAGTATGGAAAATATATTAGTAGCAGGTGCCAACGGTACCACAGGAAAAAAAATAGTAAATCTTTTAAACGAATCTCAGTATTTTAACCCAATTGCAATGGTTAGAAAAGAAGAGCAAGTCGCTTATTTTAAAGCCAAAAATATTGATACGGTTTTAGCAGATTTAGAACAAGACGTTTCTGTAGCTTTTAATAACACTATAGACAAGGTTGTTTTTGCTGCAGGATCTGGAGGAAAAAAAGTAGTGGAAGTAGATCAAGAAGGCGCAAAGCGTCTAATTGATGCATCTAACAAAAACAATGTCAAAAAATTTGTGATGTTAAGCTCTATGGGAGCAGACCATCCAGAACAAGCAGAACAACTACAAGCGTATTTAAAAGCAAAACATAACGCAGACGAGTATTTAAAATCAAGCGGATTAAATTATAGTATTGTTAGACCAGGATCTTTAACTAATGGCGAATTAACTAACAAAATACAGTTAGACACTAAGCTAAATAGAAGTGGAGACATTAGCCGAAACGATGTAGCCCAAACCTTAGTTAGATCTTTAAATGACGATGTTGCAAATAATGCCACTTTCGAAATTTTAAAAGGAGAGACCTTAATTGGCGATGCCTTAAATACATTGTCTAAATAGAATAAGAATTTCTTGTTTTTAAGATATTTGATTAATAAAAAAAGCTACCGTTTGGTAGCTTTTTTTTGTTTTCGGGTTTAAAATAGCGGTTGGTGTATGAAATGTAGCAGATTTTCATGTTCTACTTTTCGGTTTAAAAATAGAAATAGCAGAAAAGAAAAAAACTTTAAGTTTAGCTCTCCTTAACTGCTATTTTTTATATACGTGGTTGTAGGTAATATTATATATTAATATTTTCCATATTTTTCAATTCTTTTTTGACAATTCAACCATTCGTTTAATTCTAATTCTATTGGCTGAAATTCAATTCCAGTACAATCTTCATACTGTATTTCATTTTTGAGTTTTTTAGATACTATATATTTAATTCCACCGCTAATATCAGTTAAAACAAAAAAATCACTATTAACATCTTTTTTAATATTTACATTCTTTATGATTATAGTAAAAGGGTATTTAATTTTAGCTTTTTCTTTTAAAAAGTCTTCTAAATTAGTAATATTTAATTGTTTTATTATTGTTGAGTAATTTTTAGTTAGAAAAACTTTTGATTTTTTAAAATTAATAAAATTTAATCTTGACCTTGAAGGATTGGTTATCCAATAATTTGTTATTTCTTTTCCATTTTGTATCAAATTTGATTTAAAAAATTTAACATCATCTTTATTTTTAGAATCTATGATAGACTTTAATTTGTTGCTAACTAATAATTTGCGACCAAATCCAATGCTAGAAATATTAATTAAATCAGTAAGATTTGAACTGGCATATAGAATAGCATTAGATGTAATAGGCTCAAAGTTTACTTCTTTAAATTCTAGTCTATCTATAAATTTTTCATCATCCCAAACATGGCAATTATGTTTTTCTCCTTTTATTTGAGGATAATTACCTAATATTTTTTTATTTGAAGAAGAGTTTATACTATAAAATTTCATTTTAAAAAATTAAATTATCAATATGAGTTGTTGGATTATTAGCTATAGCTGTTCTAATATTATTTATTAATGTCGAAACATACTCAAATGTTTGATTAGGAGTTGCATTTGCAGGTAATTGATTTAAGAAACTAAGAATTCTATTGTCATAATTTGTATGACTACCAAGATGTACAGTATTTACAAGTTAGCACTTAGCCAAATTGGCAATTTTTATGTTACCTTTTTTCATTTAACCGTCAAATTTTATATTTAGCGGACTTTGTAAATATTCACAGACCTTTTGGTTTAGCGCAAATACCCTATGTTTTTTATACATTATTAGCCTTTGTTTATTCTCCAATTGCTGATTTAATAGCTCCATTAGTGACTTTATCTAAATGGTCTAGTCCTTTTTTCGCTAAACTATTTACTATGTCTAATTCTTTTTTTGTTAATTTTTTCGTTTCAAAAGGCGATTCGTATATCCTTTCAACTGTTTCAATTATAAACTGCTGTGATACGTCATCATCTTTATTTTCTTTTAGCATTTCATTATATGCTAAAATTGATAATGATAGAACTGATTTGAAACTGTATTTTTCAATTAAATCCCTTCTCGAATTGTATTGCTTGATAAAGAAAAAATCTAAAACTATCAATGGTATTGATATTAATAATTTCATATAGAACATTCCGTTCAAATTTGTTGAATCTAATTTGTCAATACCGATAATATCATTTCCGTTTAGAATTAACAAAGTCAGTATAACTAAACTAATATTTATGATTGCAATACCTGATAACCAAAACCATAATCCCTTTTCCAATTGTCTTTTTCGCCAATGAAAAGACTTATATAACCGTCCTGCATTTGCTCCTTCAAGAAGTGAATTTACTTTCTTTTGTAATTCAGTGTTTTTTGTAATTATATTTGAAGTTTTTAAATCAAACCCATCTGTTTTTGTATTAAATTCAGTTTCTTTTTGAAGTAAAAAATCTTCAGCTCTAGTTTCAGAATTCTCTAGTGTTTCTTTTAGTTTCGTTTCAATTGTCTCAAAAGTTGATTCTATATTTTCTGAATTTTGATGTAATGAATTAATTGTAAGTTTTTTAGTCTCTATCTCTTGAAGGTTTGAATTTATTTGGTTGTAAAGATTTTCAATTTGGTTTTTTAGATTTAAAGTTGATGCTGAAGTTTTTTCTAACTCAGTAATCTTATTAATTAACACATCTGCCTTTTCATTTATAGTTTTAGATACTCCAATTGTTTTGCGATTTAATACTTCAGCATTGCTAATGTCTTTAACTAAGTTATTGTACCTTCTTTTAATTTTATTTAATTCTTTAGTTTGTTCCGCATAATTATAATAACCTTTTAATTTTTGAGAAAGGAATGACGAATCGACAATGTCTCTTAGTCCTAGAATCGTTGTAATTATGGCATTTACTTGTGACTTTGCTTGATTATTATTTGAATCATAATTCCAACGAGATAATTGATTTAAATAATTAGTAATATTGTTCAAATTTGCAAATATTTGGTTTCTTTTATTGTATGTAATTTTTTCGAAAACATCTTTCTCAACTGATGAGACTATCAATTGTTTCACAAAATCTAATTCATCTAATGCTTCTAAAACGGTTGTTTCATATTGTTCATATTTTGGACTATTTTCACGTAAGAGGTTTAACTGATTTTCAGTAGTTTCACTGTTAAACCAATTAATAATATTTTGAGTAGTGTTTTTCATTTTTCTTAATAAAAGCTAACTTAAAACTGATATGACATCGTTTTTAATGATTTATATCAGTAGTTATTTTAAATCCGAAGGTAATGGTTTTATTTTTTAAAATCAAGTTTAGATTACATCTAAATTTACAGAGATTTAAGCTTCTTTGTGTGGTAAATTCAGTATTTATTCCTGCTCATAATCATGCACAAAAGTAATGTGTGGGCTGCTAGCCATTAAGTTAGGATTTGTGCCTTCAATCCCTTCAGGAATGGGTTGATTACGTGTTTTGTAATAGGTTATCCAACTTGGCATTGGGTGTCCTGTACTATCGTTAAAGGTCATTGGGTGTGTCAAAAAAGGAATAGCTGCTTTTGCTAAATTTTGAGTGGAGAACATTTTATAAACTAATTCTGAGCAATAATATGATGTATCGTCCCATAAAAAGACATCGTCATAAGGTGTGTTTAGTCTCTCCATTCCGTAGTCCAAAGCTTTTGCAATAAAGCGTTGGTAAATACTATCTAATCTGGCGACTGTAGTTTGCGATTTGTTTAATTTGTTTTTATTTCGGTCTAGAAACGTTTTTAAAGAGGTTTGAGAAACCCCGATTTTTGGATAGGCTTCCACAACAAACCATTGGTCGTCTTTTTGCATGGCGATGCCAACATGAGAGTAGTTTTTAGATAGTGATGTTGCTGTTACATCTTTGATTGCGTTAGCTACATCACTTGTGCCCGTATTTTGAAACAGTAAATCGCCTTGTTTTAATTTAAAGGCAGTAGTGTTTTTATTACTATTACAGCTTATTAAAACAAGAGATGCTATAAAAAGGAGACACGTTTGTTTTAGCGTTAGAGTCATGTTTTTTGTGGTTAGTTTTAGGTTGAATAGAATAGGTCTGAAAATAGTAATTAGTTTACCTGTTATTAGTGGATTTTCTTATCATTTTTAATCCTATTATCAAACTATAGATAAAACCGAAGCTATAAATAATTAGTAAAAGTTTATCTAAGGTTTCTAATTTAGGTTTAGTCCAAAAATAATAGCTCCAAAACCCAAAAAATATCAGATTAAAGAGTAAAATCAAAGGGAGTTTGAATTCTATTTTTTTTAAAGCTTCGTTTTTAATTACAAAAGTATTGGATACATTATCGTGTAAAGCTTTTTCGTCATCACTTAATCCAGAAAGTATACTAATAAATCGGCTTATATTTCTTTTAATTAACTGTATCACTGTTGGTTTTTCTCCAACATGGTTTACAACTTGAGTTTGTGTTTGGTACTTACCAAGTGTTCTGCCCGAAATATATTCAAAAGAAAAATAGTAAATAAATCTGACAAGTGTATAAATTAAAATAGCTAATAGGAGGTTTTTATAAGTGTAAAAAGCTATTAAAACACCCATAAAAGAAGATATAATAAAATCCATTATTAGGTTTTCACCACGATCATCCTCATTTGCTAAATTAAGATTTTTATATTTTTTGTTCGTGATTTTCATTTATATAAGACAGACAGTTTAGTTTCTTAAGTGGTTAATTTAGTGGTTTTATTTTAACTGTTCAAATTTTAATTTTTCTAACCAAAAAAAGCCACCAAATTGGTGACTTTTTTAGACTTGTAATCAAGTGTTTATAGTAATATTTTATTATTTTGAATAAGCGCCAGATGAGTAGGTAAGCTCATAGCTATGCGTGTAAATTTCAAATACAATTCCAAAAGGATCTTCCACGTAGCACATTTTAAAAGGCTTGTCTTTTGGATAGTATTCTCTAATTGGCATTCTTTGTTTTCCGCCGTAAGCCAAAATTTTCTCAATAAGGTCTTCAATATTTGGGTCTTGGATGCAAAAATGAAATAATCCAGTATTAAACGGATTAAAATCGGGTGCTTCTTTTATACCATTCGGAAAAGAAAATAACTCTATTCCAATACCGTCAGACGTTGCTAAATGTGCAATTTCAAATTCGGTCCAATCGTTACCAAAAACATCAATACACATTTGACCAATCGCCGTTTCTGTTTCTTTTTTGACAGTAGATGGTTCCATTATAATGTACCAACCCATAACTTCAGAATAAAATTTTACAGCTTCTTTTATGTTGGGAACCGTAAGTCCTATATGAGAAAATGATTTTGGATAATTTTGATTTGTTGTCATAACATTTATTTTAGATTACAAAATTAATCTATATTTGCTTTATAGGCAATAACTTACCAAAAAGTAGTATAGTTACCTAAACGAGTAAAATAATAGAAATCAGCACTTTAAATATTTAATATTGAATAAAGAAATTAACTGTCCTCTGAATTATACAATGAATTTGATAGGCACAAAATGGAAACCTTTAATTTTATTTCATTTATTGGAAGGTGGTTTGCGTTCTGGAATCTTACAAAAGCAAATTCAAGGAATTTCAAATAAAATGTTTACCCAAACGGTTAGGGATTTAGAAAAAGATGGACTTATTTCTAGAAAAGTATATCCTGTTGTTCCTCCAAAAGTGGAATATAAATTAACTGCAAGAGGTAAGTCTTTGGAGGCTATTTTAAGAAGTTTAGATCAATGGGGTTTGGATGACAGTCAGAAGTAGTGGAGGTGTTGTAATTTATTTGACCACATCTTAGAATACCAACAGAGTTAAACGCTATTACTTTTGTTAATTTATTATTCCAAAGAAAAAAGTTTTGCTGGCCTATTAAATTATTAAATAATGCTTTGTGGTATTTTAAATGGCCTGATTCTGATCTGGAATAAACAATATAAACGTCATCTTTTTTGAATTGTTTGACAATCACGTTTTTAATTTTTTGATAATCAATTTCAATAGCTGTCCCAAAATGGATCCATTCTTCTTGATTGCTTTTAGTCCAATCTATTTTATTAGTTAGAGCATGGGTAATACTGTATAGTAATCTTGAGTCCAAAATATGTTTAAAGGGTTGTTAATAAAATTTTAAATAATCAAACCGCGTTGTTTACTTCAATCCAATAACCATCTGGATCTTGAAAGTAAATTTGTTGGATACCATCATCCCTTACATAATCTTTTTTAGGCGTATCACGCCAATCAGAGTAATATACTTCTAAACTTTTAAGGTGCTTTACAAAAGCGTCAAAATTAGGCGTTGCCAAAGCAAAATGAACGGCTTTATTGGTTTTAACCTCTAATTCTGGTCTAGGTATTAAATGGATTTGTTTATGATCTGTAAGTGCCAACCATCTGGTTTTAGAACTGGACGCAGTGTTTTTAACTTCCTCTATCCTAAAAACGGATTGATAAAAAGTAACCGATAGGTCGACGTCCTTTACAGAAAGTGCAATATGATCCAATACAAATGTCATGTTAGTCTCTTTTATATTTAGCATTTAAAACTAATCAAAAGGCTTTGAATTATTGTAATAAAAAGGCTTTTAAACCATCGTAATCACTAATTTTAGTAGCGACTTTGGTTTTATCCATAACCGCTTCAATTTGTGGTGGTAAGGCTTGCTTTTCTTTAATTACGTCTTCAACAACATCTAAAAACTTAGTTGGATGCGCAGTTTCTAAAAACACACAATGTGCCTTAGAATGCGCTTTTAAGTAAGATTTGCATCCTAAATAGCCAACAGCGCCATGTGGATCTGCAACGTAGTTATAGGTATCGTAAATCTCTTTTAAAGCCACTTTTGTTTCTTCATCAGTAAAGCTAAAAGAAGATAAGTTTTCTTTTAACGCGCTAAAGTTATTTTTGTAAATTTCTTGGATACGTATAAAATTACTTGGATTACCAACATCCATCGCGTTACTAATGGTTTGAACTGATCGTTTTGGTGTGTACAGTTCCGTTTTTAAGTAATTAGTAACCACGTTATTTTGATTATTTGACGCAATAAAATGTTTAATTGGTAAGCCTAACTGCTGTGCCATCATTCCGGCGCATACATTTCCAAAGTTTCCGCTAGGTACAGAAAATACAATCTCTTTTTGTGTTTTGTGTAGTTGTTTATAAGCAAACATAAAGTAGAGTAGTTGTGGTAACCAACGTGCTACATTAATAGAGTTTGCAGATGTTAATTGCATTTTACTGGTTAACGTATCATCCAAAAAGGCACGCTTAACCATGTCTTGACAATCGTCAAAGACACCGTCCACCTCTAATGCTTTAATGTTTTGTCCTAACGTTGTTAGTTGTTTTTCTTGAATATCGCTTACTTTTCCTGAAGGATATAAAATTACAACATTTACACCTTTTACACCCAAAAACCCATTGGCAACAGCACCTCCTGTGTCTCCAGAAGTGGCAACTAATACCGTTACTTGATTAGTGTTGTCTTTATTAAAGTAGCCTAAACAACGCGCCATAAAACGGGCGCCAACATCTTTAAAAGCCATAGTCGGACCGTGAAATAGCTCTAATGTTGAGATGTTATCATTAAGCTTTACCACAGGAAACTCAAACGATAGGGTTTCGGCAATAATTGTTTTTAAAACGTCTTTTGGAATATCAGGGCTCACAAATTGTTGTAAGGCCTCAAACGCAATATCTGTATAGCTTAAAGTGTCAATATTTTCAAAAAATGAAGCCGGTAAAGGCGTTATACTTTCTGGAAAATACAATCCTTTGTCTGGCGCTAACCCTTTTACAACAGCATCTTTAAATGTTGTATTTGGTGCTTTATGGTTTAATGAGTAGTAGTTCATTTTTTTGTTTTTGTTTGTCTTTACGCGGACGCAGGACGTGGCACTCTATTTTAATTTTTTTGTTTACTGGTAATGCCGATTAACTTAATATTTTCATCCCTTGAGTATTAATTTTAGAGACATAAGTATTAAAATTAATAGCTGTTTTAGCATAAATAGTAGTCATCGCTTTAGCTACATCTTCCGCAGTTTTTTTGCTTTTTGATAAAGCGAAAATAGACGGTCCAGAACCAGAAATTCCGGCACCCAAAGCGCCTGCTTTTATAACTTCGGTTTTAACCGAATCAAAATGTGGTATTAATTGACTTCTATAAGGCTCTACAACTACATCAACTAAGGCTTGGCTTAGCAATTTATAATCGTTAGTATGTAAAGCATGTACCAAGCTACCAACGTTTGACCATTGTGTTATGGCGTTTTGCAACGGAATATGTTTTGGTAAAATAGCACGCGCTTCAGAGGTTTTAACTTCAATTTGTGGATGTATAATAGTCACAAATAAATCTTCTGGAGTTGGTAATTGTAATACTTGTAAAGGTGTTGTGCTTTTTACTAATGTAAAACCGCCAAATAGGGCAGGAGCAATATTATCAGCATGTTCACAACCACTTGCAACCGCTTCGCCTTTCATAGCAAAATTGGTTAATTGTGTTTTATTATACGGTCTGCCTAATAGCTCGTTTATGGCAAACACACTTCCGGCAGCACTTGCAGAGCTGCTTCCAATACCGCTTCCTGGCTTAATGTTCTTATAGATTTCTATTTCGAAACCGCAATCAGGATTAGCGTGATTATATAAGGCTAAAGCCGAAACACTAGCTACATTTTTATGCGCTTCAAAAGGAAGGTCAGCACCAACTATTTTAGTGATTTTGATTCCTTTTTCAGTGGTTTTTCTAATCACCATTTCGTCACCAATAGTATCTAAGCAAAAGCCTAAGACGTCAAAACCGCAAGAAACGTTAGCGACTGTGGCTGGTGAGAATATTTTGATTTCGTTCATTTAAAACTCCTTTTTATAATTTCCGCGAAAGCGTTACTCTTTTTACTAATTACTGCCTTTACTATGGCTTATTTATTACCTATTCTGATAATATCTGCAAATAATCCGGATGCTGTAACATCTGCTCCAGCACCAGCACCTTTGACTATTAAAGGCTGTTCTGGATAGCGTTGTGTGTAAAACATAACAATGTTGTCTTTTCCTTCAAGATTATAAAAAGGATGTCCTTCTGGTACTTCTTGTAATCCTACTTTAGCTTTTCCATTTTTATATTCGGCAACATATTTTAGTTGACAATTATTAGCTTGTGCAGAAGCGTATAGTTTTTGAAAATGTGCTTCGTCATTAATTAAAGTATCGTAAAAATCGTCAACAGAAGTGCTATTTAAATTAGCTTCGGTTAAAAATGAATCGTTTACAATGTCTTCGATTTCCATCGGAATTCCGTTTTCACGGGCTAAAATTAATATCTTTCTTGCGACATCAATTCCGCTTAAATCAATACGCGGATCAGGCTCAGTATACCCTTCAAATTGGGCTTGTTTTACTGTATCATGAAAATTCTTTTTATCACTAAAATTGTTAAACACAAAGTTTAAGCTACCAGATAGAACTGCCTGTATACTAATTACTTTGTCTCCTGATGCAACTAAATTATTAAGTGTATTAATTATTGGTAATCCGGCACCAACATTTGTTTCGTATAAAAATGGTGCGTTGTATTTTAATGATAAATCTTGTAAGTTTTTATAGTTAACATACTTATCAGAACAGGCTATTTTATTACAAGCAACTACTGCGACACTTTGTTTAAGATAGCTGTCATATATTGCTGCGACATCCTTATTAGCGGTTACATCTACAAATATGCTATTTCTAAGATTTAGGCTATTTACTTTGTCTAAAAAGGCAGTAATACTTGATGGTTCTGCATGATGAAACTGGTCTGTCCAATTGTTTAAATCGATACCTTTTGGATCAAAAATCATTTTTTTAGAATTTGACATTCCAACAATTCTGACATCTAATTTTAAGTTTTTCTTTAAAAAACTATGTTGTTGCTGTATTTGGTCTATTAGCTTTTCTCCAACGTTTCCAATTCCGGTAATAAATACGTTTAATTGTTTAGTGTTAATCTCAAAGAAACGCTCGTGTAAACTGTTTAATGCCTTGCTAACATCATGCTCATTAATTACAGCTGAGATGTTTTTTTCTGACGCACCTTGCGCAATAGCTCTGACATTAATATTGTTTTTTCCTAAGGTACTAAAAAGCTTTCCGCTAATACCTTGGTGGCTTTTCATGTTATCACCAATTAATGCAATAATAGAAAGTCCTTTTTCAACGATAATAGGATTTATTTTATGTAACGATATTTCGTATTCAAATGCAGTGTTTATGGCTTGTTCTGCCTGTTGGGCATTACTAACATCTATTCCAAAACAAATAGAATGCTCTGAAGACGCTTGTGTTATAAAAATGATGTTTATTTTTTCGTTGGCTAAGGTTTCAAACAGACGCTTAGAAAATCCTGGGATACCAACCATACCACTACCTTCTAATGTTAAAAGGGCGACATTATCTATATGACTAATCCCTTTAACGGTCAGGTTACTTTTATTGTCTTGATTAGAGATCACTGTTCCGTTAGCTTCCGGATGTAATGTGTTTTTAATGTGTATCGGGATAGCTAAATTTAAAACCGGTTGTACTGTTGGAGGGTATAAAACCTTCGCACCAAAATGCGACAGTTCCATAGCTTCTTGATACGACAAATTAGTAATCGGGTAGGCCTGCTTTACTAATTTTGGATTAGTAGTATACATCCCGCTAACGTCTGTCCAAATTTCTAATTGGTCTACTTTTAAAGCAGCTGCAATAATAGCTGCTGTAAAATCTGATCCACCACGACCTAGAGTTGTTACTTCTCCAGCTTGCGATTTTGATACAAACCCAGGAAGTATTGTAATTTGCTGATTGGCGTTATTAAAGTAATCTGTAATATTCTTGTTAGTTATGTCGTAATTAACTTCTGCTTTTGTAAAATTAGAGTTAGTAACAATAAGCTCTTGACTGTTTTTTAAGACAGCATTTAAGCCCATTTCTTCCATTGTTTTTGCAATTATAAAAGACGAAAGTAGCTCTCCAAAACTAACTAGCTTATCAGATGTTTTTGGAGACAACTCGTTAATCAAATAGATACCATTTAGTAGTTGTTTTAAGTCTTCAAACTTTACATCTACTTCAGACGTGATTGCTTTAGGTTTTGAACTTAAGCCTTCAATAACTTTATAGTGCGTGGTTTTTATTTTTTCAAAAATAGTAAGGTAGCTTTTGTCTTTTTGCTTAGCTAATGTTCCAGCTTGCAGCAATTTATCAGTAATACCACCAACAGCGGATACTACACAAACGACAGTACTAGATTGCGATTCTTTTTGAAGAATGGCGATAACTTTTTTTATGTTTTGTGCTGAACCAACAGAGGTTCCACCAAATTTTAATACTTTCATTTTTAAATTATTTTGTGATAAAAATTGTAGTTGAAAAACTACCCAAACGGAAGGAATATATAGTCATTAACCCAAAAGGGTAATGGTCATAATTAACGTAAAAATAGTATGTCTTTTTTTCATTTTATGCATCTATACCTATCAAATGTATTACTTTTACTTTTATCAAAAAAACTAAACATCAATTTTTGCGAGATTGATAATTAATAGCCAATATATTATTAAAATGAAAATATTTTCGAAAGAACAAATTTATGAAGGCGATGCTTTAACAGCTAAAAAACAAGGTATTACATCTACCGATTTGATGGAGCGTGCAGGTATACAAATTTTTAATTGGTTGCATATGCGTATGCAAGGCGCACAAGTCCCAATACACGTGTTTTGTGGGATTGGAAACAATGGAGGAGATGGTTTAGTAGTTGCTAGACATTTAATAACACACGGATATAATGTAAAGACTTACATTGTTAATTATAGTACAACACGATCTAAAGATTTTTTACTTAATTATGATCGTATTAAAAGCACAACTAAAGATTGGCCTGTAGTATTAGCTGATGATTGTGAGATGCCTGCAATAGAAGAGAAAGATATTATTGTAGATGCTATTTTGGGTATTGGTATTAATCGTCCTGTGGATCCTTGGGTAAAGTCATTATTTAATCACTTTAGAGCTACTAAAGCTTTTGTTTTAGCCATAGATGTGCCTTCAGGTTTATCTACAGATGCAGCGCCAACTGATGAAGAAAGTGTTGTAAACGCAGGATACACCTTAAGTTTTCAAACACCAAAATTGGTTTTCTTTTTACCAGAATTGGCTAAATATACGGTACAATGGGAAGTTTTAGATATTGGTATTGATCCAGAATATTTATTTACGACACCAACTGTAGCTGAGTTAATTGGAAAAAATGAAGTCTTACCAATTTATAAGCCTAGAACTAAGTTTAGCCATAAAGGAGATTTTGGACATGCTTTAATTATAGGCGGGAGTTACGGTAAAATAGGATCTGTTACATTAGCTAGTCAAGGCGCATTAGCTATTGGAGCTGGTAAGGTTACAGCGTACACACCAAAATGTGGTTATATTCCATTACAAGTTGGTTTTCCTGAAGCAATGGTTATTACAGATAGCGATGAGGAAAAAATTACGGCTATAAATTATGATATAACACCAAACGTTATTGCGTTTGGAGTTGGTGTTGGTACAGATGCTAAAACAGTTACTGCTTTTGAAACGTTTTTAAAAGCAAACAAAACAGCTTTAGTTGTTGACGCGGACGGTTTAAATATACTATCTAAAAAGAAAGCATTATTAAAATTATTGCCAGAAAACACAATATTAACGCCACATCCAAAAGAGCTTGAAAGACTTGTTGGAACTTGGAAAGATGATTTTGATAAGCTTAAAAAAACGAAAGCATTTGCTAAAAAATATAAGTGTATTGTTGTTATTAAAGGTGCCAATACAATTACTGTTTTTGATGATAAGTTGTATGTAAACGCAACAGGAAACCCTGGGTTAGCAACAGCTGGTACTGGAGATGTTTTAACAGGTATGATTGCTGGTTTAGTAGCACAAGGTTATGACGCTTTGTCTGCTGCAATTTTTGGTGTGTATTTACATGGAAAATCTGCCGATTTATTAATCGAGGATTTGGGTTACCAAAGCTTTATAGCTAGTCATGTTATTGAAGGTATATCGTTGGCATATTTAGATATGTTTAAGCAACCAGAGCCACCACAAGTTGAAACTGAAGAAGAAGGTGAAGAACCACAAGGATAAATTAAATATAAGTACAAAAAAAGCGAACTGAAAAGTTCGCTTTTTTTATATAAGTTTTAAACTAGCTTAGATTCCGAAAGAACTTAAGTACTCGTTTATTTTTGGATATGATGGTCTTGGAGCATCAGCATTAACAATATTACCATTTGGATCTATTAAGATAAATCTAGGTATAGAGTTAATTTTGTAACCTGTAACAAAATCAGAGCTGAAAGATTTATCAGCAAATAATTGAATACCACTCATTTCTTTTTCAGCAATCATTTTTCTCCAAGCTTCTTTAGATAATTTAAAAGATTCTTCTTTGCTTGCAGCTCTATAACCTCTTCCGTCATCTGTAGAGATACTTACAAAAGCAATATTTTTACCTTCGTAATCTTTTTCTAAAGTTTGTAATGCAGGAATTTCGCCAATACAAGGTCCACACCAAGTTGCCCAAACATCTACATAAACATATTTACCTTTTAAGTCAGATAAAGACACTGTTCCACCTTTATAGTTTTCGTAATTTTCAAAAGTAGGAGACACTGTTCCTGCAGGTAATTCTTGTTTTAATTTAATACCACCTAACACATATCCTTTTAAACCGTCCAGCATTGGGCTAACTTGTTCTTTAGATTGTGCAATAAGTGTAGAGTCAATGCTTACGTTTTTATCATAAAAAGCAATCATTTCATTTTTTAAACTCTCTATTTTAGAATTCAATCCAGTTTCATCTAAACTTTTTAAAGCTTCGATATCAATTAAACCTTCTTCAAATTTTAGTTTTTCACCTAAAAAATTAGTTTTTTCAGCACCTTTTCCAGAAAAAGCAATCGTTTCATCAAATGCTTTAGTGTCTAAAGTCATTTTAATATCCATATCATTAGCTAAAAAGATATTAGTTTGCTCTTTACCATCATATAATCCGTAAACTCCAGATTTAACTTTTAGTGTATCACTAAACGTTCCGTCTTCATTAACTTTTATCGTTCTTTTAAAGTCTCTACCTTGGTAAACAAATAAAGAGTCACTGTTTTTATTTTCTATTTTACCAGATATTGTAGCATAATCTTTAGGGGCTTCCTTTTTGCAAGCAACAATAGATAATGCTGCTATACAAACTAATAGTTTTTTCATTGTTTTAATTTTATTTAAACCAAAAATATATAGAATTCTTATAGATATAAAGTTTTTTTTTAATTATTAACAATTACTTGCATATTATTATAGTATTGATGACTTTTGACTAGTTAAATTAAGCAAATGAAAACAACGCACATTATATCTTCAACGCCATTAGATTTGGCGACTATACAATCGATAATTTTAGAACAAAAACAATTAGAATTATCAGAGCAATCTATTGTTAAGATTAATGAGTGTAGAGCTTATTTAGACGAAAAACTAAAATCTGAAACTAGACCAATTTATGGAATTAATACAGGATTTGGGTCTTTATATAATGTAAAGATTAGTACCGAAAATTTAACGAAACTTCAGGAGAATTTAATGATGTCTCATGCTTGTGGTACTGGAGATTTGGTGCCTAATGAGATTGTAAAATTAATGTTGCTATTAAAAATACAATCATTAAGCTACGGACATTCTGGAATACAGTTAAAAACTGTACAACGTCTAATTGATTTTTATAATAACGATGTTTTACCATTGGTTTACACACAAGGATCTTTAGGTGCCTCTGGAGATTTGTCACCTTTAGCACATATGTCATTACCATTAATTGGTAAAGGAAAAGTGTTTTATAAAGGCGAAACTTTAGAAGCAAAAGAAGTGTTAGAGCAATTTAATTGGGAACCAATAACAATGCAGTCTAAAGAAGGATTAGCATTGCTTAACGGAACACAGTTTATGAGTGCTTATGGTACGTCTTTACTGTTAAAAGCGTATAAATTATCTTATTTAGCAGATTTAATAGGAAGTGTGTCTATTGATGCTTTTGATGGTAGAATAGAGCCTTTTAATGAATTAATACATTTGGTAAGACCACATAATGGTCAATTAAAAACAGCCAAACGTGTGCGTGACTTTTTAGAAGGAAGTGAAATTATTACTCAAGAAAAACAGCACGTGCAAGATCCTTATAGTTTTAGATGTATCCCACAGGTACATGGTGCAACTAAGGATACGCTTGCTTTTGTTGAAAAAACGTTTACTACCGAAATTAATTCAGTAACGGACAATCCTAATATTTTTGCAAAAGATGATGAGATTATCTCAGGAGGTAATTTTCATGGTCAACCATTAGCGTTAGCTTTAGATTATTTAAAAATAGCGATGGCGGAAATTGGAAATATATCGGAAAGACGTGTGTTTCAATTAGTCTCAGGACTAAGAGGTTTACCTGCATTTTTAGTGGATAATCCAGGTTTAAATTCTGGTTTTATGATTCCGCAGTACACTGCAGCAAGTATTGTAAGTGCTAATAAGCAGTTGGCATCTCCTGCCAGTATTGATAGTATTGTATCTAGTAATGGTCAAGAAGATCATGTTAGTATGGGTGCTAATGCAGCAACACAAGCCTATACTTTAATAAATAATGTAGAACGTGTTTTAGCTATCGAGTTGTTTAATGCGTCTCAAGCATTAGCTTTTAGAGCGCCTTTAAAGTCAAGTGATTTTATAGAGGCCTTTTTATCTAGCTATCGTGATGTTGTTCCTTTTATAAAAGAAGACGAAATTTTGCATGATGATATTCAGGCATCTATTGCATTTATTCAGACTATTGGTATTGATTCAGATGAATTATTCTAAGAGATTTGCGCGCGTATAGCGTTATGTTCAAGTGTTTTTATAGCCCAAAACATGGCATTGTCCATAGTTTCAAATAGTTTGAATTTGTTTTTATAGAACAGTTTTTCTATTTCAGAAATTTCTGTTTTCCTAGTTTTATTACAAACCACGCCAAATCCTATGATATTTTTGATTTTAGAAATATTGGTATATAATGTAGGATCAATAGAGTAGGAGTTTATGCGATTTGTAATATAAACCATTGGATAATCTCCTAAATGTTTAAAAACGGTTAATACAATGGTCTCACTTAATTCAGGAGTCAGATGTACGCCTTCGTTAACTGTACCAATTACTATTTTGTTTTTTTTGAAAATTTCTAAGGAACAGAAATTTAATTTTATTGTTGTACTCATAATAGCATTTACTTAGGCTACTTAAGGTACTAACTGTAGACTAAAAAAATGAATACAACAGAATGATTTAAGCTATTTATCGCTTAAAAGTCATTTTATTCGTCAAAACACTTATTTTAATCTAGTTTTCATTATTGTTTTAATGTTATTGAATAGATTTGAATAACTTAAACTAATTGGTTTAATCAATAAAAGATTCTGATTGGTTTTCTTTTAATGTTTTTAAGGCCCAAGCTTTGGCTTTATCTAAATCAGAAAATATTTCAAAAGGCTTATTAAGAAATAAGCGCTCTATTTCCGCATTTCTAGCTGATAGCGTTTGAGAGACTACAGCAAAACCACGCAAAGTTTTAATTTGAGAGACGTCTCTATATATAATAGGATCTACAGCATAAGAATTGACTCTATTAGTAAGATAAACAAATGGTCTATTTTGAAAAGTGACTTTTGCAAAATGAATGATGGCATCAGACAGCTCTTTATTTAGAGTAATCCCTTCATTAATCTCCGAAATAAGGATACTATTAGAAACTAATAGTGTTCCGAAGGATAATTTTGTTTTTGCGTACATTTTAAGTCAATTAAAAAAGCTTCACTAAAGTTAGTGAAGCTTTTAATATTTTGCAAATATACTTTTAATCTTAAGATTCTGCAGGCTTTTCTGCTTTTTCTATTGCTATAGTGATTTCGTCAGTTTTTGAATCTAAATCCATCACTATTTTATCACCTTCTTGCAGTTTAGCGCTAATAATTTCTTCAGCTAAAGCATCTTCAACATACTTTTGAATAGCACGCTTTAAAGGACGTGCACCGTATTGTTTATCAAATCCTTTGTCTGCGATATAATCTTTAGCAGCATCAGTTAAAGTTAATTTATAACCTAAACCGTCAATACGTCTTAGCAGCCTATCTAATTCGATATCAATAATTTTATTAATATCTTCTTTTTCTAAAGCATTAAAGACAACTACATCATCAATTCTGTTTAAAAATTCTGGAGCAAACGATTTTTTAAGTGCATTTTCAATAACACTTTTTGCATTTGCGTCTTCCTGAGATTTTTGAGAAGCTGTTCCAAAACCAATACCTGTTCCAAAATCTTTTAATTTTCTTGCTCCAATATTTGATGTCATTATAATGATAGTATTTCTAAAATCGATTTTACGACCTAAACTATCCGTTAAATAACCATCATCTAATACCTGAAGTAACATATTAAAGACATCTGGATGTGCTTTTTCAATTTCATCTAAAAGAATTACTGCGTAAGGTTTACGACGTACTTTTTCTGTTAATTGACCACCTTCTTCATATCCTACGTATCCTGGAGGTGCACCTACTAGTCTTGAGATAGCAAATTTTTCCATGTACTCACTCATGTCAATTCTTATCATAGCATCTTCGCTATCAAACAATTGATTAGATAAGACCTTGGCTAACTGTGTTTTACCGACTCCTGTTTGACCTAAAAAGATAAATGACCCGATTGGCTTGTTTGGATCTTTAAGTCCAGCACGGTTACGTTGTATCGCTTTTACAACTTTTGCAACTGCTTCATCTTGACCAATTACTTTTCCTTTAATAAGGTCTGGTAATAATGATAGTTTGTTGCTTTCGGTTTGAGCAATACGATTAACAGGTATTCCTGTCATCATGCTTACAACATCTGCAACATTATCTTCGCTAACAATTTCTTTATGTAACTTGGTGTCTTCTTCCCATTTTTCTTGGGCAACAGCTAATTCTTTCTCTAAACGTTTCTCATCATCACGTAAACGTGCTGCTTCTTCGTATTTCTGTTTTTTAACAACAGAATTTTTTGTTTCTCTAACGTCCTCTAATTTTTTCTCTAATTCTATGATCTGTTTTGGTACACTTATGTTGGTAATGTGTACTCTAGAGCCAGCTTCATCTAAAGCATCAATTGCTTTGTCTGGAAGAAAACGTTCCGTCATATAACGGTTGGTTAACTTTACACAAGCCGCAATAGCTTCGTCAGTATAGGATACATTATGGTGTTCTTCATACTTACCTTTAATGTTGTTAAGTATTTCAATAGTTTCGTCAACAGTAGTTGGTTCTACAATTACTTTCTGGAAACGTCTTTCTAAAGCACCATCTTTCTCAATATATTGTCTATACTCATCAAGAGTGGTAGCTCCAATACATTGGATTTCTCCTCTTGCTAATGCAGGTTTAAACATGTTAGAAGCATCTAAACTTCCTGTAGCTCCACCAGCACCAACAATGGTATGAATTTCGTCTATAAAAAGAATAACGTCATCATTCTTTTCAAGCTCATTCATTACCGCTTTCATACGCTCTTCAAATTGGCCTCTATATTTAGTACCAGCAACTAAACTAGCTAAATCTAAAGTAACTACGCGCTTATTAAATAATATACGAGATACTTTTTTACTTACAATTCTGTTGGCTAATCCTTCAGCAATTGCTGATTTACCTACACCTGGCTCACCAATTAGTAATGGGTTGTTCTTTTTACGACGAGATAAAATTTGAGATACGCGCTCAATTTCTTTTTCTCGTCCTACCACTGGGTCAAGTTTACCTTCTTCAGCCATAGCTGTCAAATCACGTCCAAAATTATCTAACACAGGTGTCTTAGATTTTTTGTTCCCTTTAGCTCCCCCAGGAGTATTAAATATGTCTTTAGAACTAGAGTCTTCAGAAGATGGGTCATCTTGAAATGACTCAGCTTTTGGTGCTCCAGTTATGTCTTCGAAGTTATCGTCGTTTGTTATCATAGACTTAAATTGTTCTTTAACGTTATCATAATCTACTTTAAGCTTATTTAAAAGCTTAGTTGTAGGGTCGTTTTCGTTTCTAAGTATACACAATAATAAGTGTGCTGTGTTTATTGATGTACTTTGAAACAGTTTAGCCTCTAGAAAAGTGGTTTTTAATGCACGTTCTGCTTGACGCGTTAAGTGCAAATTTTTCTTTTCGTTAGAAGTAATAATGGTATTAGGATTAGCAGGACTTAATATTTCGACCTTTCGCCTTAAATGATTTAAATCAATATCTAACGCATTTAAAATATTAATTGCTTTTCCGTTCCCGTCTCTTAATAAACCAAGCATTAAATGTTCAGTACCTATAAAGTCATGTCCTAAGCGTAATGCTTCTTCCTTACTATAGGCAATGACGTCTTTTACTCTTGGTGAAAAATTATCATCCATATATTTGTTCCTTTCAGCTTTAAAAATAGTAAACATATTTACTAATGGCAAAAACTATACCTTAAATAATATGTTAATTGTTTAAAGCTTGAAAGTACAGATAATTTCAAAATAAAGTACAATTGAGTTATTAACTAAAAAAGGGAATCAAATTGTTAATAAAAAACATCAAAAAATAGACTTAAAAGGCGTACGGTTACTAATGAAAGTTTTATATTAGCGTGTTTTGAAATAATGAATAAAACTAATTAAATTTATATATGGCAGAAGGAGAGAAGGTCATTCCAATTAATATTGAAGATGAAATGAAATCGGCTTACATTGATTATTCAATGTCAGTCATTGTGTCACGTGCATTACCAGACGTTAGGGACGGGTTAAAACCTGTACACAGACGTGTATTATATGGTATGCATGAACTGGGTGTTAGAGCAACCGGAGCGCATAAAAAGTCGGCAAGAATAGTTGGGGAAGTTTTAGGAAAGTATCACCCACACGGGGATACATCAGTTTACGATGCAATGGTACGTATGGCTCAAGAGTGGAGTTTACGTTATATGTTAGTAGACGGTCAAGGTAACTTTGGGTCTGTAGATGGAGATAGTCCAGCTGCAATGCGTTATACAGAAGCACGTATGCGTAAGATATCTGAAGACATGTTGGCAGATATTGATAAAGAAACTGTAGACCATAAATTAAACTTTGATGATACTTTAGAAGAACCAACGGTTTTACCAACACGTATACCGGGTCTTTTAGTAAATGGAGCATCTGGTATTGCTGTAGGTATGGCAACAAACATGCCTCCTCATAATTTAACAGAAGTAGTAGATGGTACTATTGCTTACATTGAAAACAATGATATTGAAATAGATGAGTTAATTACACATATTAAAGCTCCAGATTTTCCTACAGGAGGAACAATCTATGGTTATGATGGTGTAAAAGAAGCTTTTCATACAGGTAGAGGGCGTATTGTTATGCGTGCCAAAGCTATTATTGAAGAAGTGCAAGGTCGTGAGTGCGTTATTGTAACAGAGATACCATACCAAGTCAATAAGGCAGACATGATTAAAAAGACTGCTGACTTAGTTAATGATAAAAAGCTTGAAGGTATTTCTACTATTAGAGATGAATCTGATAGAAATGGTATGCGTATCGTCTATATCTTAAAGCGTGATGCTATACCTAATATTGTACTTAATAAATTATTTAAGTATACAGCATTACAATCTTCTTTTAGTGTTAATAATATTGCATTAGTTAATGGAAGACCTCAATTATTGAATCTAAAAGAATTGATTCATTATTTTGTGGAGCACAGACATGAAGTTGTAGTAAGACGTACCACTTATGAGTTACGTAAAGCTGAAGAAAGAGCACATATATTAGAAGGACTTATAATTGCATCGGATAATATAGACGAAGTAATTAGTATTATTAGAGCTTCCAATAATGCAGATGAAGCACGTGCTAATTTAATTGAACGTTTTAAACTTTCTGAAATACAAGCAAAAGCTATTGTAGAGATGCGTTTGCGCCAATTAACTGGTCTAGAACAAGACAAGTTACGTAGCGAGTATGATGATATCATGGTAACTATTGATGATCTTAAAGACATTCTTGCTAAGAAGGAAAGAAGAATGACTATTATAAAGGACGAGTTGCAAGTTGTTAAGGAAAAATATGGAGATGAGCGTCGTTCTGTAATAGAATATGCTGGTGGAGATTTAAGTATCGAAGATATGATTCCGGATGCACAAGTAGTTATTACTATTTCTCATGCAGGTTATATTAAACGTACATCTTTAACGGAGTATAAGACACAAAATAGAGGAGGTGTTGGTCAAAAAGCATCAACTACTAGAAATGAAGATTTCTTAGAACACTTATTTGTTGGTACTAATCACCAATATATGTTATTCTTTACTCAAAAAGGAAAATGTTTCTGGATGCGTGTTTACGAAATCCCAGAAGGAAGTAAAACGTCTAAAGGTAGAGCTATTCAAAACCTTATAAATATTGAGCAAGACGACAAAGTAATGGCGTTTATTTGTACTCAAGATTTAAAAGATGAAGATTATATTAATAGTCATTATGTGATTATGGCAACTAAAAAAGGTCAAGTTAAAAAGACTTCTTTAGAGCAATATTCAAGACCAAGAACTAATGGTATTAATGCTATTACTATTAAGGAGGATGACGAATTATTAGAAGCTAAATTAACAACTGGTAATAGTCAAGTTATGATAGCACTTAAATCTGGTAAAGCTATTAGATTTGAAGAAGCTAAAACTAGACCAATGGGAAGAAATGCTTCTGGAGTTAGAGGTATTACTTTAGCACATCCAAAAGATGAAGCTATAGGGATGGTGATCGTAGAAAACCCTCAAGAGGAAACGGTACTTGTGGTTTCTGAAAATGGATATGGTAAGCGTACTTATATTGACGACCCAGAAGATGGAGAAGCAGTGTATAGAATTACAAACAGAGGAGGAAAAGGAGTTAAAACCATTTCAATATCTGAAAAAACAGGTGGTTTAGTATCTATTAAAACAGTAACAGATACTGATGATTTAATGATAATTAACAAATCGGGTATTGCAATTAGAATGGCGGTAGAAAGTTTACGTACTATGGGAAGAGCAACTCAAGGAGTTAAATTGATTAACCTAAAAGGTAAAGACTCAATAGCAGCTGTTGCAAAAGTAATGAAAGACGAAAACGAGGAGCTTGATGAAACTCTAGAAGGCGTTGAAAACAGTACTGAAGCAGAGGATGGCACAACTATTGATATTACAGAAGAAGAATAAATAACAACAAATTTAAAAATAACTAATAATGAAAAAACAATTAATACTTGGGATAGCATTACTTGTATCTGTAAGCTCAATTGCGCAGAAAAAAGAAATCAAAGCTCTAGAAAAAGCAGTAAAAAATAGTAACTATGCTGAAGCAAAAAGTTTAGTAACACAGTTACAATCTATGGAAGGTGCTATGGATAGTAAATTAAAAGATAAGTATTATTTTGCATCTGCTAAAGCCTTTTTTAGTAATGGTTCTGGATCTTCAAAAGATATAACAAGTGCAGTAAGTAGTTTAGAGAAAATATCTAGTACTACAGTTGAAGTTTCTCAATTTAAGCAAGTTATTGAAAATGATTTAATATCTAAAGCTAACGATTTTTATACTGCAAAAGATTTTAGTAAAGCAGCTAGTGTTTTTGAGAGTCTTTATAATGTAAAGAAATCAGATCAAACTTATTTGTATTATGCGGCATCTAGTGCATTACAAGCGCAAGATATGGATACAGCGTTAGGATATTATTTACAACTTAATGAGTTAGGTTATACAGGAGTTTCTACTGAATATTTTGCAATTAACAGTGCTAGTGGACAGGAAGAGGTTTTACCAAAGGAAACTAGAGATAAGTTTGTTAAAATGGGTACTCATACAAACGCAGGAGAAAGAACTACTGAATCTAAGTCTTCAGAAATAATCAAGAATATTGCTTTAATATATGCAGAAAAAGGTGAAAATGATAAAGCTTTAGATGCTATGAAACAAGCTAGAGAAGCAAATCCTGAAGATTCTAGTTTATTGGTAAATGAAGCTAATTTACATTATAAATTAGGTAATAAAGACAAATATCAAGCACTAATAAGTGAAGCTCTTGCTAATGATCCTAATAACCCTGATTTATTATACAATTTAGCAGTATTAGCTAATGACGGTGGTGATAAAGTTAAAGCAAAGGAGTATTATACTAAATCTCTTAGTTTAAAGCCAAACAACACTAACACTTTAACTAATTTGGCTGCTTTAGTTTTAAGTGAAGAGCAAGAAATAGTAAAAGTAATGAACGGTTTAGGGACGTCAGCTGCTGATAACAGAAAGTATGACGAATTAAAGCAAAAACGTACAGATCTATATAAAGAAGCTGCACCTTACTTAGAAAAAGTTTTAGAACTTAAAGAAGACAGTGTTGAAGTAGGTTTGACTTTGGCAAATATCTATAGTGCACTTGGTGAAGATGCTAAAGCTAAAGTATTAAAAGAAAAGTACGATAGATAATAATAAATTCTATTTTTACTAAAAAAAGCTTTCAATAATGAAGGCTTTTTTTTATGTCCAATTTTAGGTATGGTTGGGTAGACTTATAGTCTATCTTATAATATCGAAAAGTAGTATTTGCTTAGTAAATAATTATAGAAGTCACAGAAGTTAGTTTAAGTGTGCTAAATATTATAAACATACTTTATGAGGATGCAAAACTTAAAGATTTAAAGCGAGTAGTACAATCTAAAACACTATGTTGTAGTACTAAAAAAGCCTTCATTTCTGAAGGCTTAATTCTCTATTATATAATCTTTTTAATGACTCGCAATTTGTGCGTATGCATGCGCCTGTCTGCATTATATATACCTGTATGATCTAATCTGTCAATTCTTACTTGTCCATGAGCATGGATAACATAATTATCTTGCATAATAATTCCAACATGTATAATGCTTCCTTCATTATTATCAAAAAATGCTAAATCACCTGGCTCACTTTCCTCTATAAAACTTAAAGCTTCTCCTTGTGTTGCTTGTTGAGAGGCATCACGTAATAATTTATAACCATTAAGTTTATAAACCATTTGGGTAAAACCACTACAATCAATTCCAAACGGTGTTTTACCACCCCATAGATATGGCGTGTTTAGGTACTGAAATGCAGTCGTAATTATTTCTTCTTTTAAATTTTTCTTATCACAAAAATCACCTTCAAAAGCATGTTGCATTAGGTCTAAACCATTTAATTGAGAACCTAAGACAATAGTATTTAACTGGTTATTTTTATCCTGAATAAATTCAACTAAATCAGTTGACAATTTAAGAGGTTGACTGTTTATTAGATGGTATTGCTCTTCTGTAATTTCAATATATTGCTTATTATCAATCCAGCCTTCGTATTTATCAAAAGCTAATCTTATTTTACTCCATTGCTTGCGCTGCTCTAAAACTTTAAATGTTTCTCCATAAATAACCTGCGAGACTAACTCGCTTGTATCAGAGGTTTCAAGTCTTAAAGGAACAATACTTAAATTACAGATTCCGAATTGCATTAGGTCTTTTTAGTGACGTTCAATAATTACAGCAGAGGCACCACCACCACCATTACAAATGGCTGCAGCTCCTATTTTAGCATTATTTTGTTCTAACACATTTAATAAGGTAATTAGTATTCTAACACCAGAACATCCTAATGGATGACCTAAAGAAACAGCACCACCATTAACATTTACATTAGAATCGTTTAATCCTAAAATTTTCATGTTAGCTAATCCAACAACAGCAAAAGCTTCGTTAAATTCAAAAAAGTCAATATCGTCAATTGACATACCAGCTTTTTCTATTGCTTTTGGTAACGCTTTAGAAGGAGCAGTTGTAAACCATTTAGGTTCGTGCGCAGCATCAGCGTAACTTTTTATAGTTGCAAGAGGTTTTAAACCTAATTCTTTAGCTTTATCAGCACTCATTAATACCATTGCGCCTGCACCATCATTAATAGTTGAAGCATTAGCAGCAGTTACTGTACCGTCTTTTGAAAAAGCAGGACGTAAAGCAGGTATTTTTTCCATTTTCACATTAGTAAATTCTTCATCTTTACTAACTATTACAGGTTCTCCTCTTCTTTGTGGTACTTCAACAGGAACAATTTCATTATCAAATTTACCTGCTTGCCACGCAGCTGAAGATCTGTTATAACTTTGGATAGCGTAAGCGTCTTGGTCTTCTCTAGAGAAGTTATACTCAGTAGCACAAGCATCAGCACAAACGCCCATTGCATTTTGGTCGTAAGCATCAACTAATCCATCTTTTTGCATACCATCAATTAGTGTCCCTGGACCAAATTTAGTTCCAGTTCTAGCATGAAAGTAATGCGGGATCATACTCATGTTTTCCATTCCACCAGCAACAATTATATCAGCATCACCCAAAGCAATACTTTGTGCAGCTTGCATAACTGTTTTCATACCTGAAGCACATACTTTATTTATAGTTGTACATGGTACAGTATTAGGTATTCCGGCATATATAGCTGCTTGTCTAGCAGGTGCTTGACCATTACCAGCTTGTACAACATTACCCATTAATACTTCTTGTACTAATTCTGGATTTAAATTTATTTTATCTAAAGCTCCTTTTATAGCAATAGCTCCTAACTTTGTAGCAGGAACAGTACTTAAAGCACCTAAAAAACTACCAATTGGTGTTCTAGCTGCAGAAACAATAACAACTTCTTTGCTCATAATATCTATTATTTAGTAAAGCACGAAATTACTAATTTTTTTAGAAAATTTTACTGTAATCTTAATATTATAGGTTAATTGTAGTATTATAAATTGTTACATTTGAAAAACACGAGTTTTAAGCATGAAAGATCATATTAACGCGATTTATAAAAATCATTCGCAATTTTATAAAATATTACTATTTGTAGTTACTACTATTTTAATAGTCTTTATTTTTCCTAAAAGTGGACGGTTTAAATATAATTTTGAGAAAGGTAAGCCTTGGCAAACAGAAAATCTGTACGCTCCTTTTAATTTTGCCATTCAAAAATCTAATGTTGAAGTTTTAAACGAAAATGCGATTATTACTTCTCAAACTAGTCGTTTTTTTAACAAGAAAGCAGATTTAGCAGCAGAAGTTAGTGATAGTTTTGAAGAGAACTTTGGCAAAGTATTTAATGATACACTACGGGATTATAAAAAGATAAAATCTAAAGGGTTTTCTATTTTAAAGGACTTTTATAAATATGGTATTTTAAGTCAAGATTTAGATTTAAATGATCAAGATAAAGTAGTTATTTTAGTAGATAATGTTGAGAAAAAAATAACTACATATTCTAATTTACAAAAATTAGGTGCTATAAAAACTACGATTGATAAAGAATTAAAAGGAAGTTCTTTAGAAGCGTATTCTAATAGATTAACCGCTTTGTTTTTTGATGTTATAAAATCGGATTTAACTTACAATCGTGCTTTAACAGATAATGTTTTAAACGAATCTTTAAGTAAGGTTTCTAAGAATAGAGGTGTAGTGGATAAAGGGACTTTAATAATCTCTAAAGGAGAAGTTGTTAATGACGAAAAGTATCAAGTACTAACATCTTTATCTAAAGAATACGAATCTCAAGTGTGGAGTAAGTCAAGTTATAATTGGATAATTTTTGCTTATACTTTATTAGTAGCTTTGGCGCTATTAATGTTGTTGCTTTTTATAAGAAAATATAGGTTAGATGTTTATAAAAATAACACAAAAGTAACCTTCATCTTTTTTAATGTTTTTATAATGGTATTATTAACGACTTTGATTGTTAACTACAATTCAGAGTACGTTTATTTGGTTCCAATTGCGATATTACCTTTAGTTTTAAAAGCCTTTTTTGATGCACGTCTTGGATTATTTACTCACGTTATTACCGTATTATTGTTAGGATCTATAGTGCCTAATAGTTATGAGTATATGTTTCTTCAGATCATAGCGGGTATTGTTACCATCCTAACGGTATCAGAGCTATATAAAAGAGCAAATTTATTTATTTCCGTGGGTCAGATTACTTTGGTGTATATCATCGCTTATTTCGCCTTTTTTGTAATTCATGAAGCTAGTATAGATAATTTGAAATGGGAAACTTTTGGGTTATTTGTATTATGTGGATTAGCCACGCTATTTGTACAACCGTTAATCTACGTTTACGAGAAGTTATTTGGATTAGTGTCCGATGTGTCTTTATTAGAATTGTCTGATACTAATTCTAAACTATTAAAAGAGTTGTCTAATAAAGCACCAGGAACGTTTCATCACTCTTTAAATGTTGCTAATTTAGCTGAAGCTTCTGCTAACGAAATTAATGCGAATGCGATGTTAGTTAGAGTAGGGGCATTGTATCATGATATTGGTAAGATGAAGTCTCCGACGTATTTTACCGAAAATCAATCTTCAGGAATTAATAGTCATGATGAATTATCGCCAAAAGAAAGCGCTAAAATAATTATAAATCATGTTTTGGATGGTATTGAAATAGCAAAGAAAAATAATTTACCAGATCGTGTTATTGATTTTATTAGAACGCACCATGGTACAAGTCAGGTCTATTATTTTTATATGAAGGAGAAAGCCAATCATGAAGATGTAGACATTAATGACTTTACATATCCAGGTCCAAAACCTTTTAGTAAAGAAACTGCAATATTAATGATGTGTGATAGTGTAGAGGCAGCTTCTAAAAGTTTGAAGGAGCCAACCTCTAGTAAAATTGATAATTTTGTCGAAAATATCATAAATAAACAGAAAGATGACGGTCAATTTTTAAATGCGGACATAACTTTTAAAGAAATTGAATCAATTAAAAAAGTGCTAAAGCGCAAGCTTGCAAATATTTACCATTTGAGAATTGAATATCCTGAATAAAATTCAAAAAAAACTTGAAAAAAGGTTGTGATATTTAATAAAGTATTCTAAATTTGCACCCGCAATTACTTGCAAGTTCATTACAATAACGGAGAGGTGCCTGAGTGGCCGAAAGGAACGGTTTGCTAAATCGTCGTAGGTGTTAAAACTTACCCAGGGTTCGAATCCCTGTCTCTCCGCAATTTTTTTATCAAAATTGTATTTTGATTTAAGATAACCGTTTTTCGGGGTGTAGCGTAGCCCGGTTATCGCGCCACGTTTGGGACGTGGAGGCCGCAGGTTCGAATCCTGCCACCCCGACACTGTTTTCGTAGAAACAATAAAACTACGGGCTCTTAGCTCAGCTGGATAGAGCACCTCCCTTCTAAGGAGGCGGTCTCAGGTTCGAATCCTGAAGGGCTCACTCAAAGCTTCACTAGAAATAGTGAGGCTTTTTTGTTTTCTATAGTTTTCTTCTGTTTTATTATACTTCACAGCCTTTATTGGGCTATAAATACAATTTCAATACAATCTAATATTTAATAAACACACATCTTTTTAAGTGTGCTATAAGGTGTACCATTTTCACTTCAGGTGTACCAAAATAAAATCTAAACAATATGAATAATTATAAAGTTTCAATCTTGTTTCTATTGCAGAAATCTAGATTAAATAAACATGGAAAGTGCCCCGTAAGATGTAGAATTACATATCTTAAAAAAAGGAAAGAATTTGCAACTGGAATGTTCTTAAATCCAATTAATTGGGATAATCATAAACAAAAGCCTATACCAATTAATGTAGACAACACAATTTTAAACAATAAACTAAGCCTTATTTATCAACAGATAGATAAGGCTTTTTTAATGCTCCAAATTCTACCAAATGATTTTGATGTAGATGATATTTACAGAAAATATAAAGGAGAAGATGTTAAAACAGAAATTACCATTTTAGGAGCTTATGATTTACATAATGATAAAACTAAAAAATTAATAGGTATAGATTTTAACGAATTATCTTGGAGTCGATATGTCGAAAGTAGAAGAAAAGTAGCCGGTTTTATATCTAAATTTTACAATAAAAAAGATATTCAATTAAAACAATTGGACTTAAAATTTATAATGGATTTAGAATACTATTTTAAGACAGAACTCAATTTAAAACAAGCAACAATTTATAGAAGCATCCAAAGAGTAAAGAAGATTATTCAATTTGCTATTGCTGAGAATTATCTTCAAAGAGATCCTTTTAATTTATATAAAAATAAAAAGTATAAAACTAAGATAGTCTATTTATCCGTAGAGGAATTAAGGACTCTAGAAAATCATTCTTTTGCTCAAGATAAACTTCAGAAAGTCAAGGATATGTTTGTTTTTTGTTGTTATACAGGTTTAGCTTATTTAGAAATGGCGAATTTAAAGAGTGAAAACGTTATTATTAATTTTGATGGAAATAAATGGATTCAAATTAAACGTCAGAAAACTCAAAAAGTTATTTCTATACCATTATTAAGTAACGCTGAATTAATTTTAAAGAAGTATGAAAATTTGGAAGTAGAGACATTACTTCCAGTAATTTCAAACCAAAAATTCAACTCTTATTTAAAAGAGATCTCAGAGCTTTTGGGCATAGATAAAAGATTAACACATCATATAGCTAGAAAAACTTTTGCTACCACAGTGTTGCTTTATAATGATGTCCCTATGGAGATTGTATCAGAACTATTGGGACATTCAAATATGAATATAACTCAAGCTCATTATGGTAAGGTTGTGAATCAGAATATTAGTAAACAAATGAAAAAACTTAACAAAAAATTGAGGTAAGTATCATAATTCTATATTTTAAGATAGTAAATAATATTTAATAGATTTGTCTAGCTTAACATAACGCAACTCATCTTGAGTTGTATGATATTTTAATAATATTCTATAATAAAAAATGGCTAATTGAGGAAAACCGTAAAATAATTAGTAATAATAAAAATACATTTAAAAATAACAATAATAGTATAAATACAAATTCATTAAATATAGTATGACAGTATTAATAATAGTAGTTTTAATAGTGATAGGTAAATTTATTTATGATTCTTACCTATCAAATAACACTGAAGAGAGATGGCAAGAATACAAAAAAACAAATCCACATAGAGCAAGGAGGGTAGAGGCTTCTAAATTTGGAGCTAAAACTAATAAAAATGATTATAAGTATAGAGCAGATATGGCTCAACAAAAAAAGAAATTAATTTCTGAAATGATCAAGAAAGATCTTACGGACTATCAAATAAAAAGTTTGATTGAAATTGAAGACGATTTTGGCGAGATAAAAGGGAATAGTATTACAACATTAAAAGCGATTGATATTATTAATTCAAATTCTATTTTATTTAAATTAGAATTGTTAAAGAAAAAGTTAGAGCTAGAACTAGAAGAAAGAGAATTATTAGAAATAATTGATAATGTTTCCAGGGGTGTTATAAATGATAAGCTAGGTATTAATTTGAATGAAGAAGAAATGGAGGTTACTAGAAGGAAAGCCGTTTCCATATTGACTAAAAGAGTAAAATTAATAGTAGGAGCTAATCATAATATAGTTATTAGGAAAGTACAGTTTACCAAATATTTAAATGAAGCTGTAATTAGTGTTGATGCATTTAATAGTTTTTCTGAAAATAAAGCAAAAGATTTTTTTATCAACGGAAAATTTGAAGAAGCCACCAATGTTTTTACAGAAATACATGTAATTAAGGAACTAGGTTATAAATTACAAGAAACAAAACTGGCAACAGTTTATTGTGATAAAAAAGAAGAAGGTATTGTAGTTGTTGATGTTATTTCACAAAATGAAATTATATAATATGCTTAATTTTTTTAGATATAATAAATCAAAGAGAAACATAATTAATTTCTTTGACGAATATGAAGGATCTTGCGTTATCACAGAAAAACATAAAGGAATTTTAAAAATAGAGTTTTCAAGAATTTCTAAAGTTGATTTAATTAAAGTTTCAAATAGATTGATTAATACATTGGGTATAGTCATTTACGATTTAGAAATTGTTTTTTGTAACAATTCAAAGATGTCTATTGGTAATCAAATTCTTGTAGGCTTAAAAAGTAAATTACCAATCAAATTTAATTTAGTTAGTACAGGTGTAAATTACCAAAATCTAATAGAGTATAAAGTTACCCAAAAGTATGGTGTAATGCATAAAGAATTGGATGGTTTAGTTTTAGCAAGTAATATTGGAAACTATTATATCCTTAAAATGAAAGTTAAATGATAGAGGAAGAGTTTAAAAATATAGTTTTAAAATCAATTTATAATTTGGATATAAACTATTTATCCTTGTTAGAAAACAATACAGTGTATAAAGGAACTGAAACTTATTATCACATTAAAAGAGAAATTACCACTCTGATTGAGATAGCAGAAGCAAAAGACGTAAGTAAGTTTAAAATTTCTATCCATAAAGATGATAATGAATTTAGTGTTCTAACAGAAGATATGATATTTATTGTTAGATATAAAATTCATCACGTTCAACATTCTAGATTTACCATTACAAAATGTGTTGATGGTATTCCATTCTAATTTTTTTTAAATTTTTATTTTATTTTTTTTAAGAGTTTCTTCTTTATAAGTAACCTAAAAACACCCCCACGCTTTGTTGGTTTTGGGCAGATAGCCCGTGCTTATTGTTAAATCTAAAAATTAAACAAACCATGGTAAAAATTGTAGATTTTAAAACCTATCAAACAGAAGAAGGAAAAAGTTTTTGTACGCTTATTGTACAAGGAGGATTAGAAGCTGTAAAAAGTCAAAGTACTAATAAGACTTATTTAACAGCTAGAACAGCAAGGATGTCTTGTACATTTAATGAAGCAGTATGCAAATCATTGATTGGAACAGATTTTCCAGGCTCAGTTCAAAAGATTGAAGTTGATCCGTATGAGTACACTATAGAAAGTACAGGAGAAATTGTTAAGTTATCTCACCGTTACGAGTATATGGGAGAAGAGGAAAGCATTATTAATAATAATGTGGTAAAGAAAGAGTTGATATTTTAATCACTCTAAATAATACAGTATAAAAGGTTCTAGCTTAGGTTAGAGCCTTTTTTTTTGTGCTATATAAAACGATTATATAGCTACTAATTTTATTAAATATATAATATATGAAATTACAACAAGCCAAAAGGCATCAAGTAAAATTAAGACTTGGATTAAGCGGAGCTAGTGGGTTTGGAAAATCTTACAGCGCATTATTATTAGCGTATGGAATTACAAACGATTGGTCTAAAATAGCCATAATTGATACAGAGAATGGGAGTGCTAGTTTATACTCGCATTTAGGAGACTACAATGTGCTATCATTAGAGGCTCCTTATAGTCCAGAGCGTTACATAGAGGCTATTAATACGTGTGAAGCATCAGAGAATATTGAAGTCATTATTGTGGATAGTATAACTATGGAATGGTCTGGTTCTGGAGGTTGCTTGGATATGCATTCTAAACTAGGTGGGAGATTTGCAGATTGGAGTATTGTTACACCAAGACACCAATCCTTTATAGACGCTATTTTAAAATCGAATTGCCATGTTGTTACCACAGTTAGAAAGAAAATGGACTATTCAATGGATAGAGATTCTAACGGGAAAACTAAAGTTATAAAACATGGTTTAAAGGATATAACAAGAGAGGGTTTTAGTTATGAGTTAACTGTTGATTTTGAAATTATAAATGATAAGCATTTGGCTAAAGTATCAAAGGACAGAACAGGATTGTTTACTAATAAACCTGAGTTTATAATAAATGCTTCTACAGGAAAAAAACTTATAGCTTGGTGTAATGAAGGTATATCCATAGAACAGATTACTCAAGAGATAAAAAACTGTTCTTCAATAATAGATTTAAAACACATTTATGATAAACATTCAAGTGTGCAATCAGAGATTAAGTCACTTGTTTTAAGACGTAAAGAAGAACTCGAAGCTTTAAAGAATCAATTAATTGATCAAAAAGAAATTGTAAACCCAATAAAAACAGAAAACAATGGAATTGATAGCTAATAACAACGTTAAAAATATGGTTTTAAGTCATTTAGAAGTAACTAATAGCACTTCTAGTAGTTTTATAGAAGCCAACACAGAAATAGTAAGCTTAGAGCATCTTAAAGAAAAATGTACAATTCCTGTTTTTGCTAAAGATAACGAAACCACAATAAGTCATTTTCAGTTTATTAATGAAACCTTAGAACTGATTAAGTCTCAATTTCCTAACACTAATCCTAAAATACCAGACATTAGAGTTAGCCATGTAGTAAAAGGTAGAGTCCCAACAGCTATTGGTAAACCTGCAAAAGAATTATTAGAACATGAAAAGACAATCTATTATGAGCGCTGTGCATTTGTAATTGAAATCCCAGAGTTTAAAAAGGTTATTAATGGTAATGAATTGTCATTATGTGTTGGTGGTGTTAGAGCGTACAATCAAGAAAATCTTTACAGTAAAAAAAGCTTAGAGAAATTTAAAATGTTTGTTGGCTTCCAAAATAAGGTCTGTACTAATCTATGTGTTAGCAGTGACGGATTCACAAATGAAATTAGAATAGGCTCTATTTTAGATTTAAACCAAAACATTAATAATCTACTTAGTAATTATAATAAAGACTCTCATTTAAAGGCAATGCAGACAATGTCTAATTATAGTTTAACAGAAAATCAATTTGCTAGTCTAGTAGGGAAAACAAGAATGTTTCAGCATTTAGATAAGGTAGAGCAGCAAGGTAAATTTTTAATTAATTTAAATGATTCTCAAATTAATAACGTTGTAAAAGATTATTACAACTGTTTAAATTTTAAAAGGAGTGAAGATGGAAGTATTAACATGTGGAATTTATATAATTTATTCACAGAAGCTAATAAAAGCTCTTACATAGATTCTAATTTTGAGCGTAATGTTAATTGCTACGCATTCGTAAATCACCTAGTAGAATCGATTAAAAACGATGCTATATGCTGGTACCTTCATAATTAATATATAGCTAACAAGTGTAATTCAGATTTGAGTATAACACATAAAAATATTAATAAATGACTGATAAAGAACTAGCTTTTTCACTTAAATACAGCTCTTCTAAAGAGCTTTATGTGGTTACATGGGATAATACTTTAAAACTTCTTTACTGTCCATTTAAAGCAATAGCAAACCGTAATATTGGGTTGCTTAAAAAGGAGCAAGTGGTTTTTGTTGAAGAAGTAAAAGTTACCCAAGAACTACAAACAGTGTATATCATTAAAAATATAGCTTACTACTATTTTCACTTCGAGATACTATTAGAGCGTTAGTTTTTAGATATATAATTCAATATTGATTTGACCCTTATGTTGTATTTTCTTTACTCGATTCTTTTGAGACTTTTTTTGGTCATTAAATTATAAAATACTGAAAAGTAATCAGAATTTAATAATTGCATTGTATGTGTTAAGTCTTATTTATAATATATTGTACATTCAATTCATGCAATGCAACATTAATTAAACACCTTTCTAAATAATGCTTAAAAATTTTAAATTTACTGATTTTACTTCTAAAAAATCTTACTGTAGGCTTCAAGAGTTTTTTGCTTCAGCAGACTATCGTAATGGTTTTTATGAAAAATTAAACGAACCATTTGCTGACAGAACTATTATTATTAATGATGTTAATTTTGAAGGGGAAGAAAACTATCGTGAAGTTTCTTTTATAGAAGGATTTATTAAACCTAATATTGATATAATGCATAAGTTCTATTTTAGATCTTTCATTGGAGAAATAAATAGTAAGCTACTGTTACTAAAAGAGCAAAAATCTGGTTTAGCAAAAAAAAACATACAGAACATAAGAGTCACAAATGAGTTATTAAATAAATCTGAATACCTGCACCCAGAAGTAATTAATGTTTTAAGCAGGCAATTAGAATTATTAGAAAAGAAAATCGAGGGTTTTCTATTAAATCCCTATCCACATGTAAAAACTAAAATTCAATTTAATTGGAATAGAACTGATGTCATATATTTTTTTCATCTTTTAAGGGAGAATAAACAGATAGAGGATATTTCAAATGCAGACTTAGGGAGAGTTATTGATCATATGTGTGAGTGGTCAAAGGTAGATATGGCTTTAGCTATAAAAGATTCTAAAAAACATTTAAGTGACTTTAAAACGACTTCAGGAAGATCAGAAACGCCAGCATTAAAACGTCTTAGCGTAGTGTTTAATGATGATTTTTTTAATGTGTAATTTGGGGAAGTTTTTTTGACCCCTAAAAAAGGAATTAAAGTTTGTAGCTTTGTATTGAATTTGAGTAGAATGAAAGAGAAGATGCAAGCAGGATATTTAAAAAGACTCCAATTATATTGTCATTTAGACGCCTCTCTATCTTTTAAATTTATTTTAAACTATCCTCAAATTATAAGATAACATCAGTTTGATAGTTACTGATAAACCTAAACAAGCTTGACTACCTTGACTGGTAGATAGGGCTTCGTTTAATAATTACTAAATATAATGAAGAGAGAAAATGTAGAGAATGTAAAATTTAAAATTAGATCAGGAGCTGATTTAATAAATCAATATGAAAAATTACCAGAACCTAAATTACTTTGGAATGGTATTATTGAAGGCGCATTTGGTTTAATTACAGGAGTAGGAAAAACAGGAAAGACAACTTTTGCTGAAAATTTAGCGATGTCACTTGCTGTTGGAAAAAATGAATTTTATGGTTATGAATTGGATGCAAATCCTAGAAAAGTACTATTCATAAATTTAGAAGAAAAATTATGGAGAATTGGGAGACGTAATTCAGCACAAATAGATAGCTTAAATGAAAAAGAGAAAGCATTGTTTGCTTCAAATTATTTTGTTGCTCCAGATGAATTTCCTGAATATTTAATGAATGATTCAGATTGGGAGAATTTAGAAGAATATATCAAAAAAATAAATCCAGAAGTGTTATTTATAGATAGTTTAACGCATATGTGTATTGGAGAAATCGAAAGGAGTGTGGTTGCCCAAGAGTTTACAAGAAAACTAAAACACTATGTAGCTCATTTAAATATAACAACTTTTATTATTCACCATAACATTAAAGGTAATGATAAGCCAATGACGCAAGATAGTATAGCGGGAAGTAGAATAATTACACAAGAATTTGATTTTGCATTAGGTCTTGGTAATGTTCCAACAGCAAAAGGAGGAACCTATTCTTGCATTTTGTATAATAAAGATTCTGGTAAAGAAAATAATGCCGCAATCACGTATTCTTTCGATGACAATTATAATGTTGTAAGACTGGGAGAGTCTAATGTCTATGATTTATATACAGAAGCTAAAACGGATGGACGAAAGAATGATAAAAATAAAAATATAGTTACTGATTACATATTGAGTAAACATAGTCAAGGTAGTCAATCTATTACAACGAGTGAACTTAAAAGTGAGTTTGTAGAAACCAACACTTTTTCTAAACAAACGTTGTATACTGTTATAAAAAGTTTGAAAGAGGATGGTAGTATAAATATGGATAATGAAATAAAAGGAAAATATTTTATTAATATATATTAAGAGATTTAAAATGAAGGAAATAATGCAGGAGGAAATGAAGAAAAAATACACAATATATAAAGCAGAAAACATACAAACAGGTTATGTTTACATAGGAGCTACTACACGAAGCTTAGAAGAGAGAAAACTAGAGCACTATAAAAAGGTGTCTAAGAATTCAGAAAAACCCTTACATCAAGCCATATCTTTTTATGGAGTAGATGCTTTTACATGGGAAACTATTGATACAGCAAGTAACAATAATGAATTAGCTGAAAAAGAAGTTAATTATATATTTAATTACAGTAATGAAACTGAATTATATAATCAAGATAGAGGAGGAGGCATACCAAAACAAGTCTATCAATACAATATAGAAACTGGAATGTGGGTGAACACCTATAATTCTCTAACAGAGGCCGGTCAGCAATTTAATATTGATAAAAAATCATTGTCTAAGGTGTGTTTAAGCGTCAATAAGAACTTCAATAATTTCTATTGGAGCTATGAGTATAAAGAACCATTTAAACCATTAATAGACTCTAGAAACAAGTGTGTAACACAATACAATGAGAGTAAAGTGGAAATAAAAACGTTTAAGTCTGTTAGTGAAGCTTCAAGGCTTACAGGAGTTAACAAAACATCTATATCTAAAGTTTGTAGAGGGGAACGTAAAACTGCAGGAGGTTTTATGTGGAGTTATCTCTAATAGTTTAAATTTAAAGCCTAGTATAACGATGTATTAGGCTTTATTTTTTTCAATACTTTCTTTTGAATAATAATATGCATTACCTCGTTTTTTAAATTCAAGTTTGCCTTGAACTCTATAATGCATTAAATCGCAACTTTTTATGTTTGCTTTTTTTTGAGCCTCTTTACTTGAGAGCCATATTGATTTATCCTTCATAGAAATATAATTAACAACTATTTAGTCGAATTTTCATTTTGAAAATTACATTAAATTTAAAAACATGCTCATGTTAATAATTAAATCACTAATAAATTACACACATATTGGCTTTTGACGTTAATATGATTAATTTTGAAAATTACATAATATTATGATAAAAATTAGAAGTAAAAAAGTTGAGGGTATAATTTCTGAAATTATAGACCAATATGCTTACGCAGATACAACAGATAGACCATGGATTATTGGTTTTAGTGGAGGAAAGGATTCAACAGTTTTATTAACTTTAGTTTGGATTGCTTTACAGAGAATAAAAGAAACTTTACCCTATCCATTTCAATTAAGAAGACCTGTATACGTAGTATGTAATGACACTATGGTTGAGAACCCAATAATATCTAGTTATATTGATGATGTATTAGCTAAGGTAGAAGAAGGAGCTAGAGATCAGGGAATTCCTATTATAGTAAAAAAGACAGTACCTAAATTGGAAGAGTCTTTTTGGATTAACGTAATAGGTAAAGGTTATCCTGTACCAAATAATACGTTTAGATGGTGTACAGATAAGCTTAAAATTAGACCAACATCTAATTTTTTGTTAGAACAAATAGATGAAAAAGGTGAAGCAGTCGTTTTACTGGGAACTAGGTATGAGGAAAGTGCTACTCGTGAGAGATCTATGAGGAAGCATGAAGTTGAAGGTAGGAGATTATCTAAGCATAATACAAATGCAAACACATATGTGTATGCGCCAATAAAAGAAATGTTACTTGAGGAGATATGGTATGTAATTAATACCGTTAAATCACCTTGGGGATTTGATAACTCTATTTTATTTCAGATATATTCAGATGCAAGTGCAGATGATTATGAGTGCCCAACTGTGGTTACAAATAAAACGCATTCTTCATGTGGTCAAAGTAGATTTGGATGCTGGACATGTACTGTTGTAAAGAAAGATAAATCAATGACAGCTTTAATTGAAAATGGTCAGCATTGGATGGAACCTCTATTAAAATTCAGAGATGGTCTTGTAGAAAATAGAAATGTTAGTGAAAACAGATCTACCACGAGAAGAAATGGAATGCCTGCTGTAGATGAAGATGGTCACAGATCTGGTAATTATGAGATGCATTACAGAGCAACAATACTAAGAGAATTGTTAGAAATACAAAAAGGAGTTCAATTAGAAAGACCTCACGTAACCCTAATAACTAATCAAGAGTTAATTGCTATTCAAGTAATGTGGAATAGGGATTTAGAATTTGATTTCACTGTTGGTGAAATTTATAAGAAAATATACAATAAAGATATTAGTACTAATAATATCAAATCATTAGATGATACAGAAAGAAGAATCTTAAAAGAGGTTTGTAAAGAAGATGCTTCATATTATCATTTAATAGATAATTTAATAACGCTTCAAGAAACAAAGACTCTTATGATTTCTAAGTATGGATTGCATAATGATGTTGAAAATAGAATTGAGTCTTTTGTTAATGAAAATCAATTATGAAAATAAGTAAAATAAAACTAAATAACTTTAGGATATATAAGGGACAAAATGAATTGAACCTTTCAGCTAAAGGAGATAAAAACATAAGTATTATTGCAGGTAAAAATGGTTTTGGTAAAACAACATTTTTAACGTCTTTAATATGGTGTTTTTATGGAAAACTTATGACTCAAGTTGAGGATAAGTATAAAAAGGATATCAAGAATATAGGAGGATATGATAATTATTTACTGTCATTAGTAAACAGAGATAGTAAGGATGAATCTTCAGAATCTACTTTTACAGTAGAAGTTGAGTTACAAGATTTATTAATACCTTCAATACCATGTAGAACAGTAAATATTATTAGAACGTATAGCTTAAAAACCCAACAGGAAACACTAAAGATTCTTATAGATGGAGATGAAAATGAGTTAACTAAAGATGTAGGCTTTGAAGTTTTTATAAATGACTTTATTTTGCCTAGAGAAATTGCTAAGTTCTTCTTTTTTGATGCTGAAAAAATAGTATCACTTGCAGAAGCTAAATCCAAATCTGAATTAAGAAGTTTAAGTAAAGCATATTCTGAAGTTTTAGGAATTAAAAAGTATGAAGAGCTTAAAAACAACTTAGAATCACTTATAACTAAACTTAGAAGAAGAGGTGTTTCAGATCTTGAGGAATATAAACTAAAAGAACTGTTATCTGAGGAGGAGGAATTAGAAAAACTAATTAATCATAATCAAGATAAGCAAGATGAAATAGATAAACATCTCGTTATTTTAAAATCTGAAAGTGACTCTCTTCAAGAAAAGTTAATTCGTGAAGGGAATTCCATCACTTTAGAAGAGTTAAAAGAGCTTAAATCTAGGCGTGACAGTTTAAAAGAAGAATCTATTAGTATAAAACAAGATTTAAGAAAACTACTAGACCTTACACCACTTGTAATAGCTGGTAAGCATCTTGGTAAGTTATACAGTCAACTTGTATTAGAAAATGATGATTTATATGGTGCTTTAACAGAAAAGCTTTTAAAGAAAGAATTAGAATCTTTCTCAACAAGTATTCTGGCTAATCAAGACTTATTAAATTTAGATCCGTCAATTAAAGATAAAATTGAAAAAGCTATAACCAATTCGATGAGGTCTAAATTCAAGAAAAAAGATTCAAAATCGAAAGTAGGTAAGGTGTATCTAGAGTTTAATGAAGAGTCTTTTAGAGCGTTTGAAGCCATTTATAATAACATTAAAACAACGTTTTTAAGTCAGTTTAATGCTATCGTTAAAGATGAGAAAATCAATAGAGCTTTACTTAGTAGAACTAATAAAAAAATTAAGCAAGGAGAAGCCAGAAAAGACAATCATTTAGCTAGACAGTTTAGAGATGAAAAGACTAATGCTGATACTAAAATTGAAGATTTTCTAAATGAAAAGAATAATCTTTTAGAAGAAGTTGGTGGATTAAGATTGAAGCTAACTTCACATAAAAAAGTGAGATCTGAATATGAGAAAAACTTTAATTTAGTAGAGACAGATAAAAAGAAGTATGATGTCACCCAAAAGTTGTTAGTTAAGATTAATGAGTTAATTAAAAGAATCAAGGAGGATAAAAAGTACTCTCTACAAAAATCAGTGTCTTTAGGTTTAAAGAAATTGATGCATAAAAAAGATTTCATTTCTAATGTTAGAGTTAACATTATAGATGATGTTATGGACATTGATTTATTAGACAAAAAAGGACAAGTTATAGACAAGGACTCTTTATCAAAAGGAGAGCAACAGCTTTATGCAACAGCTTTGTTAAAAGCTTTGGTTGATGAGTCTGGAATTAAGTTTCCTGTATTTATAGATAGTCCTTTACAGAAGTTTGATAAGTACCACTCTAAAAACATTATTAAAGAGTTTTATCCATCTATTTCAGAGCAAGTAGTACTATTTCCTTTGTTGGAAAAAGAACTATCTGAAGCAGAGTATGAGCTATTAAAACCTAATTTAAATAAAGCGTTCTTAATTCATAATACTGAGAATGGGTCTGAGATTATCTCTACTCGTGTAAATAATTTATTTAAAGAATTTAAAAAAGAAAAAGATGTTTACACATATTAAAACGAGTAAAGAAAATAAAGAGGTTGTATCTAAACTTACACGTAGACTTAATCTTGGCACGGAAAATATAATTTCTAGAATTGCATTAGCACATTCTTTGTCTCAAGATAGGGTTTTAAAGTTAGAAGATATTCAAAATTCAGGTGGTAAAGATTACTCTAAAGCGGTGCTTTTTGGTGATTATCTAGATTATTACTTAGGTATGATTGCTCTGCACTATGGTATCCATATTACAGATAAAGACTTACCTAAATATGTGAAAATGCATATTGATGATGGACTTCAATTATTGAATGAGGAGCTAAACCAAAGATCTAATATTGATGGGTTTGACTTTTTAGTAGAGAAGATAGAATTTGGTCTTAGTGAATTAATACAAGACTGACTTTCTTATATTTTAATTTTAAGAATCAAGGATTAGACTTAGACAAAAGTCTAATCCTTTTTTAATCTTTATCAACAAACTTAATTCTATGCTTAACATTGATAACGTCTGGAAAATTAGGAATTAAATCTTGGTTTTTTGAAAGACGAAATTCAATCTCTTCACGATTCCACCATTCTGTCCATGTGCCTTTGTTTTTAAGTGATTCTAATTTTTCAGTTAATGGAGCAGTAATTTGAGTAGACACCGCTAAGAAATAACCATTAGAATTATGAGTTTCAATTGTATCTCTTATATCTGTAACTTTACTTTTTCCAACAGAATTATTACTAGCCTTACATTGCCCAACTACTCTGATTGTTTTTGTTGGAGGATTGATCTCAGATATTTCTTTTTTATCAAACACAGTCCATTCTATAATTAAATCTCTTCCTTTATCACCTTGATTAATTGGCGCAGGTTTTCTTACATTTTTCACTCCGGGTTCTCTTTCTAAAAGAGCTTTTATCATATTCTCAAACTGCTCTGGACAAATTTTTTCTATCCAAACAAATGATGGTATAGGAAATAATAACGCAGCTTCTTTATTATGCCTTTTTCTTAACAACTCACGCTCTGCTTTAAACTCAAATCGTCCAGATAACCTACCTAATGCTATTATATATGGTTTTGAAACTGAGACCAACATATTTTCTAGAGGGATAATAGTATCATTAAATTTAATACTATTGTTCAACGATTTAAATAATTCATAGAATTCATCTCTAACAGTATTTGATATAAAATTATTTACTTCTTTATCTACAACAAGATTACCATTAACACCCTGAATTGTGTTTTCAGCTAGTGCATTGTTTTTTAGAATAATTTCGAGATATTCTGACAACTCTATGGATTCAATAACAGTAACTTCATTCTCCATGTCGTACAGATAATGCCAATTTGGTCTCATTCGACTACCATAATTAATATGCGGGGAATCTCCATATAGTATTTTAGTTTTTTTAATTAGATCATCCTTTATTCTATAATCTCTACTATTTTCCTGTTGCATACAATCTTTACAAGGGCATCCAGCTGTCCTCCAAAAAATTAACCGCCATATAGTTATTACACCGATTAAATCTTTTATCTTATTACGTAATTGAAAATTGCTTAAAGAGCCTAAAAAAAATGGCATTTGGTCAGGCATAATATATCTACCCCAAATTTCATCTTCAATCATTGGGTGTGGGATATCAAATAAGGAAGATGAAATTGGAGAATCAGTTAGCCTTAAGAAAACACTAAACATTAGACTTAATACTACATGGGCATCTGTCCTATCTCCTTCATAGAATACGTCGTAGGTTCTTTGAATAAAGTAAAAGGATAATTTATTTTGTTCCTCAATATTCAGAATAATAGATATTCCAGAAGCTTGGTCAGTATTTATCTTAAAATAATTTTCTGTACTTCTTTCTAATTCTAACTCTGCATCTGAACATAACTTTTCAATAAATCGAACTAAACTAATGTCTTTTTTTTTCAATGTAAAGAGCTTTTTTAATCATCATTTTTTTGCTATCCATACTACTTTATTTTCCATATAGTTTCAATTTGCATTGAGAGATCAATAGCCCTCTTGTCTATCTTCACAGTATCCCAATACTCATTTTTCTTATAAGTCTTCTTTTTTGAAGCCTCAGTATATGATTTATGTATATCGAATGTTAAAGGAATAGAGGTGCTTTTACCATCATCTCCAGAAGTCTTTTCTTTGAAAAAATCAATTTTTTTATCAAAGCTGTAATTTTGAACTTTTTTGTTATTTCTTGGATTAATAAGTGTAAGATTACCAATATTATTAATTACATCTTCAGGCTTTCTCTTTTTAAAATCAAAATCACTCCAATGTTCTTTGTAGGATTGAGGAAGTATATGTTCCAAATCCACCTCATAAATCATGGTTTCACTTCCCAGATTGTTTTGTAATATTTTTGCTAAAGCATATCTTGCCAACCCATTAGAAAAAGTTTTTTGGACGAACTTTGACTTAAAAGTTGTGTTGTCAATTTCTAGATTTTCATTAAAAATTTGGAGAACTTTTCCTAATTTCGGTTTTGTATCTGATTTCAAATATTTTAATACTTCATCAAAAGTTTCTTTTGCTTTTCTAACTTGTAACTCTCCAACAGTAATTGTTCTGAATAGATAAGCAACACTTAATTCGGTAATTTCCTTAATGATTTTAACCTTTTTGTATTTGGAGTATAGAATTACGGGGATACAAATAGAGTATTTTAGCTGTTGTATTTCAGATAAATATTGTTCTAAGCTCCGACTTTTATATTTATTAGAAGGGTATTGTAAATCTACATTTGTAATAGAAGAATATGAATTAGAAGTATCAACTAGAAGTTTTGAGTATTTTTCTATCTTCTTAGGCGACATACTCAAAAGTTTCTGTCTAACGTTTTTATAGAGAGTTTTCTTTGTAATTGGTGAATTTTCAAAGGCAAGCCAATGATAATAGAAAAAATCTACTATACTTGTGTTATTTGATTCTTTAAGGTTAGAGATGATTTCACTCCAATTTTCAAAAACATTTTTTTGAACTGACTCATCTTTCTGACATATCATCAACATTTTGTTTTTGATTAAATCAGCTTGACTTAAACTCATTCCTTTTGAATTCAAGGATTCAAATAACAAGTAAGCATCATAGTCTTCACCAACTTTAATTGCATTAATTTTGAGTTTCTTAATTAAATGAGAGATAAATTCATGAAGTTCTGTTGCGCCATCACTTTTCTTAATAAAAAGCTCTAAAATTTTTGAAGCAAAGAATTTTTTAGTTTTTAAAATTCTAGAATCATTTGAAATTATCTTTAAGTCATCTTCAGTTCTTAAGATTTTAGATGTTTGAATAATTTCCCTTTTGAAAACTGGATTGTCTTTCTCATTCAATTCCAAATAATAGTTGTCAGGTTCTCCATAATAAACAAGTCTATCACTTACTCTTTTTTCAACTCTAAATACTTCATCGTAATCTCGATCATAATTCCATTTATCATAAATTTCATCTTCACCATGATTTTTTGTAAAAAAGGAAGCATAGTCTTTAATAACTTTGAATAGAATGGAAAATGTAGTAATTCTTTGTTGGCCATCAACAATATCAAATTCTGTTGCAGAATCAATATCTCCATTAGCATTTAACACAATATTCCCAATAAAATATTCTGTCTTTTGTTTGAATGAGAACATAATGTCATTCCACAGTTCTTCAACTTCTTCATTGTATTTCCAAGAATAGTCACGTTGGTATTTTGGAATTCTATATTTCGTTTCTTCTCCTGATAATATTTTAGAAAAGTCTACAATTGATGGTTTTATTTGCATTTTTTAGTTGTTATATAAATCAATAAACATATAATGAGAGTTCTTTAGCTCTCTTTCTTATTCTGCTCTAAGAATATTAACTCCAGTGATTATCAATGTAATTAATCATTTCACTTGGGTTTAATGCTGTAGTGGATGCAGCTCTTCTGATATAAAATTCTTCAGTATTTTTAGATTTATTTTTAACATAAATAGCTCCACTTTTTCTGAAATCAACATCTATTCTACAAATCATTTTACCTTCTAGTTCTGGAAAAGAAATTCTAATTAAAGAATAAGCTGAGTTTCCAATATATTTTTCTACTAAATTATCTAGATGCTTTTGAAATTCATCTAACAAATCTGGTTTATTTCCAAAAGATTCAAAGTCTGTGTTTAGTCCTAATATCTCTTTGTTATCAGCTACTCCTATTAACAATGTTCCATTTTTTGTGTTCATAAAACCTGCAATAGTTTTTATACAGGAAAGTTCCATTTTATCATCAGGTTTATTGGTGTGAAGATTAACTCTAAGGGTTGACTTAAATTCAGTATTGGGAGATTCTCCAGCTTTTATTAAACTTAAAGTGGATGAAACTATATCTTCATCTGCTTCTTCAATTTCTAAGTTAATTGAATCATCTTCTTCAATAAATTCACTATTTTCTGCTAGTAAGTCAACAAACAAATAAGGGCTGTTTAGCAATTTGTTATCATTATATTCTTGTTGTAAATATTCTAAACCACCATTTGCATAACTTTCAATAAAAGTAATAATATCATCTACCACTTTGTTTAGCTCAGGCTCTTCCATGTCTTCTAGTTCATTCCATTTAAAACCAATTTCTTCACAATGTGTGAAAATTGTCATTAAAAGGAAATCTACTAAACTAGAGCCTCCTTTCCATTTACCAATCTCTAAGAAATCTTTAGTCATATTTCCTTTAGGAAGAGGTAATTGAATTTTTTTCTTTAAACCAATAACAAAAGCATAAATATATAACTCATATATAGGCCCAAATTGACTATATTCTGATTTAGATTTTCCTTTATTAGCAAATGCTTCAATTACAGGGATTCTACTCTTAGCATATTTAGGTCTTCTCTTTGTAATAAGATTTTTAAAAACTTCTGAGTTCATTATTTTAATTTAGTTTTTGTAGTTATTAAATCAATTTGTTCAGCACCTTCTGGAACATGATTTACATACATAGTTTTTACATTACTATCTTTTAATAACCTCTTACCTAAGTCATTAATTTTCATATCATCATTTCTTTTGTAAATCTCTTTTACTAAGACAATACTTTGAGGGAAAACTTCACCAGTAGCTTCAAAGAATCCTTCTGTGAATCCCTCACCAAATGCAGAAATTGGTGCATCAGCAAGTAAAGGGTAGTTATATTCAGAATTATTGGCAGAAATGATAGCCATAACTACTGAGAACTTTTTCATACGCTGGAATCCTTCAGAACTACCATATACAATATTGTTATTGCTGTCAGAGTAATTGAAGTTTATTGAGCCCGAAGGTGTTTTTTCAAATTTTAAAATACCTCCTGCTAAATCATTATTTACAGTAAGATTTTTGAAATGCTGATTGGCATGTTCTTCTAGTAAACTAATCATATTGTCATAGACTCTATCTTTAGCATTTAAAGTAGCTTTAGCTAAATCTATAGCAATTGAATAGTTGTCTTTATAGCCTTGAGGAATATCTTGAGTACTATTTAGAGCATCAATCTCAATTTCTATATTATGAATATCTGTTTTTAACTTATTTATTTTAGGTCTAATAATGTCGTCTATTTTAGAACGTGCATTTTCCATTCTTCTTATAGCTCCATGATAGTTAGAAAGAATCTGTGAATCTGATGTTTCAGAATCTTCACCTCCAACAAAAATGTCTTTTCTCTGGTCTTTTAAAGATTTAATTCTTTCTTTAATTTGATTAATCTGCCTTTTTAATTCTTGTTCTTTTTCCTTTGTTAGCATAATGCTATTTTTTACATCAGGAATTCTACTATAGAATGGTTGTGCTTGAATTTGAATATTTCCAAAAAAGTCCTTTAAATCATTTTTAACAAATGTTTTCTCTTTGGCAGACTCAATTGGTCTATTTTTTAATTTGAGTAGATAATCATGTTCTGGTTTTCCTTTTTTTGCGGGTCTATCACATACGTAGCAATGCTCATTGTCAATCATGTTTTGAATAGAAACAGCGTCAGGAGAATTTACAGGTAAAAAGTGAAAGTAATTATTAGGACTTTCTTCTATATCTAAAAGAGCTTTTTTCTTATACCTTTCATCTATGAATTTATCATTTAAATTTCTGAAGTCTTTGACAGTTTTATCAAAGCCCATAGCAATCCATGAAAAATTCCCATCAAAAAACTTATTATTTAACCTGTCTAGAAACTCTTCGAATTCTGCCGCTTTGTCTTTAAGTTTTTTATTTAAAGGTCTTAACTTATCATCAAGTTCTTTTCTTTTGTCTGCATTAGCGTAAATTTTATCAAGATTGTTTTTCTCTTTTTCGGCATCAGAAAAAGTTATTTCCCATTCAGAAAGTTTTTTTGTTTCGTGTTTTAGTTGCTCACGGACTTTATCTTTCTCAGCTATTGCATTATTTAAATCTCTTGCTTGTTGATCGTTTGCATTGTTTTGGTTGGCTAGATCTTTTTCAGCTTTAATTTTAAACTCTTCTGTTAAGTCAACAAGTTTTCTGTACTTACTAATATCAGTTAGATTCTGTACAGCACCTTCAATACTGTCTTTTTCAGAAAAATCAATAATGTCATCAACTTCCTCACCTTGAAAAAATGAATATTTCCTAAAGTTAGGAAGTATTAACCTATCAATTATTTTTCTTTTTTCATCTTCATCATAAACAGGCTTATATTTTGTAAGTACTAAGTCTGTTTTGTTTATTTCAGTGTCATTTATAGTAAACTGCCAACTATTTGGATCTGAAATATCATTGTTTAATTTGGTAAGCGTAAATGATTTAATAATTTGGAATTTATGTAATTTACCATATGTGTATTCAACCTGAATTGCACAATCTACTGTATCTCTTATTTGTGTCTCATTTTTGGCTTTGTCAGACAAGATTTTTACGTAAACATCTTTTATGTTTTTTCTGATTTTATCATCAGAGTCAAGCACTTGGTCATTAAATAGCCATAAAAAAGCATTAAAGAATTTTGATTTTCCTGCTCCGTTATCAGCTACTATAATATTAATTCCTTCTTTTAAATCATACATGTTATCTTCAAACTCACCATAATAGTTGAAGAAGTTTTTAAAGGAAATACTGTTTATTATTGAAGCCATAACTATATTTTATGTATATTTTTAATAGTTGAATAAATCTGTCTAGAGGATCTGTTATTATCGTTTTCATTGATAATTGTTGAAAGTATATCTACTATTTTTTTACTACCAGGTTGAAAAGGCTTAATATCATCTAAATCCTTTTCATTTATATCATACTTTACCATTAATTCTTTGTCTGAAAGAATCTCTTTTAATATTTGTTCTCTTTTACTCATAATTCGTTAATTATAGTGTCTAGATTTAAGTCATATTTTTTTAGTACATTTTCTAAATTCTTTGTTGAATTATAAAAATTCATTGATAAACTTGCGAAATATGCAACTCTACGTATTTCATTCTTTACCATATTTTGTTCCATATTAAAATAATCTAAATTGTTATTAGATAATTTAGGGATTACTATCATATCATATATAGTAGCAAAAGATTTAGAAGGGTGTTTTCTCAACAACCTTCCTCTTCGTTGAATAAATTGTCTAGGATTACCAGTGCTAGAACAAAAAATGCCAACTTCTGCTCTTGGTACATCAACTCCTTCATCTAACATCTTCATAGCAAATAGTAAATCAATTTTCCCTTCAGTAAAGCCTCTTAAAATATCATCAAGATTTGAATCTTCTGAAGTGTATGAATTCATTTTTAAATTTGGTAAAGTTTCATTACCAGCTGTAATAAATTTATCTAATATTTTTTCTGAATCACCTTCATCAGTTTGTATATATCCCTCTGGAATGTAAGTGAAAATATATTTTAACTTATTTTCAATATTTAACTGTTTTAAAATAGTTTTAAAGCATTCAATTTTATTCTTTGCCTTGTGAATAATGTTTTTTCTTTTAAGTAAAAGTATTTCTACGATTGGGTCATTTTTAAACTGCCCTTTTTCAAAATCAAAGAATTTTAGAAGTTTTTTTGATATTGAAATATATTCTTCTAATTCATTTTCATTAAGCTCAACGACCAAAGGAAAGTATTTGTATTCGGTAAGAAAGCCTTCATTTAGAGCTCTTTCCATATCAAAACTGTAGGTGTATGGATATGTATCATTAAAAAAGGTATTTATAGCTTCGGTACCTTCAACATCATATATTCTTTTAGGGGTAGCAGATAAACCTATTTTTTTTTGAGTTTTAATACTATTAAGTTTTGACCTTATATTATTAGCTCCCATATTGTGGGCTTCATCAGCTATAAGAATTAAATCCTTTTCAATTTTCTTAAAATATTTTTGAAACCTATCAGTAATGAAACTACCATAAGTTGATATTATTACTAGGTTATCTTTAATATCCCATGTGTAATTACTTACATAGGTTGCTAATTCCTTTTCCCAGTTATTACCTCCACCAACTTTTAATATTTTTTTAAAATTAAATGATTTTACTTCTTCTTCCCATTGATTTAATAAAGCAATTGATGGAACTAGAATTATAGCTCTATAGGATTGTTCATTATTATATATATTTAATAAGCAATTAAGAGAAGTTATAGTTTTCCCTGTACCTGTAGCCATTGCAAAAATTCCTGAATAGTTGTTTTTTTTCCAAGCATTAAAAGCTTCTGTTTGATACTCTCTAGGTCCCTGTGGAAATGGGAATTTTGGCGTATTTGAGAGTAACTCAATTTTCTCATCAAATCTCTTTTTCTTTCTCTCAATGACTTTTTTTACTTTATCACCGTAATTTTCTTTATTCAATTCTAATGAGTCGTCAAGTAAATCAGAAATATCTTTATCCCTTCCAACAGAGTTAATTACAACTTCAATACTCTCTTTTTCAATATGTTTATAGCTTGTATGGGTCTTATTAATAATCTTCTCGAAATTAACTTTCTCATCTTCAATTCGATTAATACTCACATCACCATTCCATGGAGTTTCAACTTGGAAACTTTCAGAATTTTTAATTAAAGCAGGTAAGGTAAAATTAATGCTCCCTTCAGTTACTATATGGTCTCTTCCATCAAATAGGATCATTTTTTTACAATGAGCTAAATCAACATTATTAAATTTAACTGGAATTAATTCTAGTCTACCTTTCTTTAATAAGTACTTCAGACAATCAAAAAAATGTTTTCCTTCATAACTTAAGTTCTTTTGGATTTCAGATAGATTACTAAAAATATTAATCACTTTATCTTCATCAAGAAGATTGGTGTCATTTAGTAAGTTTTCATAATCAGCAAGACTGTAAACGTGATTAGTAATAAGCCTCATTTTACCACCATTATATATAAACTCAGCAAAACTTCTTGAAAGGACTTTTATAGCATTAGAACTAAAATATCCTAGTAGTAGATCTATGTTAGTGGATATAGGAAAGACTTCTTCATAGAATTCTAGAGGAATAGCATTAGAGTCTGAACTATATTTATAAGTAGAGGGAAAGGTTAACTCCCTAAAGTATTTCTTCATAAAATATTAATGAACAAAATAAAGTGGTTAGTAATTAATAAGCGATTATTAAAGCATAAAAATACAGATATTAATATTAATGGAATCTGTTTATTTAAAAAAAATATAAAATTTAATTATCTGATTTTTTCACTAATTAGAGCAAATAATTTGAACTTATTTGTTTTATAACAGGCTCCTTGACCATTACTATTATTGATATACTCAAATTATAGATTTAATTATTCAAATATTAAACATAATAAAAACACCAATTAAAATTAACTAATAATTTAAAATATATGAAAGCATCAGAAATTAAGATATCTTATTTAAATGATAAACTAGAAAAAGTATTAATACCAAATAGTCAAACAATCTATAATTTAATAAAAATACATTGTAACCTTAGTAACATTGAAATTCACGAAGAAGTAAAAGTAGTGTTACTTAGTAAAGCAAATATTTTGATAGGAATATGTGATTTACCTAAAGATAGTATTATGAACTGTAGTATTAATATTAAATTATTACTAAGTGTCGTTTTAAGAGCAAAATCTTCAAATATTATTTTAGTACATAATCATATAAGTAGAAATATAAACCCTACTGATGTAGATAAAAGGATTACAACCGCGTTAAAAAACGCATGTGATATGGTAGATATAAAATTACTAGACCATTTAATTATTTCGAAAGAAAGTTACTTTAGTTTTAAAGATGGAAGTTTTTTATAAATACAATAAGCAAAAAACTAAAAGGCACACTTTTAGGCACACAAGAAATAGTAGAGTAGTGGTAAGCACTACAAAATATAGAAACTTAAGCTCAGGTTCGAATCCTGAAGGGCTCACTCAAAGCTTCACTAGAAATAGTGAGGCTTTTTTGTTTTCTATAGTTTTCTTAATTAATAGTCTTTAATTAGTTATAGTTCTGTTCTGTTCTGTTCTGTTCTGTTCTGTTCTGTTCTATTTTAGTTTTATTACAATTTGTTTTATTACTATTTTGTTCTAGTTATGGTCCAAATTTTTTAATGCAATTAGTTTCTTGAGTAATTAAATATTTACGCTTTACTTATTTTTTATTGCCTTTATATTTTGACTAACGGTTTAGTTTTTAACACTATATCGATTTATTTTGTTTTTCATCGATTCAGCTATTTTTTTAAGTGTACAAATTTTTTATCCTCTTTTAAATGGTACTTTTGCAGCCCCAAATTCAGCATATTTATTTGCTGGTTTAAACTTGAAAAAATAATGAAATATCTATTAAAATTATCAGTTGCAATTTGTTTATTATTAACTGTATCTAGTTGTAATGTAGAGTCTTTGGATGATGCAGTAAGTAAAAGTGCAGTAAGTCAAAATGTAGCCGAAGCAAATCAATCTTGCAATAATCAAGATCCAAAAACAAAACTAACAAACAACGGAACTGTCGCTTTTACTTTTCAAATCATAGATTCTGATAGTAATATGATTGAATTTGTAGATGTAGCTGCAGGTGCAAGTACTTCTTGGATTAGTTTTACAGAAGGAGATACTATTTTTAATTTGGACAGCAATGTTATTGGTGTTTCTGATGATAAAATAGCTATAAGTATTAGTAACTGCTCAGAAATTGAAATTGTTGTTAATGCTCAAAATAAAATTGACACACCTATAGTAAATAGTCTAAACTAAAGTTTAGAACAAAGAATAGTGATTTTTGAATTGTCTAAATTGGTGGTAAAAAACAAATAGTTTTTACCACCATCTTTTATTTTAAGCTTTTCTCTTATTTTGGCTACTGACTCAGGAAAGTTACGAGTCGTTATATTAGCTTGTTTTAATCCTATTTTTTTATTGAATTCCTTTTTGTTGTAATTAATACTAGTTTCAATTTTAAATATTCTTCCTGGAAATTTAATTAATGTATCACTAGTGTATAAATGCGCGTGTTTGTGTAACTTAAAAAGTTTTAACTGACTTGCGACACTGTTAAACGCTCCGGACTTTAAAATGGCTGCATTAGGTTCGTATAAATAGGTTAGAGGCTGGCTGTAGTCAGGATCTTCTTTATTTTCATCACCTAATAAAAAAGAAAACTCTTGTTCTTCGTTATTTTTAAGATTTACTGTATTAATTCTTATTGCGCCCTCAAAACCTTCTTCTAACACCCACAATAGTTCTTTAACTTCATTATTGACAGCAACACAATGTATTGATTTTACATTTTGAAGTTCGTTTATACCAGAAGTTAAATCCAAAAGAGGGGAGGTTTTAATTAAAACATTTTTGGCCTTTGTAAATAGAAAATTTAAATGCTCAGGTATATTTGGTAAACAGTCTTTTAATAAAAACACTTTTCCTTTTATATCATTTCTTCTAGAGGGGTCAACATATATCCAATCTAATTTGGTGGTTATGTTTTGTAAAACCTCTATTCCGTTTTGGGGATAAAAGCTGCTATTTTTAATTTTTAAGATAGAAGCATTATAAGCGACTATTTCAGATAGCGTTTTGTTTATATCACAATGCACGACAGATTGTATCGTTTTAGCAAAATACAAACTGTCTACCCCAAATCCTCCAGTTAAGTCTATTAAAGCTTCTCCTGAAACTAGATTAGCTTTATACTTTGCTGTAATCTCTGAGGACGTTTGCTCTATATTTAATTTTGTTGGATAGTATATGTTTGGCGTGTTAAACCAAGTAGGAAGCTTTTTTTGACATCTTTTTTTTGCTTCTATTTGTGTAAATATATCTTGTTTTAAATGCTCAGAAAAGGGAATACCTTTTAGCGCTAATTTAGATATGTCAGAGTTTATGTTAGCGTTTATAAAATCTTGTATGTCGCTATCAAGAATGGCCTTATTAAACTTAATCATCTAAACCTTTAGTTAATTTATCAACCACTCTGTATTCTGATAAAAACTCTTTAGAAATCACTTTAAGTACTGTGTACATTGGAATAGCGACTATCATACCAACAATACCAAATAATAATCCAGCGATAATAATAACTAAAAATATTTCTAACGGATGAGATTTTACACTTTTTGAAAATATAAAAGGTTGGCTAACAAAATTATCTACTAATTGTGCTATTAAAAACCCAACCATTACGTAAATGGTCTTTGGAAGTATAACATCGCTAAAACTTTCTCCTAAATTGCTAGACATACTTAAAAGTATTAGTAAAAAGGCGCTAATAATAGGACCAACGTATGGAATTATATTTAATAGAGCACAAAGTGTTGCTATAATTACTGCATTTTGTATTCCAAAGATTAAAAGAACAATTGAGTAAATTGTGAACAGTATTAACAACTGTAATAGTAACCCTCCAAAATATCGTGTTAGTAAATCGCGTATTGTAACAAATGACTCTCTTAACCTTTTTTCATGTTTTTTAGGTAATATAGTAACCAATCCTGTACTCATTAGTTTACTATCTTTTAGGAAGAAAAAGGATATAAATAGTATTGAAAACAGACCAATACTAAAGCTTCCAAAACCGGCAATTAAATAGTTTAAAAATTCTGGTATTATACCAAAATTAATACTTGACATAAATTTAGAGTCTTTTATAGACTCTTCAACTGTAGAAGAACTTAATCCAAAATGACTAATAACTTCTTTATATAAGTTTTCAATATTGGTTTGTAATAAATCAATATCTAATAAAGCTAAGTTTTGACCTTGTTCTATAATTAAGGGTATAAAAAGACTAATTATACCAAAGATTAATGCAAGAAAAATAACCATGGTAGAAACCACAGCTAAAGTATCCGAGAATTTTAGTTTGCTTTTTAAGAACACCACTAACGGACGCCCTAATAAAGCAACGATACCAGCAATTACTAAATAAACTATTACAGATTGTATTTTATATAAAAACCATAAAAGTATAACAACACCAACTAACGTTGCTGCAGCCCTTAAAATTCCGTTTGATATTGTTCTTGATGTCATACTGTAAATATAAAATATTGAATTTTATTTTTGTGCTAACTGTTTAGTAATTTCATATAAACAAATACTTGTTGCTTGGACTACATTCATGCTACTATTTTGCCCAAACATATCTATATGTACAACGGTATCAGTTAGTTTTAAAATGGCTTCAGAAACCCCAAAATTCTCATCACCAATAATTAATGCGATAGGTTGTTTTGAGTTAAATTGGCACTGACTTATGGTTTTACTGTCTGAAGTTATTTCTAAAGCTACAATTTTATAACCTTCTTTTTTTAAATTACTTACGGTTTCAAGTGCTGAGTCTTCAACTTGATAATTAACTACTTTTTCTGTCGCACGAGAAGTTTTAGTCATTTTTCGTCCTAACGGAATATCTGCACCACAAAAAATTAGTTTTTCTATTCCAAAAGCATCACAAGCTCTAAATAGACTACCAATATTTGGCGCGTTTGTAACGTTTTCGCAAATAACAGTTATAGGAAATTGATGTTGTTTAAATTTTGAAGTATAATGCGTTAGTTGCATGGATTGGCAATTGTTTTAATAAGTTAATTTCCAAAAGATTTAATTTTCGAAAGCATATTTTACAATATTAGCTCCCATTTTTAAAGCTTTTAGACGGATGGCGTCATCGTCGTTGTGTACTTCTTGATCTTCCCATCCATCACCTAAATCGCTTTCAAAAGTAAAAAGAACAACTAACCTAGTTTTATAATACAAACCAAAGGCTTGCGGGCGTTTACCATCGTGTTCATGAATTTTAGGCAAGCCCTCTTTAAAAGTGAAAGCTGTACTAAAAATAGGATGTGTGCTTGGTAATTCTTCTAAGTCTTGATTTGGGAATATTTTTTTAAGTTCTTTGACGATATATGGCTGCATACCATAATTATCATCGATATGCAAAAAACCACCAGATTGCAAATAGTTACGTAAGTTGTCTACATCGTCTTCTTCAAACAGCACATTTCCATGACCTGTCATATGTAACAATGGAAATCTAAATATATCAATACTATTTGCTTCAACGGTTTCTGGTTTTTCGTTGATTTGTGTGTCAATATTTTCGTTACAAAACTTGATAAGATTAGGAATAGCTGTAGGGTTACTGTACCAATCTCCGCCACCTTTATATTTAAGTATCGCTAAGTCTTGTGAGAAACTATTGAAAGTAGATAGAAAAAGAAATAATGTTAGAATGTTTTTCATTTATAAATATTCAGTTTCAATTTTATTTACGAAAGATAATACTTCTGCTTCTATTTTATGATTGTCAAAAATCTAAACAAAGTAAGTTATATTTGTATTGTTGCTATTCATTTATAAAAGCAACACTATGACAAGCTACTATAGCAGCAGTTTCTGTGCGTAATCTTGTTTGTCCTAAAGTTACTGGAGTAAAATTATTTTTAATAGCTAATTCTATTTCTTTTATAGAGAAGTCACCTTCCGGACCAATTAAAATGGTGATTTCGTTTTTAGGTAATACCTGAGATTTTAACGACTTTTTGTCTGTTTCTTCACAATGCGCAATAAATGTATCTCCAGAAAATTCTTGATTACAATAGTCTTTAAAATGTATTGGGTCATTTAAAATAGGGTAGTAGCAACTTAGAGATTGCTTCATTGCAGATTGGATAATCTTATTAAACCGCTCCAATTTTATGACTTTCCTTTCGCTATGATCGCAGATAATAGGCGTTATGCTTGTAATTCCAATTTCGGTAGCCTTTTCAAGAAACCACTCGTAACGATCATTCATTTTTGTTGGTGCTACTGCTAAATGTAATTTGTAATGTTGTGGTTGTTGCAAGGTGGTTTCTAAAATAGTAACAACACAGTTTTTTTGATCAGCAATAGTAATTTCAGCTTCAAACAGATACCCTTTACCATTGGTAATATTTAGGGTGTCTCCCGTTTGTTTTCTTAAGACTTTAACAATGTGCCTGCTTTCGTCTTTAGGAAAAGAAAATTGGGTTGTATCGGACTGTATGTCTGGATTGTAAAATAGTTGCATTTAATCTTTTGCTATTACTTTAAGTACTTTAATTTCTTTGATTTTCTTAATGCGTTCCGTTTTTAAGATCACATAAAAACCGTTAGGTTCAGGTATTCTTACAGTATAAATTTCTCCTAATTTGTGATCCAAATTAAACGCTTCATTTTCTACTTCAATTGGCATACTTCCTTCTTTTAACCATCCAGAATCTCCACCACGTTTAGCGTTTCTGTCCATCGAGTAACGTTTAGCTAAATCGTCAAATCTAACACCATCTTCGTAAGATTTTAAAATATTGTTTTTGTATTCTACAATTTTGGAAGCTTCTATTTTATTTCCATCAAAGTAGATATAACTAAGCCTGTAGTGTCTGTCATCTGTCCTATCAATCACTTTATAATGTGTGACGTTAAATTCTGTCTTTACAACTTCTGTACTCCCAACGCTTGTGCTTAAAAGCTTTGTTGCTAGCTTAGTCTTATGCTTTTCTTCATTAAAGATTAATATTTTATTTTTTCTAGATTTTTTTGTTTCTAAAAATTTTTCAGCTTGTGCAACCGTTGTAATGGTGTCCAATTCTTTTTTTAAAGCTCTTTGAGCAAAAGTAGAGACCGACAATAGACAGATAGTAAGGTAAAGTAAAAATTTCATTGGGTAGTGTATGTGTTTTAATTTCAGCAAAAAAACAAAAATAAATAGTTTTAGTTGTGATTGTTAACAGTAGTTTTAGGTTTTAGATATTGTGTTTATATTTTTAATCTAGAATTTGCCATTACATTTTGTTCGGCAAAATCACCATCTAAAAATTTAAGATAACCCACAATTGCTATCATTGCTGCATTATCTGTTGTAAATTCAAATTTAGGAACATAGGTTGTCCATCCGTGTTTTGCTTCACCATCTTTTAAAGCTTGTCTTATGCCAGAATTTGCCGACACACCACCACCAATAGCGATATGAGAGATACTGGTTTGTTTAACTGCTAACTTAAGTTTATCCGTTAAAATACCAATAATTGTATATTGTATGGAGGCGCAAATATCATTTAAGTTTTCTTCTATAAAATTAGGATTTAACTTGACTTGCTTCTGGATAAAATATAAAACAGCCGTTTTAAAACCTGAAAAGCTAAAGTTTAAACCATCTACTCTTGGTTTTGTAAATTTAAAAGCCTTTGGATTACCTAATTTTGCTAATTTATCAATTTTAGGACCCGCAGGATAACCTAAGCCTAATGTTTTTCCGCTTTTATCAAACGCTTCTCCAACAGCATCATCAATTGTTTCTCCAATAACCTCCATATCAAAATAGTGGTTCACCTTTACAATTTGAGTATGTCCGCCAGAAATGGTCATTGCTAAAAAAGGAAAAGGCGGTTTGTTAAATCCATCTTCGTCAATAAAATGAGTTAAAATATGTGCTTGCATATGGTTAACATCAATTAATGGGATGTTTAATCCAAATGCCAACGATTTGGCAAAAGATGTACCCACTAATAAACTCCCCATTAATCCTGGTCCTTTAGTAAAAGCTACAGCACTAAGTTGAGATTTAGTTATTCCTGCTTTTTTTAAAGCTTGATCTACAACAGGTACTATGTTTTGTTGGTGCGCTCTAGAGGCTAATTCTGGTACAACACCACCGTATTCTTCATGTATTTTTTGGCTTGCAACAACGTTACTTAATATCTTTCCATTAAATATAATAGAGGCAGCAGTATCATCACAAGAGCTTTCAATTCCGAGGATATAAATATTTTGTGTAGTCATTAGGTATTTTTAGGCATAATAATTGTTAATTTTGGTGTAATGATTAACAACTAAATTACTTTTGTTTACTTAAAAGCAAAAGTAAGATATTATATATAATTTTTAAGCTTAAAAACAGTATCAAAAAATTTCTTAAAATAGTCGGTAAATTAATAGCAATCTTGCTATTGTTGTTCATCATTTTGGTGTTGGTCATGTTTATTCCTGCTGTTCAAACTAAAGCTGGTAAATACGCTACGGATTGGCTTAATGATTCTTATAAAACCAATATAAATATTCAAAAAATCGGATTGCAATTTAATGGAGATGTCCAGATTAAAGGTATTTTAATTAGAGATTTTAAAAAGGATACATTAATTAGTGCGACAGAATTAAATACATCAATTGTTAGTTTTAAAAATCTATATAACAGTAAATTAAATTTTGGTGATATTGATTTAGAGGATTTGGTATTTAATATTGTGACTTATAAAGACGAAAGCCAAACCAATTTAGATGTGTTTGTGGATCGATTTGAAGATGATAACCCAAGACCGAAAAAAAGTAATTTTTTATTGACATCAAGTGATGTTAATATTACCAACGGGACTTTTAATTTAATTGATCAAAATAAAGAAACGCCACAAATTATTCAATTTAATACTATCAATTTAAACGGAACCAATTTTGTTATTGACGGTAGTAATGTAAGGACTAGAATAAATACCATGCAGTTTGTTGACAGTCGTGGAATACAATTAGAAAATTTATCTTCTGATTTTAGTTATACACTGTCAGAAATGCGTTTTGATAATTTAAATTTAAAAACACCAGAATCTTTTATAATAGGAGAACTAGCCTTTAATTATAATAGATCGGATTTTAAAGAGTTTGAGGATAAAGTAAAAGTTTCTGCTAATTTTACAGAGGGTAGTGTTTTATTAGATGAATTAAATGTGTTTTATAATGAATTTGGTAAAAATCAACGTGCCAATTTTTCAACAAAACTATCAGGAACATTAAATAATCTAACAACAGAAAATTTAAGATTAGATACAAGCCGAAACACTAAGATATACGGGACAATAAACTTTAAAAATCTATTTAATAGTGAAGATAATAATTTTGCCATGCAAGGTAATTTTACCAATTTATCTTCTAATTACAAAGACTTAAAAGATTTGTTACCTAATGTTTTAGGAGAATCAATTCCGTCTTTATTTGATAAGTTAGGTAATTTTACTGCAGTTGGTACTTCTAATATTACACCAAATAAGATTAGAGCAGATTTAGAGATTAGCACAACATTAGGCTATGTTAATTCTAATCTTGAGATGTCTGATATTAGCAATATAGATTATGCATCGTATAAAGGAAATATAATTTTAGACGAGTTTGATTTAGGACAATTATTAGAAGATCCTAAAATTGGGACTACCTCATTAAACGTAGATGTTGATGGTGTAGGTTTTAAAAAAGAAAACTTAAAAACGCAATTAAAAGGGGATGTTTATAACATTAATTACAACAATTATAATTACCAGAATATTGTAGTTAATGGACAGTATAAGCAAAGTAAATTTAATGGAAAGTTGGTGTCTAGGGATAAAAACTTAAAATTAGAATTTGATGGTTTAGCAGATTTATCTCAAGAGGTAAAGTCGTTTGATTTTGTTGCCAGAGTAGATTATGCCAATTTGAAAGCACTTAATTTTTATAACCGAGATGAGCAATCAGAGTTTACTGGTATTGTAGACATGAAAATGAATGCAAATACTATTGATGATGCTGTTGGTAATATTTCATTTAAAAACACAGTGTATAAAAATGAGAACGATACATACACGTTTAAAGATTTTGCTATTAGTTCTGAGTTTTCTGATAATGAAAGGCTAATAAAAGTAAACTCGCCAGAAATCGTAGAAGGGCAATTAAACGGGAATTTTAAATTTAAAGATTTAGAGCTACTCTTTGAAAATTCTATAAAAAGTGTTTACGCTAATTATGTTCCAAATACTATAGAAGGGAATCAATACATTGATTTTAATTTTAAGATATATAACAAAATTGTTGAAGTCTTTTTTCCTGAAGTAGAAGTAGGCGCCAATACCTTTATTAAAGGGCGTGTAGAGAGTAATGAAAAAGCGTTTAAACTAACCTTTAAATCACCAAAAATTAAGTTATTAGATTACTTTGCAGACACCATAGAGTTGCAAGTGGATAACAATAACCCACTATTTAATACTTATGTAGAAGTGGATAGTGTTTATACAAAACACTACAACATTTCTAAGTTTAATTTAATTAATGTAACGCTTAACGACACACTGTTTATGCGTTCAGAATTTAAAGGAGGTAAACGTAATGACGATGCTTATAATTTAAGTTTTTATCACACTATAAATAAAGATAATTTATCTGTTGTTGGTTTTAAAAAGAGTGATGTCACTTTTAAAGGCAACAAATGGTATGTTAATGAAGATAAAAACAAGTTTAATAAAGTGATTTTTGATCGTGATTTTAAAAATTTCAAGATTGAAGAGTTGATGATGAATCATGAAAATGAGCAAATCAAATTAGCAGGAGTTTTAAGAGATTCTACCTATAAAGATTTAAAGCTGAATTTTAAAAATGTTGATTTAAATAAGATTGTTCCAGAGGTTACTAAATTGTCCTTAGCGGGAAATATTAACGGAGATTTAGATATCCTTCAAGAAAACGGAAACTACATTCCTAATGCCTTAGTTACAATTGATGATTTAGAAGTTAATGAAACCTTTTTAGGTTCTTTTGATGCAAAAATAAAAGGAAACTCAACGTTGTCTAATTACAAAGTAGATGCAAAAATAAAGGATGATATTTCTAATTCATTTACTGCAAAAGGAGACATAAGTGTTAAAGGAGATGATGCTTTTATTGATGTTAATTTAGATTTTAATAAATTCGATTTACAAATATTAAATCCATTTTTAGAAGGCGTCTTGGATAAGATTAGAGGAGATGTTTATGGAGGTGTTAAGGTCGTTGGTAATTTAAACAAACCAAGCTTTAATGGTGCATTTAAAATTGATAATGGAGGTTTAGGAGTCCCTTATTTAAATGTGGACTATGCTTTCCAAGAACAAGCTTCGGTAACATTAAAAGACCAATCGTTTTACTTTAATAAAATTAATATCACAGATATAAAAGAGGATACTAAAGGTCTTTTAGATGGTAGTATTAGTCATACTAATTTTTCTAAATGGAAACTTGATTTAGAAGTGCTAACATCAAGACTGTTAGTTTTAGACACAAAAGAAAGCGAAGACTCTTTATATTATGGTACAGGATTTATAGGTGGTAGTGCCTCTATTACCGGTCCAGCCGAAGGATTAAGTATTAATGTTATTGCCCAAACTAAAAAAGGAACGGTTTTTAAAATACCTTTAAATGATAACGAGTCTTTTGGTGATAACTCAATAATTCATTTTATAACAGCAGAAGAAAAAGCAGCAAGACAAAAAGGAATTGTATTAGAGAATACTTTAGATACAGGGTTGGATTTAAATTTTGATTTAGATGTTACGGAAGATGCTGAGATCGAGATTTTAATTGATAAAACCTCAGGAAGTACAATAAAAGGACGCGGAGTTGGAGGTTTGTTAATTGAGATAAACACCAATGATAAGTTTAATATGTATGGTGATTTTGTAGTATATGAAGGGGTTTATAACTTTTTGTATGGAGGTGTAATAGAAAAGAAATTTACAGTAGAACCATACGTTAGTAACATACAATGGAATGGTCCTCCTTTAGATGCAATTATAAATATTAATGCGAAATATGAGACGCGTGCAAACCCATCTCCTTTATTAGATAATCCTATAAGTAGGAGTATTCCTGTCGAGTTAATTATAGAGTTATCAGATAAGCTAGAACGTCCGGATATAGATTATGTCTTTACGTTTCCAACAACAGAATCAAGTATAAAATCTGAGTTAAACTATAGATTAGACTCAAAAGAAGAAAGAGATAGCCAAGCTTTATATTTAATTTTGACTGGTGGATTTAGTAGTGGTATTAATGATCTTAATTTTTCAGGAACATTAACCGAAAGATTAAATGGTCTGGTTAATAGTTTATTGTCTAGTGGAGATGGTAAATTTAACGTTGGACTAAATTTTGAAGCTGGGCAAAACAATCCAGATTATCAAACGGATAATCGAGTAGGGGTGACATTGCAAACCAAAATTTCTGATCGTGTTTTAATTAACGGTAAAGTTGGGGTTCCGGTTGGAGGATTGGGAGACTCAGTAATTGCTGGAGATTTACAAATAGATTTTTTATTAAATGAAGACGGGACGTTAACCGCAAAAGTATTTAATAGAGAAAATAGTATTAGAAATTTTGGGGAAGAGATTGGATACACCCAAGGTGTAGGATTATCTTACAGCGTTTCTTTTGATACGTTTGGAGAATTACTTCGTAAAGTTTTTAGTCCTAAAAAAGAGGAGGAAAATTTAGAACCTCAAAAAGAAGACCAAAATCTTGAACCAGAGACAGATTCAAACTCGCCATTTCCAGACGATATGACTTTCAAAAAAGAAGAATAATCTCTACCAAAAGTCTTCTTTTATTCAATTTAACACGCTGTATTTTATTAAGTTATTAACGATAACGTTATAGTTTTAAGGTTATCGTTAAATTTTAGCAAAAGCAATGTATTATCTAATATATCTTTATTAGTTTTACTTTATTAAGTAAAAAATACATGTCAAAAACCATAAAAAAAATAGCAGTTATGACTTCTGGAGGAGATTCTCCAGGGATGAATGCTGCAATACGTTCTGTAGCCAGAACATGTGCATATTACAATATTGAATGTGCCGGAATATATCGTGGATATGAAGGTATGATTGAAGGTGACTTTAAGGAGTTAACTGCACGTAATGTAAAAGGACTTATTAATAAAGGTGGAACTGTTTTAAAGTCTGCTAGATCAAAAGAGTTTCGTACTAAAGAAGGACGTCAAAAAGCATATGATGCTTTGGTCGCTGCCAATGTGGACGCTTTAGTTGTTGTAGGAGGAGACGGAACTTTTACCGGAGCATTAATTTTTAATCAAGAATTCGGTTTCCCAGTAATGGGTATTCCAGGAACTATTGATAATGATATTTTTGGAACCTCACATACATTAGGTTACGACACCGCTTTAAATACGGTTGTTGAAGTTATTGATAAAATTAGAGATACTGCTAGTTCTCACAACAGATTGTTTTTTGTAGAAGTTATGGGCCGAGATGCCGGACATATTGCTTTAAACGTAGGTGTTGGTGCTGGAGCAGAAGAGATTTTAATCCCTGAAGAAGATTTAGGTTTAGAACGTTTATTAGAGTCGTTAAGACGAAGTAAATTATCTGGAAAATCATCAAGTATTGTTGTCGTAGCAGAAGGCGATAAAATTGGTAAAAACGTTTTCGAACTTAAAGATTACGTTGAAGAAAATATGACAGAGTACGAAGTACGTGTATCTGTATTAGGACACATGCAACGTGGTGGTTCTCCATCTTGTTTTGACCGTGTGTTAGCAAGTAGAATGGGTGTAAAAGCTGTTGAGAGCTTATTAGAGGGTAAATCTAATTATATGGTTGGTCTATTAAGTGATACAATACAATTAACACCTTTAGAGCAAGCTGTAAAAGGAAAATCAAAAATTAACGAAGAATTGATACGTGTGTCAGATATCATGACCACATAATATAAATTGAATACAAATAAATAAAAATCATATGTCAACATTAAAATTAGGAATTAACGGATTTGGTAGAATTGGTCGTATCGTGTTTAGAGCGACAGTAAAACGTAGCGATGTAGAAGTAGTTGCAATTAACGATTTGTTAGATGTAGACCACTTAGCTTACTTATTACAATACGATTCTGTACACGGAAGATTTGATGGTACAATCGAAGTAAAAGACGGAAACCTTGTTGTTGACGGTAAAACAATTCGTGTAACAGCAGAAAGAGACCCAAAAAGTTTAAAATGGGATGAAGCAGGAGCTACTGTAGTTGCAGAATGTACTGGTATTTTTACAACTTTAGAAACAGCAAACTACCATATTGAAGGTGGTGCTAAAAAAGTAGTAATCTCTGCACCAAGTAAAGATGCACCAATGTTTGTAATGGGTGTAAATGATGATAAATTAACTGCTGCAGATACTATAGTTTCTAATGCATCTTGTACTACTAATTGTTTAGCGCCTTTAGCTAAAGTTATAGAAGATAACTTCGGAATTGAAGAAGCTTTAATGACTACTATCCACGCAGCGACGTCTACACAATTTACTGTAGATGCACCTTCACGTAAAAACTACCGTTTAGGACGTAGTGCAATTAATAATATTATACCAACATCTACAGGTGCTGCAAAAGCAGTAGGGAAAGTAATTCCAGAATTAGATGGTAAATTAACTGGTATGGCTTTTAGAGTGCCAACGGTTGATGTATCTGTTGTAGATTTAACGGTAAGAACTAAAAAAGAAACGTCTTTAGCTGAAATTAAAGCAGCTATGAAAAAAGCATCTCAAGGTGCAATGAAAGGTGTTTTAGGATATACTGAAGATGCAGTTGTATCTCAAGATTTTGTTGGAGAAGTACAAACTAGTGTTTTTGATGCAGATTCTGCTATCGAGTTAAATTCTAAGTTTTTCAAGTTAGTATCTTGGTATGATAATGAGTTTGGATATTCAAACAAATTAGTAGACTTAGCTCAAAAAGTTAACGCACTATAATACGTTTAATTTTATATAATTTAAGCACAGTAAATAGATGTAATTTATCTTTTTACTGTGCTTTTTTTTTATCTTACCATAAATATTTAAAAATATGATTTTAGTTGTTGATAGTGGTTCTACAAAATGCGATTGGATTGCAGTAGATAAAGACGGAAACCAATTATTTGAAAAAATACGTACCAAAGGTTTAAATCCTGCGATACTATCTGAAAAGAAAATTAAAAAAATCTTAAAAAAGAGTACGCCATTAAAGGATAATAAAGACAAGGTCACACATGTGTTTTTCTATGGTGCTGGTTGTGGGACAGAAAATCCACGATTAATGCTAAAGGTTGTTTTACAAGAATTTTTTCCAAAAGCAACTATATTAGTAGAAGAAGACACTATGGCTGCTGTATACGCTACCATTAATACACCAACTGAAGCTGCAGTAGTTTGCATCTTAGGGACTGGATCTAATTGTAGTTATTACGATGGTACTATTTTACATCAACGTGTAAAATCTTTAGGGTACACTATTATGGATGACGCTTCAGGTAATTATTATGGTAAGGAGTTATTACGTGACTACTATTTTAATCATATGCCAGAGCAAATCAGAATTGCTTTTGGAGATAAGTATAACCTAGAAGCAGATTATATAAAGTATAATTTATACAAACAACCTAATCCTAATGCTTACTTAGCGCAGTTTGCAGAGTTTATGATATTGAATAAGGATTCAGAATATATAGTTGAACTAATCAAATCAGGAATCAGACGTTTTGCAAAAAATATGATTTTACAGTACCAAGAAGAGCTTAAAACGGTGCCAGTACATTTTGCGGGTTCAATTGCGTTTTTCTGTCAAGATGAAATCAAAGCAGTTGCTAAAGAGTTAGGTTTTAAAGTTGGAAATTTTGAAAGGCGTCCAATAGAAGGTTTGGTTGCATTTCATACTAAAACAATAAAATAAATGGAAATAGCTATAATTGCACACGATGGTAAGAAGGCAGAGATGGTTCAGTTTTTAAACGAACATCAGGCTATTTTTCATCAAAAAGAAATTACTTTAATATCAACAGGTACTACAGGTAAAAAAGTAAAAAAAGCAGGCTTTGAAGTATTACGCATGTTATCAGGGCCAATGGGAGGAGATGCGCAAATAGCAGCCAGAGTAGCAGAAGGTAAATGTAGTATGGTAATATTTTTTAGAGACCCTCTAGAAAAACATCCACACGAGCCGGATGTCTTAATGTTAATGCGTCTTTGCGATGTACACGATGTACCTTTAGCTACCAATTTAGCTAGCGCAGAGCTGTTTATGAAAGCTTTAAAGTAAATAGAAATATAAGTAGATAAATACTATCTAGTTTAAAAAAACAAGACCTATATATAGCATATTAGGTCTTGTTTTTTTTATACCCTTTTTTAATGCATACGTATAACTATGTATTGGTTTTTAGGATAAATAGTTGTAAATCAATTGCTTTATAATTAATTGAAAAAATCAATTATTTTGTATTTGTACTATTTTATCTGTTAAAAAATGTTAATTTTTCTTCAGAAGAACATTAATTAAGTGGTAATTTTGTCCCAATTAATTAATTTTATGAGACACCTAATAATCCTCACAGCTTTTGCTTTATCAGGTTATTTTAATTTAAACGTTACATCGGATATTCCTGATGCAGTTATAAATATAAATTATTCAACAGTTGCTGTTGCCGATACTGAGGTTCTTAATCCGTTATATACCTTACCCACTAAAACTAGATTTAACCCTAATTGTAATATAGAACAAGGGATAGCTATACTGCCTAAAACAGGAGTCTGTTTTATAGAGGATGTTGTTTTTGAAAGTTATAATGCACTGCAAGAAGACTTTTATAAAAATGATGTTATTTTACAAATGGCTAGTTTACAAAGTCAATATAAGGCTGGAACGTTTATTGATATTGACCAAACAACATATACACCTGAACAATTAATTACGGATATTTTAGTTAATAATCCTTGTGCTACAATATCAAATGTAATTTCTAGTACCGGTAGTGATTTTGGAACAGGATTTGGATTTGATAACGGGATTGCTTATTTCAGTGCAGATCCTGGTGCTTTCCCTTTTGAATCTGGAATAGTCTTAAGCACGGGAGATGCAGCACTTTTGCCTGGGCCTAAGAACTTTTCTGGGGATGAAAGCAGTGGTAATGTAAATTGGGAAGGTGATGGTGAATTAGAAGCGGTTATTCCAGGTATGGATCCTATGGAATCAGTTAATGCAACCTCAATCCAATTTGATTTTATACCTACACGAAACACTATAAGTTTTGATTTTTTATTTGCATCTGAAGAATATGGAGAATTTCAATGTAATTTTGGAGATGCTTTTGCTTTTATATTAACAGATTTAGATAACTTAAGTGTTAATCCTGTAAATTTAGCTGTAGTTCCAGGTACAACGGATGTAGTTTCTGTTTTGACTGTTAGAGATCAAGCTTACGAAGCAGGTTGCCTTTCTGTAAACCCACAATATTTCGGAGCTTTTTATGATGTGCCATCAAGTGGTAGTAATCCTATTCAACTTAGAGGGCATACACTATCGATGACTGCTTTTTCTCCAGTAACACCTGGAACAAATTATAGGATTAAATTGGTGATAGCTGATTATTTTGATAATACTTTTAACTCAGCAGTTTTTCTAAAACAGAACTCATTTAATGCAGCGGGAGGTTCTTTAGGTGATGATATTACTATTGCAAATGGTACAGCGCAATGTGAGGGCACTACAGTAACGCTAACATCTAGCTTACCAACAGCTGGTCATATTTGGTATTTTAATGGTGCGGAAATTATTGGAGAAACTGGGGCTACATTAGATGTGACCGTAGATGGAACTTATAGTGCTGATATTACAATATCGCCAACGTGCACGAGTACCGATGAAGTTTTGGTTGAGTTTATACCGGCTCCAACAGCAGATGTAAAAACCAATGAGCAATCTTGTACATCTTATACGTTAGAAGCGTTATCAACTAATAATAATTATTATACCGCAACAGGAGGACCAAATGGAACGGGGACTATAGTTACAGCAGGAACAGATATCATTGTAACAACAACGTTGTACGTTTACACGGAAACTGGAATAGCGCCAAATATTTGTTCTGACGAAACCAGTTTTATAATTACTATTGATGGAACGGTAGTGGCCGATACACCTATGGATTTAGAAGCTTGTGACACGTATACTTTACCAGCTTTGACTGCTAATAACACTTATCACACAGCAACTGGAGGCGCTTCTACAACGGAGTTGCCTGTTGGCGAAATAATTACAAGTACAACAACATTATTCGTTTATAAATCAATTGGTACAGCGCCAAATATTTGTACAGACGAAAGTAGTTTCCTTATTACTATCGAAGACTCACCAACATTAACACTAACCAATACAACTTGTAGTACTGATTTATTAACCTATAATGTTTCATTTACAGTATCTTCTACAAGTGCACTAATTACAACAACAGCAGGAACTGTAGGTTCTGGTAACATTACGGATATTCCTGCTGGAACAGATATTACAATTACTGCAACAAACCCATCAAATTCAAGTTGCACTGCGGATTTAGACGTAACAGCACCAAATTGTTCTTGTCCTATTATAGACGCGCCAATAACACCAAATAACCCAAGTGTTTGTGCAGGAGTCACTACGCCAACATTAACTGTTACTCTGCCTGGATTACCTTCGGTAGGCGATCAAGTAAATTGGTACGATGCGTCATCAGGCGGAACACTTTTGCAATCAAATAGTCTTAGCTATTTACCAACAGGACCTTTTACAGCAGGTACAACCTATACTTATTATGCAGAAGCAGAAGAGAGTATAAGCGGTTGTGTTAGTAGCAGAATTGCTGTAACCTTAACTTGGTCTGATACCGTAGTAGCAGATTCACCTATGGATGTAGAAGCTTGTGACACGTATACTTTACCACCTTTGACTGCTAATAATACTTATCACACAGTAACTGGAGGGTCTCCAACAACGGAGGTTTCTGCAGGAACAGATATTACGACGACAACAACATTGTTCGTTTATAAATCAATTGGAACAGCGCCAAATAATTGTACAGACGAGGATAGTTTTGTGGTAACCATTAATACATCTCCGACAGCAGATGTTATAAGTGACGTGCAATCTTGCGGTGCTTATACATTACCAACACTAAGTGCTAATAATGACTATTATTCAGCAACAGGAGGACCAAATGGAACGGGGACTTTAATTGCTTCTGGGACTGATATTTCAGGAACATCAACGTTGTACGTTTACACTGAAATT